>CALXIG010000126.1 GCA_944388305.1 uncultured Clostridia bacterium
GCGCTGTTTCTGCTGTCGCTGGCGCTCACCCTGCTCGGCGTCGCGGAACGGATCAATCCGGTCAACCTCCGCCCGCTGGAGGCGGGGAGCGGCTCCGACATTCTGCGGGGCGCATGGACACTGTGCGCGCGGTCTTCGGCCATTTATCTCTACCTGCCGCTCAGCGAGCGGGTCAAAAGCGGGGCGAAAAGGGGCTTTTTCTGGTATCTGGTCTGTGCGGGCATTTTGATGGAATGTGTGGTGTTCTTCATCTCCACCGTGCTGGGGGAATTGGCGGCCGGTGAGGCATACCCCTTCTTTCTGCTGACCACCGTCGCGCAGATCTCCATTTTTCAGCGGATGGACGCGCTGCATGTCTGCGTCTGGGTGGCGGTGTGCTTTTTGCGCGTCACCCTCTTTCTGTGGACAATGCGGGAGCAGTTTGCCGCCTGCCTGCCGCTGCGGGCGCGTGAAAACGGGCGCGCCCGGTGGCTGCTGCCTTTCTTTGCGCTGGCGGCCTTCGGTGTGGCGGGCGGGATGCTCATGCGGGAAGAAACTGCGGAGCGGATGCTGGCTGTTTTGAGCACCGGCATTCCGATTCTGGTGCTCATTGTGGTCATCCCGCTTGTCTGCCTCCTCGCCGGATGGCTGCGCGGGCGGCTGGGAAAGGGGCGGTGCGCATGAGGCGGGTATTCAGCCTGGCAGCCGCTTTGCTGCTCCTCCTGCCGCTGGCGGGATGCGGCCATACGCTGATCCGAATGGTGAATTTGCAGGAACGGGCCATCGTGCAGGGAGTGGGCGTCGACTGGACCGGCACGGAATTTGAGGTGACCATGCAGGTGTTCAGTCCGGAGGGAGCGGGCGGTCAGACACTGGTCGATTCCTCCAAGGAAAACGCGCAGATGCTCACCTGCCGGGGCGCCTCCATCGCGGAGGCGGTGGAAAATTCCGCAAAGAATCAGGGGAAGGAGTTTTACCTCGGGCATAACCGCATCGTCGTTCTGGGCTGGGAGGCGGTGCAGCAGCCGTTAGAGGGACTGCTCTCCTACTTTGTCAACAGCCTGGATTCCCGGCCGGACGTCGCCATCCTCCTCACCAGGGGAAAGGCGAAGGACATCCTTTCGGCCGGTATCACCCAGGCGATCCTCCCGGCCATGTCGATCGAGAATACCGTCCGAAACGCCGAACGCAGCGGGCTGGGGGAGGAAATCCTGCTCATCGACGTGCTGGAAGCCCTCGCCGAACCCTACCGCGACGCGGTGATTCCGATGATTGAAACGACCGGGGATGAGGAGTTGGGAGCGGTGGAGATTACCGGTCTCGGCGTCATTTCCCCGGAGGGCTATGCCGGAGAGGTGACGGGCGGGGAAATGCGCGGCCTTCTCACCCTGCGGGACACGATCCGCGGCGCCGTCTACACTCTCCGCACCGAGGACTGCGAGTGGGCGGCCGTCCAGCTTTATCAGAACCGGACCCGCCTCTCGCCGGAGATCCGGGATGGACAGCCCGCCTTTCTGGCGGAAATCAGCGGAAAGTGGACGCTGGTGGAGAAAAAGATGCGGGACGGCGCCGTCTTTTCTGAGGAGAGCATTCTTCAGCTCGAAGAGGCGCTCGCCGAACAGCTCCGGGCGGAATGTGAGGCGGCCTTTGACCGGACGGTGAGGGAGTACCGGTGTGACGTTTTTCTGCTCGGCGACCTTCTCTGGAAAGAGCAGCCGGAGTACTGGGCACTGATGCAGGAGGTGTGGCCGCAGGGCGCCGGAGAGATCCGGCTGAACTGCGATATCTCGGTGACAATCGACCGCACAGGCCTTCAGATCGTCCGGGAATAGGACCGCGGCGGCGATTTTCAGGAAAATTCCCGCAATCTATTGCTTTTCCGCCGGAAATCGGCTATAATAAAAAAGGAATAACCAAGTAATACCCCGGGCTTGCCCGGAAAGACAAAATGGAGGTTTCAGCAATGTTAGTTTCTGCCAAAGAAATGCTCAACAAAGCCAGAGACGGGAAGTATGCCGTCGGCCAGTTCAACATCAACAACCTGGAGTGGACCAAGTCCATTCTCCTGACCGCACAGGAGCTCAATTCCCCCGTCATCCTCGGCGTTTCCGAGGGCGCGGGTAAGTATATGTGCGGGTTCAAGACCGTCACCGAGATGGTCAAGGCCATGGTGGACGAGCTCAAGATCACTGTCCCCGTCGCCCTGCACCTCGACCATGGCACCTATGAGGGCGCCAAGAAGTGCATTGAGGCCGGGTTCTCCTCCATTATGTTTGACGGCTCTCATTACCCGATCGAGGAAAACATCGAAAAGACCAAGGAACTGGTCGCCACCTGCGGCGAGCTCGGCCTTTCCCTCGAGGCAGAGGTTGGCTCCATCGGCGGTGAGGAAGACGGTGTCGTCGGCATGGGCGAGTGCGCCGATCCCAACGAATGCAAGATGATCGCTGACCTGGGCGTCACCATGCTGGCTGCCGGCATCGGCAATATTCACGGCAAATACCCCGAAAACTGGCCCGGCCTGCGGTTTGACGTCCTGGCCGCCATCAAGGAGAAGGTCGGCGATATGCCTCTGGTGCTCCACGGCGGCACCGGCATCCCCGCGGACATGATCAAGGAGGCGATCTCTCTGGGCGTCGCCAAAATCAACGTCAACACTGAGTGCCAGCTCGCCTTTGCGGAAGCAACCCGCAAATATATCGAGGCCGGCAAGGATCTGCAGGGCAAGGGCTTCGACCCCCGCAAGCTGCTCGCGCCCGGCGCCGAGGCAATCAAGGCCACTGTCAGAGAGAAAATGGAGTTGTTCGGCTCTGTCAACAAGGCGTAAAAACTGCTTCGAAAAATTCCCCCGCCCCGGATTTTCCGGGACGGGGGTTTCTGCAAGGGAGGGAGAATGTGGGACCCATTCATTATATTGTCAGACAGATTATGGGGGATTACGCCCTTCTGGTCAGCGAGGACGGGGTGGAAAACCAGGTCGCGCTGGCGCTGCTTCCGCCCGGCGTTGACGAAGGGGACCGCCTTTTGTGGGAAAATCTCTGCTACACGGTGGAATGATATGAGAAAAACCGCCCTGCCGTTTCTCTGACAGGGCGGTTTTCCTTTATTCCAAAACGTAAATATCCATGGTTTTCGCGCCGAACAGGCAGCTTTCGAGATAGGTGTCGAAGTAGAGGTCGACGGTGACGCGGCCGTCCATCAGGGCGATGCCGGTGTCCGCGGCGACTGCATAACCGTAGACAAATTTCCCGTCGGAGGATTTGATATACAGCTTGCTGCCATAGGGGATCACATTGGGGTTAACGGCGACGTGTCCCGGGATGGCGTAACGGCCGCTCGCGGTCTTCGCGCCCTCCCAGGCGCTGTAGGCGGTCCCTTTTCCGGTGATCTTTTTCACATAGGAGACGGGATTGCCGTTGGCGTCCAGCGCGAGGTCCTGCGGCGCTTCCAGCGTCGTGACACTCGCCTTGCTGTTGCCATGGAGGATGACCTCATCGACCGGTTCCAGCGTGACGTTGATGGTCTCCGAAACGGTTTCAGCATATTGGCCGTTGATATACTTGAAAACCGACGTCCGCTCCTGCGAGCCGTTTGAGCCGGCCTCCAGCTGGCGGGTTTTGCCGTCCTTCAGCAGAGGGGTCTGCTTCTCAATGGTTTCGTAGGGGACCGTCTCCGTCACCGTCCGGGTCTGGTAGGTAATGCGCTGGAGGACCACCTGTGTGTCCGGCGTCACCAGTTCGGTGAGGGCCGGAGAGATGGTGTCGTCGGGTCCGAGGGTCACGCCCGCTTTTTCCAGCAGGTCGGCAACGGTTTCGTCCTCCATCATTTCGACTGTCTGGCTGACGCCGCCGTTGTCAAAGGCAACGTCAAATGCGCGGTCGATGGTGAGGTGGTAAACGCGCTCAGCGCGTTCAATCATTTCGATGGTGTCGTATTCCCCGAGGGTGATGCCGGCCTCCTTGAGAATGACAAGGGGGTCGCTGGATTCCGAGAGAACCATCTGCGGATTTTGTCCTTCATCGAGAATCCGAACCGAGTTGCGAAAGGTTACTGCACCCATCATTGCGGGGGCTGTAAGAATGGCGCTGAGGGCGACAGTAACAAGTTTCATCCGTCTGGAAAACATAAACTGCTCCTTCACATAAAATTTTCCCGGCTGCGCCTGCCATCGCGCCGCCTTCGGAACCGATAACGGAACTGTAATGATTGTTACCGATTTGTATCCATTGTATGCAAGAAGAGTGGGTTTGTCAACCCTGGTGACAGCCGCATTTTTGTGCAATTCACCAGTCATTTTGTTCCGATTTTGCTCGCCACACTGGATTTCGACGGTTTTCCTCCCGTTTTTTCTTCCCCTGTCCGAACTTTTTCCGGCCAGTTTTGGAGGATGTGACAAATCGTCCAGGTGGGTTTTTCTCGGAAATTAACGTGCATGTTTCATAAAAATACAGATTAGATTTCGAAAATTTTATCCAAACAATGCACGTCATGATTTGAACAATCCGGAATCGCGTTGCGCCCTGTCTGCAACAGCGGAAACGGCAAATTCCATGTGTGTTCAATTTGTGCGGGGAAGAATCTCATCCGTACAAAAGCCATAAAAAGAGGGGACACTTTTTGCGCCGGCAGTTTTTTCTGAAATTACTTTCATCTTTGACACTGATTTGTAACTTTCTCGCGGCTGCACTGCCGCATAGGGCGAGCGGCGCCCGCATAGGATAGGAGGGAGTACGAGGGGAGTGGTGGTATGCGTGGAAGGAGCGGGCGGCCGCGCCGGCGTCAAAACCGCATCGCGGGAGTTGCTGCAATTTTGCTGGGAATGCTGATTTTTTTCTTCGCGGCGGGACAGCTGCGCGGCGGGACGGGGGATGGCGGATTTTTCCGCCGGACCGGCGCGGGGGATTTTGTGCAGACACAGACGGTCATCCTTGATCCCGGACACGGCGGTGCGGACGGGGGAGCAGTCGGCGTCAACGGGACGGCCGAAAAAGAGCTGAACCTCGCCATTGCGCTGAAGCTGCGGGATATGCTGACGCTCCAGGGCTTCACCGTCTATATGACCCGCGAGACGGACAAGATGACCTGCGACCCCGGTCTGACCGGCATTGCCGCCCGGAAAAGGTCCGACATGCACAACCGTCTCGCCCTGATGGAGGAGCACCCGGAGGCGATCGTCCTTTCGATCCACCAGAACCAGTTTGAGCAGTCCCGGTATCATGGCGCGCAGATGTTCTACGGCCGCGGCAATCCGCTGAGCGCGCAGCTGGCACAGTCCATCCAGGACGCCTTCGTCTCCCTTCTTCAGCCGGAAAACGAGCGGCAGATCAAACAGGGGGAGGAGAACCTCTATCTGCTCTGGCAGGCGGAAAATCCCATTGTGCTGATAGAATGCGGCTTTCTCTCCAATCCGGAGGAGTGTGAAAAGCTCTGCTCTGACGAATACCAGTCGCAGGTGGCTTTCACCATCCTGGCGGGGCTGATGGACGGTTTGTCCGGCGGCATGTCATTTTGTACTGAAAACGGAATGGATTGCACTGCGGGTGAAACTGTACTATAATGAAAGCAGAAATTAAAATGCCAGGAGGAATCTGCATGGACCGCCAGCAACAGCTTTTGATTCAGGCCATGACCTACCAGCACCCGGAGGAAATCCCGGTTTCCTTCGGAATGCTGCCGGCAGCGTGGCTCCGGTACGGCGAGGAGCTTCTTCGCCTTGTCCGGGACTACCCCGACATTCTGCCCAATCCCCCCGATCTGGACCACCTCCCCATCCCGGACAGCTACCACGTCGGTTCCTTTACAGACGAATGGGGCTGCGTCTGGGAGAACCTGGAGGAGGGGATGGAGTCCATTGTCACCGGACACCCGCTGCCAAACCGGGAGGATATCCGCACCCTCCAGATCCCGCAGAACCGGGACGGCCGCCTGCCGCACGGTTTCATGTATCTGCGGCTGCTGGACCTGCGCGGCTTTGAGGAGGCGATGCTCGACTTCGCCGAGGAGTGCGAGGAGCTCCAGATTCTCATTGACAAGGTCGTGGAGTACAACTGCCGCCAGATCGAAGCGGCCCTGCCGCGGATGGGGCCGGTTGTCTATTTCGGCGATGATCTTGGGATGCAGAAAGGGCTTGCCATCGGCCCGGCAAAGTGGCGCAAATATCTGAAGCCCGCCTTCGCCAGAATGTACGCGATGGTCAAGGCGGCCGGACGGTACGTCTACATGCACACCGACGGGATGATCTACGAGATCATGCCCGACCTGCGGGAGTGCGGGGTGGATATGGTCAACCCGCAGTTCCGCGCAAATGGGCTGGACAACCTCGTCCGGGTGTGCAGGGGGAAAATCCCGATCAACCTCGATCTGGACCGCCAGCTCTTCCCGTTTGCCACCCCCTCCCAGCTGGACAGCCATGTCCGCGAGGCAGTGGAGGCGCTGTATCTGCCGGAGGGCGGCCTCGGCCTCAACATCGAGATCGGACGCGACGTTCCGCTGGAAAATATCGCCGCCCTGCTGGAGGCGGCCCGCAAGTACCGCAGTTACAGAGGCTGACGCCGCCATTTTGGAAAAAGCTCCCCCGCTCTCACAGGAGAACGGGGGAGCTTTCTGCGGCGGAAGGTCAGCCGGACAGGCCCTGTGCTTTCGCGGCCTGAAGCAGGCGGCTCTGCCGCCAGTAATAGACCGAGCAGAGAATGGCCAGTGCGCCGGCCCAAGCGGCCGGTTCGGCCATGAAGATGGCGTCGTTTCCGATCAGATGGGGGACAAACAGCACCATCAGCAGCCGCATGGCCAGCTCGGCGATACCGGAGATCATCGGGACGAGGGTGTCACCCAGTCCCATCAGCGCCGAGCGGTAGATCCACAGCAGATAGAGGACCGGCAGCGGCACGCACATATAAGCCAGGTAGTGGTAGGCGATCCGCAGCACCTCCTCTGTCTGGGAGGGATCGCCCGAGATGAACAGGGAGAGGATGAAACGGCCGAACAGCAGCATCAGCGCGCCGATTATCGCCGCCGTCACCGCCGACATCACGGCGCCGGCCCGCATTCCGGAGCGGATCCGGTCGATGCGGTTTGCGCCGAGGTTCTGCCCCGCAAAGGTGGACATCGAATAGCCAAAGGAGGAAGCCGCAATCTCCAGGATACCGTAGACCTTGTTGGTCGCGGTGAATCCGGCGACGAAAAGGAACCCGTACCCGTTGATGACATACTGGACCGCCAGACCGCCGACGCCGATGACGCCGTTCTGGAAAGCGGTGGGGCTGCCCAGCTTGACCAGATCCCAGGCGACGGACCAGTCGGGACGCCAGTCCTCTCCGCTCATTTTGAGGCAGGAGATCCGCCGGATCGCCAGAAAGCAGAAGACGCAGGAACAAAACTGCGCGAAGACCGTCGCGGCGGCCGCTCCCATGACGCCCCAATGGAATACCATGACAAAGAGCAGGTCGAAGGTGATATTGATGCAGGCGGCCAGCACCATCGCCGCGAGGGGAGTGCGGCTGTCCCCCAGCGCACGCAGAATGGACGAGAGGACGTTGTACCCCATAATCACCGGGATGCCCAGAAAGATGATCCGCAGGTAGAGAAGCGCGTCCTCCAGAACAGTGGGGTCGGTGTTGAGACCCAGCAGGATGGGCCGCGAAAGGCCGAGGCTGACCGCCGTCGCAACAATGGCGATACCGAGCGCCAGCCAGACCGACATGGCGACTGTTTTGCGCAGCCCCCGCCAGTCCTCCGCGCCGAAGCGCTGAGAGACGCGGATGGAAAACCCCTGGGTGAAGCCGATGACCAGCCCGGTCACCAGCCAGTTCGGCCATTCCGCCGAACCGAGAGCGGCGAGCGCCTCGACTCCGACCCCCTTGCCGACCACAATGGCGTCGACCGTTGTGTAAAGCTGCTGAAAGACGTTGCCGATCATCAGCGGGAGGGCAAAGCCCAGAATCAGGCCGGCGGGGCGGCCCTTTGTCATATCCTTGACCCGTTCTGCCATGAAAACCTCCTGTTGCGCGTTGTGAAAAGAGTGAGATCAGTCCTGCCGGACCCTTGCCGTCACCGTCTCCCCGGCCGGCACCCAGACCTTGCAGAACCCCACAAGCTGCGGGTGCGGCTCCTGGACAAATTTCAGGACAGTGTGCCAGGCATCCATTTTTCCGGTGTTTGTCACCTCGACCGTTTCGCCGTCCAGCCAGTTTTCGGAGAAAGCGGTGTAGGAAAGGCCGTATCCAAATGGATAGAGCGGCTCGCCTTCAAAGAAGCGGTAGGTGCGCCCCTTCATCGAATAATCGGTGAAATCGGGCAGATCGTCCGCCGATTTGTAGAAGGTGACGGGCAGCCGCCCGCTCGGAGAAGCCTTGCCGAAGAGAAGGTCAGCGAAGGCGTGTCCGCCTTCCGCACCGGGGTAGAAGCACTGAATGACCGCCGCACACTCCCGGTCCTGGTCGCAGAGATTGACGCAGGATCCGCTCACATTGACAAAGATCACCGGCTTGCCCGTCTTGACGATTTCGTGGTAGAGAATCTTCTGAGAGGCAGGCAGTTCGAGGTCGAGCTTGTCGCCGCTGGCGGTACCGTTGTAGGCGTCCCCCTCCTCGCCCTCCATTGCGGGGTCGAGCCCCAGGCAGAGGACGACAGCGTCGCTCCGCTTCGCTGCAAGAATGGCCTCGCGCAGCGGATGTTCCTGGCAGTCGTCCGGATTTTCCTCGCGGTACAGATGGCAGCCCAGCGCGTAGTGGACCTTGCCGGAGGCGGCCTCCTGAATGCCGCGGAGCAGGGTGGTGTAGCGGGAGGGGGTGCCGTTGTAGTTGCCGAGCAGCACCGTTTTGGAGTCGGCGTTTGGACCGATGACGGCAATGGTTTCCGTTCCTTTGAGGGGGAGAATGCCGTTGTTTTTGAGCAGAACCATGCTCTGACGGGCCATTTCGCGGTTGAGGGCAGTGTGCGCCGGCGACTCGACCACGTCCATCGAGATGCTGTCATAGGGACAGCTTTCATCGAACATTCCCAGACGCAGCCGGGCTTCCATCAGCCGTTCGACCGCCGCGGTGATCTCCTCCTCGCCGATCAGCCCTTTTTCCCAGGCGGCCTGAAGGTAGGTGTAGGCCGCGCCGCAGTTTAAATCGCAGCCGTTTTTGACCGCGAGGGCGGCGGATTCATCCGGGCCGCCCGTCACCTTGTGATGGAGGTCGATGTCCCGGATGGCGCCGCAGTCCGACACGACGTAGCCGTCAAAGCCGAATTCCCCCCGGAGAATATCCTGGAGAAGGGTCCTGCTGGCGCAGCATGGTTCGCCGTTGACACGGTTGTAGGCGCCCATAACAGCAGCAGGGTGCGCCTTCTCGATGCAGTAGCGGAAAGCGGCGAGATAGGTGCCGTAGAGGTCCTCGCGGTTTACCTCGGCGTCAAAGCTGTGGCGCAGCCCCTCGGGACCGCTGTGGACAGCGTAGTGCTTGAGGGTCGCGTCGGTTTTGCGGTAGACAGGGTCGTCCCCCTGCATCCCCTTGACAAAGGCGGCGCCCATCCGGCCGGTAAGATAGGGGTCTTCGCCGTAGGTTTCATGGCCGCGGCCCCAGCGCGGATCGCGGAAAATGTTGATGTTCGGCGACCAGCAGGTCAGGCCCTGATAGATCAGGGTGCCGCCGAAGGTTTTGTACTCGTTGTACTTGGCGCGCACCTCGTCCGAGATGGCGTCCGCAACTTTCTGCATCAGTTCGTCGTTGAAGCTGGCCGCCATGCCGATAGCCTGCGGGAAGACGGTCGCCGTCCCGGAGCGGGCCGCGCCGTGCAGCGCCTCGTTCCACCAGTTGTAGGCGGGGATGCCGAGCCGGGGGATGGCCGGGGCGTTGTACTTCATCTGGCCCATCTTCTCTTCCAGGGTCATTTGGGAGACCAGCGCCTTTGCACGCGATTTGAAATCCATACCAATCGTCCTTTCTTAACCCACTTTGGGGGAAATATGGGCTGCAAACCAGGGAATCAGATCTGACAAGGTAGTTGCCTTGTCAGACAGAAAGCGCGCTGTTTCCGCATCCGGTTGCCAGAGATCGGGCACCATCAGCGGGAAGCAGCCCGCGTTTGCGGCGGACCACAGGCCGTTGCGGGAGTCCTCCACCGCCGCGCAGCGTGCGGGATCTACGCCCAGACGCGCGCAGGCTGCGAGGTAGATATCCGGCGCCGGCTTGGAGCGCGCGATCTGATTGCCGCAGACCACAGCGCGGAAGCGTTCCCGGATTCCTGCGCGCTCCAGATGGCGCAGGACAGTCTGCTCGTCGCTCGAGGAGGCGACGGCGAGCGGAAGCCCTCTCCCATCCAGAAAGTCCAGCAGCTCGTACAGGCCCGGCTTGACGGGGAGCGGGTGCTCTGCGAGATAGCGGCGGGTGTATTCGGAGACCAGGGCGCTCAGCCGGCTGTAGTCAAACTCCGGTCCGAATTCCGCAAGCCAGAGCCGCCGGGTTTCCGCATTGTTGGTGCCGAGGGTGCGGTAGTTCATCCAGCCGGCCTTTCCGATGCCCATCTGCTCCCCGGCCCAGTCGGTCGCCTCGATGCAGAGGCGTTCGGTATCGAACAGCAGCCCGTCCATGTCGAACACCGCGCCCTCGAGGATGGGCTGCTCTGTGACAAAAGCGGCGAGCAGTCCGGCCGCTTCCTCCGCGGTCCTGCTGCTGACGTCCAGCTTGCGGCTGGCAACCTGCTCATAAAGCGGGAGGCGGGGGAGACTGCGGCCGGTGATATCCGCCTTGCGGATTCCGGCGGCGACATCTTTTTGCAGCCGTGCGGCGAGGGCCTCCCCGGTGCAGGTGAGGGAAAAGTTCCAGAAGCGGAAATCTTCCCCTGCCAGGGCGGAGAGCAGCCCATCGGCGATGGCCTGCTCGTGCATCACCCAGCAGAAGACCACATTTTGGAAGGCCGAACAGCGCAGAAAATTGCGCAGCAGATGGACAATGTTGTCGGTGACCATGGCTTTGGTTTCCTCTGTCACTGTAAAGGGCTTCATGTCCCAGCACCAGTCTCCGTCCAGAAACACGCAGTCTGGCAAAAGCGCTTGCAGGGCGCGGGCGGTTGCCGTTTTTCCCACTCCCATTGTTCCGCCGAGGAAGATGAGGTTTTTCATGCGGATGGCCCCCTCCGTTTGGCGCGCAGCTCCAGAACCTCCAGCCGCAGCACCGTCACATGAGCGAGCGACTCTTCCGGCAGGGCAAATTCGCCTTCCCCGGCATACTGGTAGAGGATTTTTTGCAGGCCGCGCCGCTTTTCCGCGGAACCGCAGACCTCCTCCAGATGGCCGATTCCGCAGACGCTCTCATATTCCATGCCGATTTCGCAGGGGATGTCGGACCAGGCGAGCCGGTGTCCGGCGTCCAGCTCAAAGGCGCAGCGCCCGTCCGCCCGCAGCAGGCTGAGCTTGGTCCCGCCGGAGGCGCAGTGAAAGTAGAACCGGTATTTTCCGCCGCTTTCCTCCCAGCCGAAGCTGAGCGGTACGAGATAGGGGTATCCGTCCGGGCCGTTTAAAGCGACGCGGCAGGTGTCGCAGCGGTCAAGAATTGCGCCGATCGCGGCCGGATCGGTGATTTCACGGTCTTTTCGCCGCATAGGCGGCAGAATGCGTTCATTCATGGAATTTCCTCCTTTTCTGAATGTCTCCAATCCGGCGGATCAGCGGTTTTCCGGCGCGCCCTCCTGCCGGTCCGGCCGGGACGCTTTGGGCGAAGTCTCAGCCAGGGCCTTGAGCGCCTCCAGAATATTTGCCGCCCCGATCAGGCGGATTTTGAATTTTCTGGCGTTGAGCTTTTCCAGGCTGGAGGCGGGGATGAGAACCTTGCGGAACCCCATCCGCTCCGCTTCGCGGATGCGGTCCTCCAGCCGGATGACGCTGCGCAGTTCGCCGCCCAGCCCGATTTCACCGATGGCGAGCAGATCGGCCGGAATGGGCCGGTCCCGCAGCCCCGAGACGAGGGCGAGCGCAATGGGCAGATCGCAGGCCGGCTCGTCCAGCCGCAGCCCGCCGACGACGTTGATGTAGGCGTCCAGACTGCCGAAGAAGTAGCCCGCCCGCTTTTCCAGCACCGCCAGCAGCATGGACATCCGGTTGTAGTCGAAACCGGTTGCCATCCGGCGCGGAGTGGGGAAGCCGGATTTTGTGACCAGCGCCTGCACCTCAGCGAGGATGGGCCGGCTGCCCTCCAGCACGCAGACGACGCAGCTCCCGGAGACGGCCGCCGGCCGCTCGGACAGGAGCATTTCGGAAGGATTTTCCACCTGGACGAGGCCGGTGTCCCGCATCTCGAAGACGGCGATCTCGTTGGTGGCGCCGTAGCGGTTTTTGACCGCCCGCAGGATGCGGTAGGCGTGGTTCTGCTCCCCCTCAAAGTGAAAAACCGCGTCAACGATGTGCTCGAGCACCCGCGGCCCGGCGAGATTTCCATCCTTGGTCACATGGCCGACCAGAATGATCGAGATGTCGGATTCCTTGGCCGCGGCGAGCAGGACGTTTGCGCACTCCCGCACCTGAGTGACGCTTCCGGCCGCCGACGGGAGGGACTGGAGTGTCATGGTCTGGATGGAGTCGATGATGACGGTCTCCGGCTTTTCCTGCCGGATGGTGGCGAGGATGGTGTCCAGGTCGCCGCAGGAGAGGACGAAGAGGTTTTCGGAGGAGACACCCAGCCGGGAGGCCCGCAGTTTGATCTGCCGCGCCGATTCTTCGCCGGAGACATAGAGAACCCGCCGCTTCTCTCCGAGCTTCTGGGAGACCTGCAAAAGCAGGGTCGATTTGCCGATACCGGGGTCTCCGCCCAGAAGGATAATGGAGCCGCGCACCAGTCCGCCGCCCAGCACCCGGTCCAGTTCCGAGATGCCGGTGAGGCAGCGGATCTCCTCTCCGGCCAGAATCTCCCCGATGGGGGAGACGGCGGCCGCTTTTCCGCCTTTGAGCGCCGGGGAGGAGGAGAGGGGAAGCGACTGCTCGAGGGTATTCCACGCGCCGCAGCCCGGACACTTTCCAAACCACTTCACCGACTCGTAGCCGCACTCCCGGCAGACAAAAACTTCCTTTGACTTGAGCATCCCCTCTTCGACCCCTTTGCGGAAAAATCACACTAAAATAACGATAGCAAAGATTTGGACAGATGTCAAGACGCGGCGCGAAAAATCGCGTTTTTCCCCCGGAAAAACAAGTTCCCCTCCACCCTGCGGCGGGAGGGGAAAGCCGCCCGTTTCATCAACGGGCGAAGCGCCCTTATTTAAGGAAGAAGCGCGGAGAGCTGTTCCGCGAGGCGGGCGGTTTCCTCCGGAGACCCGGCGGTGTAGTAGACGGTCACATCCCCGAAATCGAGCACCAGGCAGGGCATCCGGTCTGTGCGGAGATAGAGCATCGCGTTTCCCACGCCGTCCAGCCGGAAGTGCCCGAGCAGCGTGCTGCCGAAGGCCGCGCCGTTTGTGCGGCTCCCGCCCGGGATGCTCTCCGCGAGGGAGACGCCTTCCAGCTCAGAGAGGGGGAATTCCTCCCCGTAAAAGGGGGCGGAAATTGAGACGCTGTCCGTCCCGATGGTCAGTACGTAATCGGCGGTTCCCATCCAGATGAGGCTCCCAAACACGCCGGCGAGCAGCAGTGCGGTCAGCGCGAGCGTTCCGCCCATCAGCCACTTTCCGGCCAGCCGGCCGGTGTTGAAGGTAAATCCCATCCCCACCCGCTTCGGAACGACGATGCGGGGGTCGGCCGGGTTGCAGTAGAAGCCCCAGCGGTAGTGGGAGGAGGTAGTCTCCGTCGGAATCGGCCGCACGTCCTGCCCCAGAATGCGCTGCTGGCGGCTCCGGATTTTTCGCATGACGATGAGCGCTCCAACCAGGGAGACGGCAATCAGCAGGCCGGCTGCGAAACCGGCCCAGCCCGCCCCCTCGAGCAGGCCGGCGCTGTTCAGCCAGAGTAAGAGAACCGACAGGGCAGACACCGCGGAGAGCAGGGCGGCGTACCCCGTCCAGCCGCGGATGGAGGCGTAGTGGCAGGCGCGGTTGACGTCCGGATTGTCCGAGTAGGCGGTCGCGCGCCCTTTGCGGCAGGCATACCGCACGGCCCAGCAGACCGCCTGTGTCAGAAGAACCGGCAGAAGGAGCGGCAGCGTGGCGCTGTCTCCGTCAAAGAGGCAGCAGGCGGCCGCAATCATGGCGAGCAGCGTCCCCGGCAGCATCCAGAGCGGGGAGACCGCCATTTTTTCGCGGAGCCGGCTGACGCTGGTGTCCACCGCGATCTGATTCGGGTCGGGAACCGGCCAGCCCTTTTCCCGTCTGAGTGTCCGCAGTTTTCCGGCACAGCGCTCCTGGCACCGCCAACACGCCCAGAGGTGCGCCAGCTCCCAGAGCATCAGGAGGGGAAACTGCGCGAAAAACCACCGGCCGGTCAGCAGTACCGGAATCCCCAGAAGGGCAAACAGCCCCGCGATCTGCCAGATCTTCCGCCGGTAGGCGCACAGCAGCGCCAGCGTTTCCGCGGATCTGTGTTCGGACAGCGGGATTGCGACGCCGAGGATCGTTCCCGCGCCGCTTTCCATGGTGCACAGGAAGAGGGCCGTTGTAACAGCCAGCAGCATCAGAAGAATCCATCCGGCAGAAAATACATCCATCTCAATTTCCTCCCTTTGCGCGCATTTTTTCCGCCGCACCGCGGCAGGCGCTCAAAAATGTTTCCCGGGAAATCCCCTGCGCCGCCGCCTCAGCAGCCAGCAGCTCCAGCCGGTGCAGCAGCTCCGGGCCCGGAACTCCATCGGAAGGCTGCGGACGCACTTTTGCTCCGTTTCGCCGGTCAATGAGGATATAGCCCTCGCTTTTCAGCAGTGCGTACGCCTTGTTCACCGTCATGCTGTTGACGCCAGTGCTTTCGGCGAGCTGCCGGACGGTGGGCAGGCTCTCGCCGGGTGCGAGGGCGCCGGTGCCGATTCCCAGCACGATCTGATTGCGGATCTGCTGGTAAATCGGGACATCAGATGCCATATCCAGCCGCAGAATCATGAAAAATCCCCCTTATTGTATTATTTGTATTATATTATATCATACAAACAGACCGCTGTCAACCATCCCCTTGTCAACCGGCAGATTTTCCAGAATTTATTGTGGATTTTCATGCTTATTGAAGAAAAAAACGCGATGCATGGTCCCTTTTTTATGAAAAACAGCATTCTTTTTGGAAACTTCTCAAAAGCCGCCGCTTTGTCACGAAATGTTCACAATTAACTGCTATGATAGGTAAACAACATGGGGGTTGTTTCTCTCATGTTGAAGGCAAATGCCTCCAAACCTCGTTCTCTGAGGGACCTACTTAATGTAACAAAGGAGAATGAATATGAAGGAATTGATCAACCGCCTCCGCGCGGCGCGGTTTTTTCAGTGGAAGAAGGCGGGGCCGCTGCTCTGCATTTTCTTCCCGTTTGTTCTTGCGGTTTTTGCGGAGCTTGGCCAGAGCCAGAGTCTGGCGGAGCTGGTGGACTTCGCCTCCGGCAGGTTTTCGGTTTTTCTTTTCAGCTGCCTGCTGGTGAACATTGTCTACTGGTCGCTCTCGCTGCTCATCCGCCGGATGTGGATTTCGACCGCGGTGACCGGGGTTCTGTTTATGACCATCAGCGTCGTGGAGTTTTACAAATACGCCATGACCGGCTCCCATTTCCAGTTCGGCGATCTTGCGATGGTGACCGGTGTTGCCGACGTCACCAAATTCGCCCGCATCACCTTCAACCCTCTCATCTTTGTGCTGATTCTGCTGACCCTGCTGTACATTTTTGCGGTGTGGCTGACCGGCTGCCGGCTGAAGGGCGCCTTCTGGAAGCGTTGCTCAGCCTGCGCCCTCATGGCGGGGATGACGGCGATTTTCCTTATGGTTCCGGCCTTCTTTGCGCCGGTTTGCTCGGTATTCGGCATCGACAACAGCATCACCTATAATTCTTACGGCGAGGCGGAGCGCTTTAAAAACAACAAGCTGATTACCAACTTTGCTGTTTCCATCAACCAGAGCGTCGCGACCGCCGTCACCGAGCCGGAGGAGTACTCCGAGGAGGTCATCGAGGAGATCCTCGACAATGCGGAGGAGGATGTTCTCCCCGCCGGTGTGAATACCGGGACGGCAGCGGCGGAGCGGCCCAATGTTATCTTTATTATGTCGGAATCCTATGCGGATTTCCGCCGCATTGTCCCAAACCTCAAAAATGGCGATGAAATCTACGCCGGGCTGGACGCAGTCGCAGCGGAATCCAGAAGCGGAACCAGCGTCGTCCCGACCTTTGGCAACGGCACTGTCAAGACCGAGTTCGAGCTGATGTTCGGCCTGCCGGTCAAGTCCCTCGGGGACGCCGGGATCCCGCATAAGCTCTTAAAGAGCGGCGTCGAGCAGGATACCTTCGCCAACATGTACAAGGATGCCGGCTACAACACCACCTACATCCATCCGTTCCGCTCGACCTTCTATGACCGCGAGGATGTGTACAGCGAATACGGCTTTGACCGCATGATTTTTGAGGACAATTTCACTGTGGAAACCCACAATTTCCGCAACTACATCGACGATGAGACCGCCTTCCGTCAGGCGCAGGAGGTCATGGAGTCGACCGACGGTCCCGACTACATCCACATCACCACCATGCAGAACCATCAGCCCTTCATCGACGGCGTCGGGGAAGAGGTGGACAACTACTTTGCGGGCATCCAGTTCTCCAACGAGGCGCTCCGGGAGTGGACCGAGCAGCTGAAAAACTGGGAAGAACCGGTCATCCTCGTCTTTACCGGCGACCATTTTCCCTTCTTCAGTCCGGAATGCGACTTTTACAATGAGATCGGCATCACCGTCGAGAATTGCAGCAAGCTCTATGAAAAGACCTGGCTCGTCTGGAACAATTACGGCGCCGACACTTCGGCCCTGCCCGGTTCGGAGAAATTCTCCACCTTCTACCTGCCGCACTTTGTCTACACGATGGCGGGTTTTCAGAATCCCTTCGTCGACGTCATGCTCGAATCCTACGAGGAGGAGCCGCTTTACTCAATGTCCGTCAACCCGACGACGACCTCCGAACTGCTCGACCTGCTGACCTACGACCGCACGATCGGTGAGAATTACTCCGAGATCGACGGACGGAAATTCAATTTCAACGACTGAGCAGCATCCTGCCCCGTACCCGCCGTTTCCGGCCGGGCGCGGGGATTTTTTGTGCGAAAAAGGCCGGCTGCGCGGGAAAATGGATTGACATCCCGGCGCGGCTGTGTTATATTCTAACTATCCGGTTGCGGAGAAATGGGGGATTGGATGGACAAGCAGGCGGCACGTTCGGAACGCACGCGGCAGCATATTCTGGAGGCGGCCGAGCAGATTTTTGCGGAAAAAGGCTTGGACGGCGCGCGGGTCGATGAGATCGCCGCCCTCTCCGGAGCCAACAAACGGATGATCTACGCCTATTTCGGCAGCAAGGAGGCGCTGTATTGCACCGTCCTGGAGCGCATTTACCGCCGCCTGCCGGAGTGGGAGCGCTTCCTCACCGACCGCCCGGAGGGGCAGGAAGACGTCTGCGCGGCGCTCGCCCATCTGGTGCGCGCTTATTTTGGCTTTCTGCGGGAAAATCCCTCCTACGTGCGGATGCTCATGTGGGAGAATCTCTACGAGGCCCGCCATTTTGACAGGATGGAGCTGGGCAAAGTCCGCGATCCGATCCGACGTGCCCTCCGCGCTCTCCTTGAGCAGGGCAAGCGGGAAGGGCGGTTTCGCGGCAGTGCGGACGAGGAGCAGGTTTTGATGACGCTCTTCGCCTGTTCCTTCAATTTTTTTTCCAATGTGCACACCATGAGCCGCGTGATGCAGACCGATCTCCTCGCGCCGGACGCAATTGAGGCGCGGGCGGAGGCGGTGGCGGAAATGCTGCTGGTCTACCTGACCGCGGCCTGAAAGGAGTTTTGCAGATGAAAACCTTTACGATTGCCGGGGGCCGGCTGCTGACCCCCATGCGCGAGCTGAGCGGCTCCATGCTGACGGTGGAGGACGGCATCATCACCTATGTCGGCCGCTATGATCCCGACAGGACAGCCGGTCCTGTCATTGACGCCTGCGGGCAGTACATCGCGCCCGGTTTTATCGACCTGCACACCCACGGGGGCGGCGGACACGACTTCATGGACGGCACCGCCGATGCCTTTGCGGGTGCGGCCCGCGCCCACGCCGCCCACGGCACGACAACCCTGCTGCCCACGTCGCTCGCCTGCTCGGACGAGGAGCTGCTCGCGATGTTCGAGGTTTTCCGCGGACTCCAGGGGGAGAAGGCCGGCGGCGCGTCCATGCCCGGCCTGCATCTGGAGGGGCCGTTTTTCGCCGATTCCCAGCGCGGAGCCCAGGATCCCCGCTATATCGGACCGCCGGACCCCGCCCGTTATGAGCGGATTCTGGAAAAAGGGGAGGGTCTGATCCTGCGCTGGAGCGCCGCGCCGGAGCTGCCCGGCGGAATGGAGTTCGGGCGCGTCCTGCGCAGCCGGGGCATCCTCGCTTCTATCGGCCACAGCGACGCCACCGATGCGGTTGCCTGTGAGGCGCTTGAGAACGGCTACACCCACCTGACCCACCTCTACAGCGGGATGAGCGGCCTTGTCCGCATCAAATCCTACCGGTACCCCGGCCTGATTGAGAGCGCTTATCTGTTTGAGGAGTTTACCGCCGAGATTATCGCGGACGGCTGCCACCTTCCGGCCAGCCTGCTCCGTCACTGCTACCGCAGCCTCGGTACCGGCCGCCTCGCACTCATCACCGATTCGATGCGCGGCGCGGGAATGCCGGATGGGGAGAGTATCTTGGGCAGCCTCAGGGACGGACAGCCCTGCATCATCGAAGATGGCGTTGCCAAACTGCCGGACCGCAGCGCCTTTGCGGGCAGCGTGGCGACAGCTGACCGGCTGGTTCGCAACATGCACACACTGGCGGGCGCGTCAATGCTGGACGCGGTCAAGATGATGACCATGACGCCGGCGAAGATTATGGGGATGCGGGACCGCGGTATGCTGACGCCCGGCTACCGCGGGGACATCGTTCTATTTGACAGAACGGTCCACGTTTCCCGGACAATCGTCGCAGGCGAAACGGTCTTTGCAGAGTGATTTTCCGAAACACAGCAAAACGCCCCGTCCACTC
>CALXIG010000127.1 GCA_944388305.1 uncultured Clostridia bacterium
GGTGTCGGTGTAGTCGGTCACGCCGTCGCTTCCCGGGCCGTAATCGGTGTCGGTGTAGCCGGTCACGCCGTCGCTTCCCGGACCGTAATCGGTGTCGGTGTAGTCGGTCACGCCGTCGCTTCCCGGACCGTAGTCGGTGTCGCTGTAGTCGGTCACACCGTCGCTTCCCGGGCCGTAATCGGTGTCGGCAGGCACAGAAGGCGCGGAAGGAGCGCTCGCGGGTGTCGCCGGCTCCGAAGAAACCGGTTCCTCCGGCGCAGAAGATTCCGGAAGGACAGAACTTTCCGGAGGCAGATCCGTCTGCTCATTGCCGTCCGCCAGCTCAATTGTCACCGAGATCCGGCCGTCCAGATGCTCGGTCATTCTGGTACGCAGCTCCACACCGTACTCCTGGAAAAGCACCTCATCGGGCGCGTCGATGGAAAAGGAGACCACACCGCCTTCCGAGAGAAAACCCATTTCGATCGCCCGGTCAACCAGCTCGTCGGCGACGGTGACCTTATCCTTTCCCCGGCCATCGTAATTTTCCAGAAGGATGCGGCCGTCCTCGTTGGTGCCGGTCAGCCGGACCACTGTGCCCTGACGGTTCAAATCCATCTGCACTTCCGGATTGATGGAAAGATAGATGGACGAGTACGGCGCGAGGTAGTTCTGATAATACCCGAAGCCGAACACCAGCATCAGGCAGGCCGCTGCCGCCGCAATTCCGCCTCTCACCGCATAAGTGAGGCGGTGTCCGGAAGTTTCTCTGATCAGCACCGGATCCCGCACCGTCTGCCCGACGGTGTACTGCAAATTTGCCGCCTTGAGAAAGCGGCCATCCTCATCCAGGAGAATTGCGTAGCTGGGGTAGCATTCCATTACAATATAATTCATCCCGCTGCCACTCCTTTCATCTCATAACCTGTCTCAAATGTCCCCGCAGAATTTCATATCCATTGGTATAAATCAGCAGCAGCGCAACCATATACTTTCGGTGCCTTTCCAGCGTTTTTCGCTCCACACCGCTGCCAATTGTCAGCTTCGCAATGGGAAGGCGCCGGGTGTGCAGGAGTTCCTCCAGTATTTCAGGGTTCTCCCGTGCGTGGCGAAGCGCCCGGCGGCAGGCATCCAGCGTCCGCTGCTGCTTGGGACAGTTGTCCGCCACATCGCTCAGGCTGACGCCGAACTCCTTCATCTGGCGGGAGAGTTCCTCGATCTCACTGCGGGTGGCTTCGCGGGAAACCAGCTCCTCATTGGGATTCCTGCCATCCGAGATGGTGTCGCCGAGGGCTGTCTCATCCTCTTCCCCGCCCGAAGGCGCATCCAGCGACAGGTGGCCGCTGTGCCGCTGTTCCCTGCGCCGGTAATCGATGAGGCGGCTGCGGATCAGCATGGCCGCATATCTGAGAAACCCGCCGCGAATGCGGGAATAGCCCCGGATCGCCTCGTGGAAGGCGATCATGGCGATGCTCAGCTCATCGTCGTGACCCTCCACCGGCGGACGCCGGAGAAACCGCGCTGTTTCCGCCTTGATGAAAGGCAGGTAGGCGGAGATGAGCCGGTCAGCTTCCCGCATATCTTCCTTTGCTGCATATACCTGTTGGATGATCGCATGTTCCTCATTCATACAACAGATCCCCCTTATTCATAGAATACGGCTGCCCGATGAAAAAAACGGGGTAACACCCGGATATTTCAAAAAAATAATGCTGTTTTAGGCGCATGCCTTCGCAGCGCATGAAAAACAGGGTACCACCAGCCATGTGAGATACCCTGTTTGCAGCGCTCTTCCGCATAATAGTTATAGTATAGACCTTTTTCGACTCTGTTTCAATCAAATTTCTGTAAATTTATCAGAACTTCAAAAAAACGGCATATCCCACCATATGCATAAAAAACCCGGCAGGTGCCTGTGCACCTGCCGGGTTTTATCAAAATCCAGACTTATTTCATCATGCTGGCGACTTCGTCGGCAAAGTTATCTTCCCGCTTCTCAAGGCCCTCGCCTTTTTCGAGACGGACAAAGGTGGTCAGCTCCATCTTGCCGCCCATAGCCTTGGCGACGTCGGCGATATGCTGGCGGACGGTGACCTTCTCTTCCTTGACAAAGGGCTGTTCAAGCAAGCAGATCTCCTCGAACACCTTGCCCAGACGGCCGTTGATGATGCCGTCCTTGACCTTGTCGGGCTTGTTGGCCATCTTGGGATCGTTGTCCATCTGCGCTTTGATGATGTTGCGCTCCTTCTCGACCACCTCGGCGGGAACCTCGTCCTTGCTCAGGTAAGAGGGGTTCGCAAAAGCGATCTGCATCGCGATGTCCTTGCCGCAGGTCACAAAATCTTCCTTATCCGCGCAGTCGGTGTCGAAAGCGACCAGAACGCCGATCTTGCCGCCGCCATGAACGTAGGGAACCAGATTGCCTTCCAGGCGGTTGAAGCGACGGATCTTGATATTCTCGCCAATGACGAGGATGCGGTCGTTGAGCGCCTCAAGAACGGTCATGTCGGTGTTCTCGCAGTGCATGGCAGTCAGTTCTTCGACAGTGGCGGGGTTATTCTTGATGATGGTCTTGGCGACGTTGTTGACGAATTCAACAAAGGTTTCGTTCTTGGCGACAAAGTCGGTCTCGGCGTTGACTTCGAGGACGACGCCGACCTTGCCCTCCACCAGAGCGACCACGAGGCCCTCGGCGGCGATGCGGCTCGCCTTCTTCTCAGCGGCTGCGAGGCCCTTCTCTCTCAGAAATTCCAGTGCTTTTTCAAAGTCGCCGTCAGATTCGGTCAGCGCCTTTTTGCAGTCCATCATGCCGCAGCCGGTCTGTTCCCGCAGGTTTTTTACATCAGCAGCAGTAAAGTTAGCCATAATTGTTCCTCCTCAGTTTCATCCAAAATGCCCGAGTAACAGGCTCGGGCATTCTCCACATCCTAAATTATTCCGCAGACTCTTCCGCTTCCACAGGAGCCTCTTCTTCCGCAGCTTCGGACTCGCCCTGCTTGCCCTCGAGGACAGCGTTGGACATTGCGCCGGCGATCAGCTTGACCGCACGGATCGCATCGTCGTTGCCGGGGATGACGTAATCGACTTCATCGGGGTCACAGTTGGTGTCCACAATGGCAACGACCGGAATGCCGAGCTTTCTGGCCTCTGCAACCGCGATCTTTTCCTTCTTGGGATCCACGACGAACATCGCGGCGGGAAGACGTTTCATGTGCTTGATGCCGCCGATAAACTTTTCGAGCTTTTCAATTTCAAGCTTGAGCTGGCTCACTTCCTTCTTGGGAAGGAGTTCAAAGGTGCCGTCCTCTTCCATCTTGCGAAGCTGGGCGAGACGGTCGATCCGGCGGCAGATGGTTTTGAAGTTGGTGAGCATACCGCCGAGCCAGCGTGCGTTGACATAGTGCATCCCGCAGCGCTCCGCCTCTTCCTTGACGGAATCGCCGGCCTGCTTCTTGGTGCCGACGAAGAGGATTTCGCCGCCTTCAGCGACAGTGTTGCGGACGAACATGTAAGCTTCCTCGAGCTTCTTTACGGTCTTCTGCAGGTCGATGATGTAGATGCCGTTGCGCTCGGTGAAGATGTAAGGAGCCATTTTGGGGTTCCATCTTCTGGTCTGATGACCGAAATGCACGCCAGCTTCCAGGAGCTGTTTCATAGATACGACTGCCATAAGGGTGTACCTCCTAAAAAATTTGGTTTTTGAACCGGTTAAGGCCGGCCCTCCTCCGCACTGATCCCGGACGCCACTGACACAGTTCAGCACCGTGCGCCGGAACTGGGGTGCGTGCGTAATGCTTTCCTACTATACCATAAACCGCCTGCATTTGCAAGGGCGAAAGGCTGCGTTTACAAAAATTTTACAATTCGTAGGCCTTTTTCAGGGCTGCAATGCAGTCCTCAGCTGCCGCATCACTGACCAGGACCGAAATATCGACCAGCGAGGTGGTGATGAGCAGGATCTCCGCACCACATCCGGCCAGAACGTGAAAGACGCCAGCGGCGACCCCATGATGCGCGGGCATGGTCTCCCCAAAGAGGGAAAGCTTCACGTTGTTGCTGCTGACCAGGGGTTTCACCGTCGGATAGGTCTCCCGGATCCGGGCAGTGATCTCCATAATTTTGCCGATGTCGTTGCCGCTCGCGGTGAAGGAGAGGGAGACATAGGGGCCGGTGAGGGGCGTCTGGGAAATCATATCGACGTTGATTTCCGCCCGGGTGAGGGCGGAGAAAATGCGGTCGATGGCCTCTGGACCGGAGGGAACTTTGCCCAGCGTGACCAGCGCGACATCATTGGTAACATCCAGCCTGGTGATGGTTTTCATGGCGGTTCCTCCTTAGAGCTATCTGGCTTCGGCGATCAGGTCGGACATCCGGTAAAGTCCGGGCTCCCTTCCTTTCATAAAGACAGCGGCGTTGACCGCGCCCACCGCGAACACTTCCCGGGAAGCCGCAGAATGGCTGAGGGTGATGACCTCATCCCGGCCGGCAAACAGAATCTCATGTTCGCCGACGATGGTGCCGCCCCGAATCGAATGAATGCCGATTTCCTGCGGATCGCGCCTGCGGCGGACCGAGTGGCGGTCATAGATATAGGTTTCTCCCCCACCCAGCTCCTCGTTGATGGCGTCGGCCAGCATGAGCGCGGTGCCGCTCGGCGCGTCGAGCTTGCGGTTGTGGTGCTTTTCGATGATTTCAATGTCGAACTGACCGCCCAGGATCTGCGCCGCCTTGCGGGCAAGCTCGGCCAGCAGGTTGATGCCAAGCGACATATTCGCGGTAAAGAAAACAGGGATTTCCTTCGCGGCGGCTTCGATGGCGGCGATCTGCCCCCCATCATAGCCGGTTGTCGCGATGACCAGCGGAATTTTGCCGGCGAGCGCAAAACGCAGCAGCCCTTCCAGCGAGCTGGGATGGGAATAATCGACGATCACGTCCGGTTTTTCAACAGCCTCGGCGGGCGTATGGTAGACGGGAAACCCCAGCTCCGGTCCGTCGGAAACGTCGATGCCGGCGATAATCCGGCAGTCCTCCCGGGCGGCGACGCAGTCGGCGACGACGTGGCCCATCCTGCCCCGGCAGCCGCACAGCATGATATTGACCATAATTTTCACGTCCTTTTCAGAAAATCCGGGCCTATGCGAGCAGCCCGTGCCGCCGCATGGCGGAGATCAGCACTTCCCGGTCCTGACCGCTCATCGGACAGAGCGGAAGCCGGCACTGTCCGGCCGCAAAGCCCATGAGGTTGACGGCCTCTTTGACCGGGATGGGGTTGACGTCGATGAAAAGCGCGCGGATGAGGTCCATCAGGCCGATTTGGAGAGCAGCGCTTTCCGCGGTTTTCCCCTCGAAGTACAAAGCGCACATATCGTGCACCTGTTTGGGGACCAGGTGGGAGAGGACCGAGATCACTCCAATGCCGCCCAGTGAGAGAATGGGCAGAATCTGGGCGTCCTCGCCGGAATAGCAGTCCAGCTCATCCCCGCAGAGGTAGCGGGTTTCGGCAATGGCGCTGACATTGCCGCTCGCCTCCTTGACTGCCACGATGTTGGGGTGCTTTGCAAGCTCCGCAAAGGTTTTGGGGGCGATGGTGAGCCCCGTTCGGCCGGGGATGTGGTAGACGATGAGCGGCAGGTCGGTGGCGTCGGCGACGGCATTGTAATGAGCGACAATCCCGCGCTGAGAGGTCTTGTTGTAATAGGGGGTAACCACAAGCAGGCCGTCCGCGCCGAGCTCTTTGGCGGCCTTACAGCGGGCGATGGTCTTGCGGGTGTCGTTGTTGCCGGTTCCCGCAACCACCGGTACCCGCCCGGCGGCCCGCTCGACCGCAAAACGGATGAGCTGCTGCTGCTCCTCCTCGGAGAGGGTGGGGGTCTCCCCCGTTGTGCCGCAGATGATGATGGCGTCGGTGGAGTGTTCGATCTGCCAGTCGATCAGCCTGCCCAGCTCCTCAAAATGGATACTCCCGTTCGGGTGCATGGGGGTCAGGATGGCGACGCCTGCGCCGGTAAAGATTCGCTGTTTCATAATGAAATTCTCCTTAGAAGGTCAGTCCATGTACCCCTTTGCCGCGAGCAGTTCGGCCATCAGGACCGCGCCGCCGGCCGCGCCGCGGAGGGTGTTGTGGGAAAGGCAGACAAATTTGATGTCATACTGGCTGTCGGGGCGGAGGCGGCCGATCGAGACGGCCATGCCGCCCTCAAGGTCGCGGTCGAGCTTCGCCTGCGGACGGTTCTCTTCCTCAAAATAGTGGAGGAACTGCTTCGGCGCGGAGGGCAGTCCAAGCTCCTGCGCCGGGCCTCTGAATTCCGCCCAGATTTTTTTGATCTCCTCGATTTCCGGCTTTTTCTCAAAACTCGCGAAGACGGCGGCGGTGTGACCGTCGCTCACCGGCACCCGGAGGCACTGGGTGGTGATGGACGGACCGGAGGCATTGACAATGTGTCCATCCACGATGCTGCCCCAGATTTTCAGCGGCTCCTGCTCGCTTTTTTCCTCTTCCCCGCCGATAAAGGGGATGACGTTGTCGACAATATCGGGGAAGGTCTCGAAGGTCTTGCCTGCGCCGGAAATCGCCTGGTAGGTGCAGGCGAGGACCTTCTTGAGGCCAAACCGGTCCTTGAGCGGATGCAGGGCGGGAACGTAGCTCTGGAGGGAACAGTTGGATTTGACCGCGATAAAGCCGCGCCTGGTGCCGAGGCGCTTCCGCTGCGTCTCAATGACCGCAATATGGCCGGCGTTCAGCTCCGGCACGATCATGGGGACGTCATCCACGCCGCGGTTGGCCGAGTTGTTGGAGACGACCGGGATCTCCGCTTTCGCATAGGCTTCCTCGAGAGCTTTGATCTCGTTTTTGGGCATATTGACCGCACAGAAGACGAAATCGACCAGCTCTTTCATCTTTTCAATATCTTTGGCGGCGTCGAGGAGGACCATGCCGGCCATCGAGGCGGGCAGCGGCGTTTTCATCAGCCAGCGGCCATTCATCAGTTCCCCGTAGGTTTTTCCGGCGCTCCGCTCGGAAGCGGCGAGGGCGGTGACATGGAACCAGGGATGATTTTCAAGCAGGGTGGCAAACCGCTGCCCCACCATGCCGGTGGCCCCGATAATTCCAACACGATAATTTTTCATTTTGACTCCCATCCTTCTTTTGCCCCAAAGCAGGCTTTGGCGGCGTTCATTGTTGCCTTGCTCCAGTATATGCGTTCCTCTCCCGCCGCGGCATGAAAAAACCGGGATTTCCGCCTCTGCACAGGCTTCCTCGAGGGCTTTGCTCTCGTTTTGGGGCGTATTGACCGCGCAGAAGCTGTCCGGGTCATTCCACCGCGATGATTTCCCATTCTTTTTGCACAAAAGCGGGCTTTGACGGCGTTCATTGCCGCCATGCTCCAGTATATGCCGCCCTTTCCTGCCGTAGTATGAAAAAAACCGGTTGAAAACCGGCCCGTCATGCATTATAATAGATATGCTGAGTGCGGCGCGGTTCCAGACCGGAACGGTGACCAGCGTCAGTTCTCCATCACGCATGATGACAACCCGGCGTCTCTTAAACGCAGGGCCAGGCGGAACCGCTTCCAGGCGGACTCCCCTTCGGCGGCTTTTCCTTTGGGCTGCTTTCGACGGTTTGGAAAACCTCCGGCAGCTTACTCTTAAAATCCGCGCCTCTGACTGGAAATATTGCTTGGCTGTGTCTATCATACCATGTTCTGCGGCGGGTGTCAATTCTTTTTTTGCGAACAGGCGGATTTTTCTGCAGAAAATGCAGGACAGGAAGACGTTCCGGCTGACTCCCAAACGCGCGCAGCGCACTTTCTGTTGGGTAAAGGGATTTCCCTTCTCAAAATACATGCCGTTGTTTCACGGCAGAATGGATGATTCAATGGATCTCATGAACAAAAGCGATTACTTCTTTGACCTGCCCGAGCGGCTCATCGCACAGACGCCGGTCGAGCCGCGGGATTCCTCCCGGCTGATGTGCCTGGACCGGAAAACCGGGGAGACCGCCCACCGGCACTTCCGCGATCTGACGGATTTATTAAAACCCGGCGACCTGCTGGTGGTCAATGACTCCCGCGTCCTCCCCGCCCGGCTCTACGGGGTAAAGGAGGACACCGGCGCGAAGATGGAGTTTCTCCTCCTCGAACAGAAGGCGCCTAGGCGCTGGGAGGTGCTGGTCAAGCCCGGCCGCCGGGCAAAGGTCGGCAGCCGCTTCGTCTTCGGAGACGGGCTGCTCAAAGCGGAAGTCCTCGAGGTGACCGACGGCGGCGGGCGGCTGGTGGAATTCACCTGCGAGGGGGACATCTTCTCCGTCCTCGACCGGATCGGACAGATGCCGCTCCCGCCCTATATCACCGAAAAGCTCCAGGACAAGGAGCGCTATCAGACCGTCTACTCCCACGAGCCGGGCTCGGCTGCCGCACCGACTGCGGGGCTGCATTTTACCAAAGAGCTGATGGACGCTCTGGAGGCAAAGGGGGTCAAGATCGCCTATGTGACCCTTCACGTCGGACTGGGGACCTTCCGTCCGGTCAAGGAGGAGAACATCTTGAACCACAAGATGCACGCCGAGCACTACCACCTCCCCAAAGAGACCGCCGACCTCATCAATGAAACGAAGAAAAACGGCGGGCGGGTTATCGCGGTCGGCACGACGAGCTGCCGCACCCTCGAGAGCGTCGCGACCTACTGCGGCGAAATCAAAGAGGCGGACGGATGGACGAGCATTTTTATTTACCCATCCTATGAGTTCAAGGTCCTCGACGGGCTCATCACCAACTTCCATCTGCCCGAAAGCACCCTCATCATGCTGGTTTCCGCCTTTGCGGGCTACGAACACGTGATGGAGGCTTACCGCACCGCCGTCGCGGAGGAATACCGCTTTTTCAGCTTCGGCGACGCGATGCTCATCCTGTAACACCCCGACACAGAGAGGATTTCACCATGTACACCCTGTTAAAAAAGGAAGGCGCCGCCCGCCGCGGCGAGTTTTCAACCGTCCACGGCACCGTCCAGACCCCGGCCTTTATGAATGTGGGAACTTCCGCCGCTATTAAAGGGGGAATTTCCTCCTACGACCTGAAGGATTTAAAGTGTCAGGTCGAGCTCTGCAACACCTACCACCTCCACGTCCGCCCCGGCGACGAACTGATTTACCGGATGGGCGGCCTGCACAAATTCATGGGCTGGGACCGGCCCATCCTCACCGACTCGGGCGGATTCCAGGTCTTTTCGCTGGCGGTCCTCCGCAAAATACAGGAGGAGGGCGTCACCTTCAGCTCCCATGTGGACGGCCGGAAGATCTTCATGAGTCCGGAAGTGAGTATGCAGATTCAGTCCCATCTTGGGTCCACCATCGCGATGGCCTTTGACGAGTGCGTCGAAAATCCCTCCACCCGGGAATATTCCGCTCAGTCCTGCGCCCGCACTACCCGCTGGCTCATCCGCTGCAAGGAAGAAATGCGGCGTTTGAACGCCCTCGAGGAAACCATCAACAAAAACCAGCTGCTCTTCGGCATCAATCAGGGCTGCGTCTACGACGATCTGCGGGTCGAACACATGAAGCGCATCGCCGACCTCGGCCTGGACGGCTACGCCATCGGCGGGCTGGCGGTCGGGGAACCGGCGGAGGACATGTACCGCATCATCAGCGCGGTCGAGCCGCACATGCCGGCGGACAAGCCCCGCTACCTCATGGGGGTGGGCACGCCCGGCAACATCATCGAGGGGGTCTCGCGGGGGGTGGACCTCTTCGACTGCGTCATGCCCAGCCGCAACGCCCGGCACGGGCACCTGAACACCTGGAGCGGAATCCGCAACATTATGAACGCAAAATACGCGGAGGACGACTCCCCCATCGACCCGGAATGCACCTGCCCCACCTGCCAGAGACACTCCCGCGCCTACCTGCGCCACCTCTTCAAGGCAAACGAGATGCTCGCCATGCGGCTGGCGGTCATGCACAACCTTTACTTCTACAACACCCTGATGGAAAAGATCCGGGAAGCGCTCGACAACGGGACCTTCGGGCAATTCCACGACAAATATGTGAAGCTCCTCGACACCCGTATCTGATTTGAGGAGATGAGCTTATGCAATCCGTTGAATTTTTGAAAATACGGGAGCACCCGGGGCTGGCGGGCCCGGCCGCGGAGTGGTTCCATGAAAAATGGCGCGTCCCGCTCAAAGAATATCAGGAGAGCATCGCCGCCTGCCTGCAAAAGGCCGCCGCCGTCCCCCAGTGGTATCTCGCGATGGAGGGCGGACGGATCGCCGGCGGGCTGGGGGTCATCGAAAATGACTTCCACGACCGCCCCGACCTCACCCCCAACGTCTGCGCCGTCTATGTGGAGGAGGA
>CALXIG010000128.1 GCA_944388305.1 uncultured Clostridia bacterium
CTGGCGGGGGTCAAAGGTCTCCCAGACCGAGGTCGCGCCCAGGTCGAGCATCCCGCCCCAGTAGGAGAGGATCTCCCGCAGGACAGTGTCGAGCGCACCCATTTCGCAGAAAGCTTCCATTTCGTAAAACTTGAAGTAGGGGGTGGTGATCGGCTCAACCGCGCCGCTGCGCAGGACATTTTCGATGATCTGCTCCCGCCGCTTTTCATCCGCAAAGCCATAGCGCAGGGCGAAGAGATTGGTGTGCCGGGTCAGATACCGCCTGCCGGAGGCGAAGCTGTCGATGTAGGCGCCCTTCTCCCCGTCCCAGAAAAATTCGTCGATCTTTCCGCGCAGGGCTGCCGCCTTCTCCGCATAGCCGCTGCCGTCCGCCCCGGCGAGAGGGGCGAGCTTTGCCATCGACTCAAGGGCGGCGCAGAGGAGCATCTGCTCGGCGCAGGCGGCGTACTCCTTGTCGAGCGGCGCCCAGTCGATGAAGATCCAGTCGCCGGGGTGCGCGGTCGCAAAGCCGTCCTTGTCGGTCCGGGAGAGGGTGAAGTCCATCAGGGCGGCGGCCTTGTCCCACATCATGCGGACAAAGTCCGCGTCTCCGGTGTCCTCGTAGTACTCCCCGAGGCTCAGCAGCCAGTAGAAGGTGTAGTCGAGAATGGTGTTCGGATGCTGGACAAGGGGGTCCTTCCCGCGCAGCGCAATGATGGTGCGGCGGGTCAGGGCGTCGTCCCGGAAGAGGTAGTTGTTGACGAGATAGCTCTGATAGGCGTCGCCCGACCAGACCCAGCGGTCCCGCTTGATGCCATCGAGGAAAAACTCCCGGCTGTTCAGGTGGAAGGTGTAGGCGCAGAGATCCCAGATCCGGTTGAGCTTCTCCTCCGAGCAGCAAAAGCTGCCCCGGTACTCCAGCGGCAGGTACTCATACTCGGCTGTAAGGGAAAAATTCTCCCGCGGACCTGTGACATACAGGTACCGCAGCGCCCGGGCGGGCAGCACCCGCTCCTCATGGGCGGAAAGCCTGTCCCGGATGATGGCGTGCGGCAGGTCGAGGGCCTCCTCCCGGGATTCGCCGTAAGCGATCTCCACCGGTGCGGAACCGCACTTTGCGCTGATGCGGGCAAAAGTCTCCCGCCCGAAATCATAGAGAACGCCGCCCGCCGTCTCCTCCGCCGAAACCGGAGAGATTTTCTCGTAGGAAAAGGGGAAGACCTCGGGGTTGTCCTCCGCGCTCCGGTAAAAATCGCAATATCCGGCGGGAAGCCAGCGTCCGTCGCAGCAGCTCGCCTCCCAGCCTGCGCCGCTGTCCGCGCCGCCTCCTTCGACAAAGAGGGCGGGGAGGCCCTGAAGCCGGCAGACCAGTGCCTCCAGGCGGTACTCGCCCGGCTCCAGCTCGTAGCTGCCGTAGGGCAGGCGGCGGTCATTGAGATTGATGTGGCCTTCCCCGTTGCAGCGGAAGACGACCGTCTGCGAGGCGGAAAGCGTCACGGTTCTCCGGAAAATAACATTGTGCCAGCAGTCGTCGAGCCGCCACATGCAGGGGCGGATGTAGCCGTACTCGTCCCGGCGGGAATGGAGCTTCAGGCTGTGATAAATTTCGTAGTCGCAGGGGTACCAGATCCAGTTTGCCATCGTCAGTTCCTCCTAACAGCGCGCAGTCAGTGTGATTTCCGCAAAACAGATTATCCCCATTATAACCCTTCCGCGCGGGAAAGGCAAGTAGAAACGCTTTGCAAAAGCCCCGGATTTCGCTCTTTTTCCGCAAAAGCCGCGCAAAAGAGCCGCCCCGGAGGCAGCTTGTCCGGGGCGTGCGCTATTTCGCGATAAAATTGACTGTGATGCGGCCGAGGATGCGGTACTGTTCGTCGGAAAGCCGCTTTCGCGCCGCGCCGTTCTGGCTGCGAAACACCGCCGCCAGCTCCTGCATGATCTCGGACTGTTCGGCCGAAAGGCCGTGCAGCGACAGCGTCGCCGCCGGTTCATTCCCGTACAGAAAATCCAGCGAGACATCCAGCACAGCGGCGATCGCCCGCACCGTCTCAAATGGCGGCGCCGCCAGGTTGCTCTCGTACTTGCTGATGGTGGCTTCGGACAGGTTGAGCCGGCTGCCGAGCTGCTTCTGCGTCAATCCCCTCTCTCTGCGCAGCTTTTTTAAGACGCACCCAAAGTCGTACATCCGGCTCATCTCCCCAAAACTTTCTTTATCATAAATTATAGCGCATTTATCTTGAATTACACGCAAGTATGTGCTATAATATTTTCTAAACCAGAAAGTTTTCACATAAAAAGTTGAATACAATTCTGGTTTTCGTCCTTTCACAAAGACGCAGAAGGAGGTGAAGGCGCATAAAAAAGGGGACCGGGTTCTGCGCACAGAACCCGGCCGCTTCCGCTGTAAAGGCGGATTTTCGCTCATTTTCGCAGGCCCATAATCAGACTGTCATGGTAGATGCCGTCCTGCAATTCCCGGTGAGGCACCACAAAATAGTCCGCAAAGCCGCACTTGTGGTAACAGCGAATCGCCCGGGCGTTGTGGACCTTGGGGTCAATCAGGATGACGTCGGCCTGATGGCCGCGCAGCAGCGCGTCCGCCAGCAGGGAGAGCGCCCGGGTGCCGATTCCGCGGTTGCGCAGCCGGACTTCCCCCAAAAAGATGTCGATGCCGTAGGCGCGCTCGCCCTTCTTGACGAATTTCGTGTATTCCTCCGCGGGGACCTCAAAATATGCGGCGTTGAGGAGGCAGTACTGGCAGTAGCCGGCCGGCGCGCCCTCATACTCGATGATGCACTGCTCCACCTTCTCCGCCTGATGCTCCCGATACTGCTCCACAACCTTTTCGTAAGTGAAGCGGACGGTCATCCCCTCCCAGTATTTCATCGTTTCGGGGTCTGTCATCCACTTCAAAAAGAGACGGAAGTCCCGTTCTGCCGGCTCCATTTTTCGAATGGTGACACTGCTGTCCGCCGCTATGATCTCCAACGCGCTCCCTCCCTCATACCGGAAAATACGGAAAGAGAATCTCCCGAAACGGGAGATTCTCCGAAAGTTAATCGATTCTGTCTGCCGGAACCGCCGGTATCTTATTTGCCGAAATAGCGGTTGAGCAGGCCCTCGAAGGCTTTGCCGTGGCGGGCTTCGTCGCGGGCCATCTCATGGACGGTATCATGGATAGCGTCGAGGTTGAGGGCCTTGGCGCGCTTGGCGAGGTCGGTCTTGCCGGCGGTGGCGCCGTTCTCGGCCTCTACGCGCATTTCGAGGTTCTTCTTGGTGGAGGCGGTCACGACTTCGCCCAGCAGCTCGGCGAATTTCGCGGCGTGCTCGGCCTCCTCATAGGCGGCCTTTTCCCAGTACAGGCCGATCTCGGGGTAACCTTCGCGGTGGGCGACGCGGGCCATCGCGAGATACATGCCGACCTCGGTGCACTCGCCCTGGAAGTTGGCGCGGAGATCCGCCATGATATCCTCGGGGGCGCCGGCAGCGACGCCGACGACATGCTCGGCAGCCCAGGTCTTCTCATCGCTCTGCTCGACGAATTTTTCCCTGGGGGCCTTGCACTGGGGGCAGAATTCAGGGGCGGAATCGCCCTCGTGGACATAGCCGCAAACGCTGCAGACAAACTTTTTCATGTTCAATTCCTCCTGACGGTTTCTTTATTTTTTCAATTGCTTTGGGGCGGCGTCTTTTCCGCCGCCCGGTGTGATTTTATTATACACCGTTCCGGCGCGCTTGTCAATAGTTTTTTATAGAAATTCTAAATGTTGGCGTTCCGGCCTGCAAGAACCGCCTTTCCGGCAATTTTCATGCAAAAGTACTTTCCGGACTTGTGAAAGGCGGCGCAATATGATATGATGAAAAAAGAACCCCGGACAGCGTTCCGGGCAGAAAGGCGGCTGTTTTCATGAACATTGTCCTCGCGGGCATCAGCGCGAAATTCATCCACTCCACCCTCGCCGTCCACCTGCTGTGCCGCTACGCGGAAGAGCAGTACGGCATCCGCGCGCAGGCCGCCGAATTCACCATCAATCAATCTGAGGACGCCATTCTCGCTTCGCTCTACCGCCTGTCCCCCGGCCTGCTCGGTTTTTCCTGCTATATCTGGAACTACCCGCTGGTGCGGCGGCTCGTGCCTTCCCTGAAAAAGGTGCTGCCCGGCCTCCGGGTCTTTCTCGGCGGGCCGGAGGTGAGCTTTGACGCGGCGGCCGCGCTGGAGGAAACAGGCGCCGATTTTGTCCTCTCCGGCGAGGGAGAGGAGCCTTTCTCCCGGCTCTGCCTCGCGCTGCGGGACGGGACGCCGCTTGCGGCAGTGCCATCCCTGACCTGGCGGGAAGGGGGAATTCTCCGCCGGAATCCGCCCGCGCCGCCGCTGGACCTCGCGAAGCTTCCCTTTGTCTACGGAGATTTCCGCGGATTTGAAAACCGCATTCTCTACTACGAGGCGCAGCGCGGCTGTCCGTTCGACTGCCAGTACTGCCTCTCTTCGACGGACAGAGGCGTCCGTTTCCAGCCGGTGGAAAAGGTGGCAGCGGAGCTTCAGCGCTTTCTGGACGCCGGAGTGCGGCAGGTCAAATTTGTCGACCGCACCTTCAACGCCGATCCGCGTTTCGCCATGGCGGTCTGGCGCTACCTCGCCGCCCACGACAACGGCGTCACCAACTTTCACTTTGAAATTGAGGGCGAGCTGCTCACCGGGGAACAGCTCGATTTTCTGAGCACCGTGCGGCCCGGTCTGTTTCAGTTTGAAATCGGCGTCCAGTCGGCCAACCCGGACACCCTCCGGGCCGTCCACCGGCGCAGCGACCTGGAGAAACTCGCCCGCACCGTCCGGCGGCTGCGGGAGGGGCGCAACCTTCACCTGCACCTCGACCTCATTGCCGGGCTGCCGGAGGAAGACTACAAAAGCTTTGGGCGTTCCTTCGATCTGGTCTACGGGCTTATGCCCGATCAGCTTCAGCTCGGCTTTCTGAAGCTGCTCAAGGGATCCGGCCTCCGCCGCGACGCGGCAAAATACGGCATTCTCTGGCGGGAGGAGCCGCCCTACGAGGTGCTGGCGACCGACGCCCTGCCGTTTGGAGACCTGCTGCGCCTCAAGGAGATCGAGGAGCTTGTAGACCTTTACTACAATTCCGGGCGGTTTGCCGCAAGCCTGCGGTACCTGGTCCCACTCGCCGGACGGCCGTTTGCCTTCTTCGAAAACTTCGCCCGCTGGCGGCGGGAGGAAGGGCTTTCCGACGCCCCGCACACCCTGCTCGACCAGTACGGCTATCTCCGCCGCTACGGCCTGACCCTCCCCGGCTGCGCGCCGGACGCGCTCGGCTGGCGGATGCGCTACGACCTTTTCGCCCACGAAAAATGCCGGAAACTGCCCGATTGGCTGCCCGGCTTCGACTCCCCCGCCCTGCGGGAAGCGCGGCGCGGGCTGTTTGCTGACCCCGCTTTCCGGCGGGAATATCTGCCCGAATACGAAGCGCTTTCCGCCGCTCAGCTCGAAAAAACGGTCCAGCTGGACCTGTTTCCCTTCGACCCGGACGGCGGGGACCGTCCCTGCGCCCTGCTCTTTGACTACCGCCGCAGGGACCTGCTCGGGCGCGCCGCCGTTTCCCGGCTCCCGGAAGAAAAAATCCGGCCGCTGCTGCAACAGACGGCCCTTTTCGGAAACACTATAAAAATGAGCTGGTAAATCAGGGCCTTTCCCTGATTTCTAATATGAGGTGAGGAAATGACAAATCTCCGCGACCTTGTATCGGCTGCCAGGGACGGCGACAAAGCCGCCTTTGCACAGCTTTACCAGGAGATTTACAAGGACCTTTACAAATTCGCCTTCTATTGTCTGAAAAACGAAACGGACGCGGAGGACGCCGTCAGCGAAACCGTGCTGGACGCCTGGCAGTCCCTCCGCAAGCTGCGGCAGGAGGATTCCTTCCGCGCCTGGATGTTTAAAATTCTCTCCGCCAAGTGCAAGCGCAAGATGAAGTACTACGCGAGCCGGCGGGGGGAGACGGATATTTCGGAGGTGGAAATCCCCGTTTTTCAGGACCGGGATGACTCCCTGGAACTCCGGCGGGCGATGAATATTCTGACCGATGAGGAGAGAATGATTATCTCCCTCATCATTTTTGGCGGATACGACAGCGGTGAAGTTGCTGAAATGCTCCGCTTGAACCGGAACACTGTCCGTTCCAAGCACAGCCGTGCGCTGGCCAAACTCCGCGAGGCGCTTTCCTGACAGAACCCGCCCTGATTTCTACTGAAAGGACGATTCACACGATGAAACAATTCCCGGACCATGATGTGATGGAGCATCGCATCCGGCAGATGGCGGAATCCCTTGAACCGCCGGTCTCCCTGTCTCCGGACCGCATGCTCCTGAAGCTGCCCGACCGGCCGGCCGCAGGGCGGCTGACTTTGGCGCGCAAATATGCGCCGGCGGTCGCGATGGCGGCCTGCCTGCTGGTGGTGCTGGCCGGAACGGCGGCCCTGCGCGGCTTTACCGGTGAGCCGGTCATCCAGCCGGACTCCTCCCTCTCTGCGGACCCGGAACCTTCCGCCCAGCAGCCTTCTTCCGAACCGGCGGAGGAATCCCGCCCCGCGGACGCGGCTTCCCCGAACGCAAAGGAGCCGGCACAGGAAGATGAAACGCCGGAGGCGGCGCCGCCCTCCAACGCACTGCCCGGCAGCGCGCCGCCTGAGAGCGCGCCATCCGACAGCGCCGCAAAGCGCGAACCGGAAAATGCCGCCCGGCAGCCGGAACCCGATGAACAGCCCGCGGCGGACAACACTGTCTCCGCTCCGGCGCCGCCTGCTGCGGGAGCTGCCGGGGAAGATGCTTCCGCTGCCGAATCCACCGAAACGCCGGAGCCTTCCCCCGACGGTCCTCCCGGCGCAAAGGACCTCAGTTTTCTCGCCTTACAGGCGGGAGAGACCTTTGAATCCTACCGCGATGTGTATTCCGCAATGGAGAATGCACGCCGCGCCGTCGAGAAAGCTGGCCAGACCAACGATGCTCCGCTCATTCTGGCTGCCATGAAGGCGCCTTCCGTTTCGGCTGTCACGCAGAATGTCGAGGCCGGCGGAGAGGTCGTCACCAACAACAAAGCACTCTGCGCAATTTCACCAAACATGGAGGAGCCGTCCGTCCTGATCTACACGCCGGACGGGAAAAACACCGCCCTGACGGCCGAGCTGAAGCCCTCCTTCTTCCTGCCGGATCTCGAGGGAATGCACGTCAACTACCTCTCGATCTCCCAGCTCCTGCTGGAGGATGACACCCTCATTATCGCGGGCAAGGCCTATTACTGGGCGAACCGCACCAACGAGCAGCAGAGCCTCTCCGTCTTCTCTTTCTACGACATCAGCGACCCGGCCAACCCCGCCTACCTCTCTACCCTCTGTCAGGACGGCGACCTCTCCGCCGCCTACCTGAACAACGGCGCGCTGTGCTTCATTACCCGGTACACCGTCCCCGCGGGACGGGAGCTGACAGAGGAGAATCTCAGCAGCTACCTCCCCTATGCGTATGACAACGGCCAGGCGATTATCCCCCGCCGCAGCCAGATTCTGCTCTCCGAGGAAGCGGCTGAGCCGGTTTACACCTCGCTGAGCACCGTCGACCTCTCCGATGTGACAAACTTTGCCGACACCTACTGCTATTTCGGCGGGATCAGCGGGCTGCTGGTCAATGACCAGTTTGTCTGCCTGATGAATACCCGCACAGACCCCGATCAGCTCATACTCCACTCCTTTGAACTGACCGGCAGCGGCATCGAGCAGTGCGGGGAGGCCACGCTGGACGGTGCGCTCTGCGGCGAGGCGTTTCTGCTCCCCAAGAGCCGCGGCCTCGCCGTCACGTTGCAGGACGGTGAGGGCAATCCCTCCCTCTACCTCCTGGACAAAAAGATGCAGGCGCAGGGGACGCTTGCGCATTTCGCGCCGGCCGCCTCCATTGCCGCCGTCCAGTACGACGGCACGCTGGCCTACTTCCTCAATGGGGCGGGCACCATCGTCGCAACGGCGGACTGTTCGGCGATCCGCAGCCCCAAACTGCTTCGCCAGAATCCGGACGCCCTCCCCTCCGCTGTCCAGAGCGTCTCCTTCGGTTCCTACAGCCTCCGCATGGACTACCTGCTGGATGAATCCGGAATGATCTCCGGTGTCACCGTCGGAATGTACGACGCCTCCGGCCTGACCCTGCTGCACAGCACCGAGGTCACCGGCGACCTCTATGTCCCCGCCATGTACGACAGTGCCGCCTTCTTTGCGGACGAACGCAGCGGCCTGATCGGCTTCGCCCTTACCCGCTACGGCAGCGAGGAAAACGGCTACGCTTCCTCCTACAGCTATCTGCTGTTCCAGTACAACGAGACGGGCGGATTCCGCCTTCTCGCCGAACTGCCGCTCGGCAGCGGAACGGATGGAGGCATCTCCGAATATCAGACCGGCATCCTCTCCCGCGGCACTTTCTATGTGGTGCTGTCGGACAGAGTGCTGGCTGTCAACCCGCAAAGCGGGAAACTGCTGGCGGAAACGTCAGGCATTCAATAAAATCTGCACAGGCGGGGACGAATTTCGTCTCCGCCTTTTTTGCGCCGGGCCGTTCCAGCGGCTGGTCAGAGGCTGTGCGACCGCGGCGAGTTGTCCCCTGCGGCCACGCGGAATTCCATAAAATCGCGGGCGGCTTGTCCGCGCCAGCAGCAGTCCCAAGCGGGGCTGCCTGCCGCGGCGAACTATCCTCCGCGGTCACGCGGAATTCCATAAAATCGCGGGCGGCTTGTCCGGAGGCGCGGCTTGTCCGCGCCAGCAGCAGTTCCAAGCGGGGCTGCCTGCCGCGGCGAACTATCCTCCGCGGTCACGCGGAATTCTGTGAAATCGCGGACGTCTTGTCCGGAGGCGCGGCTTGTCCGCGCCAGCGGCAGTCCCAAGCGGGGCTGCCTGCCGCGGCGAACTATCCTCCGC
>CALXIG010000129.1 GCA_944388305.1 uncultured Clostridia bacterium
CAACCAGCCCCCGTCCGAGCTGGAACATGCTGTTCTCCAGCGCGCTGGGTACGCTGTTGTACAGAATCCGGCGGATCGTCGCAAGATTGGGGCGAAGCATCTCGCGGAAACGGATGAAGATCTCCTGATCCTTGCGGTTTAAAAGAAGAAACATGGCGGCGGCCGCAGCCGTGCGGGAAATCAGGGTCGGAATGGCGACGCCCGCCACGCCGAGGGAGAGCGCATACACGCAGATGGCGTTCCCCACGATGTTGATGACGTTCATCGCCGCCGAAACCACCATGGTCACCCGCGCCTGGTTCATCGAGCGGAAGAGCGCCGCCCCCGAATTATAGCAGGCAAGAAAAGGATAGGACAGGGTGGTGATCCGCAGGTAGATCAGGGCGCTGTCCATGACGTCGTCGGTAATGGAACCGAAAAACAGCCGCAGCAGCGGACGCTGCGCCAACAGAACCAGCGCCATCACCGCGACCGAAATCAAAACGGTCACACTCATCAACTGGCTCGCGGCACTGCAGGCGTCCTTCCGCCGGCCCGCGCCAAGGAGCTGAGCGGCGACCACCGCGCCGCCGGTCGCCATACCGGAAAAGATGTTGATGATGAGGACATTGATCATATCCACCAGCGAAACGCCGGAAACCGCGGCCTCCCCCACCGAGGAAACCATCGTCACATCCGCCATTCCGACCAGTACGACCAGAATCTGCTCGATGATGAGCGGAACGATCAGCTTGCGCAGCTGGAGATTGGTAAACATCGGCCTCGCAGCCGCCTGTTCCATAAAAACCCCTTCTTTTTGCAAAGATTGCCGCCCTTTCCGGGCGGTACCGCTTTTATTCTACTACAAATTGCGGCGGAGCGCAAGTTTTTTCCGCTCCAAACGGCAGATTTTGCGGCGGTTCGTTGACAGAGCGGCGGGGCTATGCTATGATGAATAAAAACGCGCTTTTCGCGCCGAAGGAGGGATTTCATGTATTCCATTCCGATTCCGGACCACGGCGTGTCCCGCCGGTACCTCTGGCTTCCTGTCACCCGGGGAGCGCCGCTTCGCCGCCTGCGCATCTTTGCGCCGGACGGCAGTCTCTGGCAGGAGGCGCAGATTCCCGCGGGGGAAAAGCCGGACTGGTTTGTCCCGCTCGAGGTTTCCCGCTTTGCGGGACAGGCGCTGTCCCTCGAGCTGGACGCGCCCGCCGGATGGCTTTCCTCTGTCCGTGTCGAACCGCAGCCGCCGGCGCACGGGCGGAAAGACCGCCCCGTTCTCCACTTTACCGCAGGCTGCGGCTGGCTGAATGACCCGAACGGCCTGCTCTTTCACGATGGATGCTACCACATGTTCTTCCAGTACAATCCCTATGACATCGCGTGGAACAACATGCAGTGGGGGCACGCCGTCAGTCGCGACCTTCTCGCCTGGGAGCAGCTCGACACCGCCCTCTTCCCCGATGAAACCGGCACCATGTACTCCGGCTGCGCCATCTGTGACCGGGAAGGCCTGCTCGGATACGGCCGGAACACGCCCGCCTTCTACTACACCGCCGCCGGCGGGGAAAATGACTGGTCTAAAGGCGTCCCCTTTACCCAGAAAATCGCCGTCATGCCCGCGGACAGAGAGTCGGGCGCGCCGCTTGTAAAGACCGGTCTGACCGCCGTCGGAGCGCTCGCCCCCGGCAACCGCGATCCCAAGGTTTTCCGGCACGAGGAAAGCGCGGCCTACATCATGGTCCTCTACCTTGAGGGGAACGATTTCGCCATTTTCCGCTCCGCCGACCTCAGGCAGTGGGAGATGACCCAGCGCCTCACCCTGGGCCGGTCGTGGGAATGCCCCGACCTGTTCCGCCTTCCTGTCGAGGGGACCGGACAGAGCCGGTGGGTCTTCTGGTCAGCCGACGGATTTTACTATCTGGGCGATTTTGACGGCTTTCGCTTCACCACAGACGGAGTGGAGCACGAAGCCTATGCCGGCCAGCTTCTGGAGGGATACAGCGGCGCGCGCCGTCTGCCTTACGCTGCCCAGACCTTCAGCGGGACAGACGGGCGGGTCGTGCAGACCGCCTGGATGCGCTTTCCAAACCGCGGCCGTCCCTACACCGGCATGATGTCTGTTCCGGCGGAACTCTCCCTGACGGAAACGCCGGGCGGACTCCGCCTGCGGATGCCCTATGTCCGGGAACTTGAGGAGGCGCGCGTCCTCTTCACCTCCCGCACCGGCTTCGCGGCGGGAGAGACGTCCCTCTCCCTTCCGGATACCGCCTGCTGGATGATGGCGCTGCATCTCCCCGCCGGCGCGGAACTGGAAGTGTCCTTCCCTTTTGGCGCACTTTCCGTATCCGGAGGAAATCTGTCCCTGCTGGGCGAGCAATTTTGTGACGTGCCGCCCGGCAGTCTCACCATACTCGCCGACCACGAGGCGCTGGAACTTCACGCCGCAAACGACACAGTCTGCGCAAGCTGGGAAATTCCGCCGCAAAGCGGCGGCGCGGCGGCTGTCCGCTCAAGCCGCGCCCTCCCCGGCGCCCGTGTTGAGCTGTTTCACTTTCCCGGCAAGGAGGCATTCTGATGCGATATGATCTCGCCGTTCTGGGGGAGCTTCTCATTGATTTCACCCCCGTCGGCCTCTCAGAAAACGGAAATCCCATTTTTGAACGCAATCCCGGCGGCGGTCCCGCGAACATGGCCTGTGCTGCGGCAAAACTGGGGGCGAAGACCGCCTTTCTCGGCAAGGTCGGCGACGACCCCTTTGGCCGCGCACTGAAGGAAACCCTGACCAAAACAGGCGTCGATGCGAGCCGCCTCCTCCTTTCCAAAGAACACCCGACCACCCTCGCCTTCGTCCATCTGGCGGAAGACGGCGACCGCTCCTTCAGCTTCTACCGGCATGGCGGAGCGGACACCATGCTCACCCCCGCCGAAGTGGATCTCTCCCTGCTGGACGGCTCCCTCTGCTTTTTTTGCAGTTCAGTGCTGATGGCGGAAGGACCGTCCCGGGGAACCAGCTTTTTCCTGCTGGAGGAGGCAAAAAAGCGCGGCTGCACCGTCATTTTCGACCCCAACCTCCGCCCCAGTCTCTGGGCAGACCAGGCGGAGATGAAAGCGCAGGTCCTGCGCGCCCTCCCCTATGCCGGCATCCTCAAGGTCTCCGAGGAAGAGGCGCTCTTCCTGACCGGCGCGCCGGCGGTAGAGGAAGCGGCGGGACTGCTGTACAGCCGCTATTCCCCCGCGCTTCTGTGCGTGACGCTGGGCAGTGAGGGCAGTCTCGCACTGGCGCCGCAGGGCACCATCCGCACACCCGGTTTCACGGTTCGGGCGGCGGACACCACCGCGGCGGGCGACTCCTTCACCGGCGCGCTTGCCGCCGCCATTCTCGCCGCCGGAAAGCCGGTTTCCCATCTGACGCGGGAAGAGCTTTCCGCCGCTCTCCGCACCGCCAACGCGGCCGGCGCCCTCACCGCCGCCAGGAAGGGGTCCATCTGCGCCCTGCCTTCCCGTGAAGAGGTGGAAAATCTGCTGAACACGCAGTAAGGCTGCCGCGAAAGACAGAAACAGGCCCCGGATTTTTCCGGGGCCTGTTTTCGCATCTTCCTGGCCGGGGAACATCACAGGAAGCCTCTGATATCCCTTGCCAGCCGCTCTTCCAGTCCGATGAGCCGCCGGGCGATCCCCTTGGACTCCTCGTCGGCAGCGCGGTACTGGTTGAGGTAGCGCCCGAGCGACTTGACGCCCATATTGCAGCCGTCGGTCATCAGACTGGCGACGGTGCTGTCCGAGCTGTCGAGGGCGAGCCGGACACCGGTCTTCACCCGGGCCATTCCCTGCACCACCGGGTGCAGCTCTTTTCCGCTGTCCTCATACTGCGCCAAAAGATTCTCGATCTCCCGGCCGAGCTGTTCGTGCTCCGCCTGGCAGGCGTTCAACAGCCGGCGCAGCCTGCCGCTGTGCGCGCAGCCGGAAACCTCCCGGATGGAGGACACCCCCATTCGAACGCCCGCATCGCACTCCCGCAAAAGCCTGACCGTATCCTGTTCGATCACGATACCGCCTCCTTTCACAAGGAGTCTGCCCGCATCCGGCGGAAATATGTGCGCCTTCTAGCAGTTCCAGTTGATGTGAACCGGATTCGGCTCTCCGGGGACTGCCGCGTCCCGCAGCGATTCCAGCGCGCGGCCAAGTTCCCGCCCGGCCAGAAGATCATAGGTTTCGGGAGGTTGGCTGAGTCCCGCCTCACTGTAGGCTGATGCCGCAGCACCGTAAAAGAGGAACCCCAGCGCGTTGGCGGGCGTCTGAACCGCCGCACAGGCCGCGGCGACTGCCCGGGCGGCCGCCTGCTCCGCCGGAAAGCCCTCCAGCTCCCGCGCAGCCTGGGCCCCGTCCCGCAGCAGCGGCTTGACCTCCGCGAGCTTCCGCCCGCCGGACAGGTAGTCCCGGCAGGCCTCCGTCATCGCTTCCAGACGGCGGTCATCCGGAAATGCGCGCTGAAAAATGGGCAGATAATGCCCGCAGGCGTAGGCAACCGCCCAATTTGCCAGCGTCGTTTTGCTCTGCGTCTCAATCAGCCGCATCAGCGCAAGGCACTCCGCAGAGCGGATATCCCCCAGCATTTTCCGCAGCTTCGCCATACCGGCCCTCCGGCGCTCAGTGGCCGCAGCTGCCGCCGCAGCCGTGATCGGAGCAGGTGTGCCCCTCTCCATGGCCGCCGCAGCTGTGGCCTCCTTCATGCGCGTGGTCGTGGTGGCTGCACCGGACGTCGGGGTTGAAGGCGAGCGTCCCGGCGAGCAGGGCAGCAACCGCCTCATCAGCACCGCCATTCACCCCGCCGTAGAGGCGAATACCCGCCTGCGAGAGGGCGGTCTGCGCGCCGCCGCCGATGCCGCCGCAGATCAGCGTATCCACGCCTTTTGCCGTCAGAAATCCTGCGAGCGCGCCATGGCCGCTGCCGTTGGTGTCCACAACTTCCTGCCGGACGACCTTTCCGTCCTCAATGTCATAGAGCTTGAACTGCGCGGTGTGGCCAAAATGCTGAAAAACCCGCCCATTTTCATAAGTAACTGCAACTTTCATTGCGTATGACTCCTTTATCCTGATATTTTGTAGACTGTCCTGGTGGACATAAGCTCATTGTACCACCATTTCCGCAAAATTGCAACCACTTTCCAATATTTTTCCAGGCAACCGGGCCAAAAGCATTCCGGCCCTGACCGCGTCCGGTCCGATATTCTCGGAGATCGCAAGGGAAAAAGGCACCTGCCGCCGATGCAGCAGGTGCCCAACAGAACCGGTATCGTACGCTCTGCGGCGTTCTGATCCGGCAGGTTTCCGCCTTCCCACCGGGAGCCGCCATTTTCCGGACGCCAGCCCCGCTTCAGCAGTTTTGCAAGCGGGGAGAGCGCGCCGGCAGTCCGCTCAGGACATGATCTCCGAAATCGTGCGCATAATTTCATCGTGGCAGCGGCCGCAGCCCGTAGAGCAGTGGGTAATCCGCTGGACATCGGCGAACGCCTCCTCCACCTGCGAGAAGGTCTTGCTCTGATGCAGCGCGTTCTCCACGTCGGCGTAGGTAACCTTTTTGCAGTGGCAGATCTCGTAGTTTTCCTTCATTTCGTTCATTGTGCTCTCTCCTTTTCTCACAAAATGGACCATACTTACAGCCCGCGGAAATCTGAAACGGGATTACCGTTATTATATCACAAACCGGCGGCGCTGGCAAGTCCGGCGTCAAAAGACAGCTGCTACTCTGTGATTCCCAGCGCACATACGTACAGGGTCAAGTCCTCCGTCATATAGACGCCCATCGCCGCAGTATCAAACATGCTCCCGTCGTCGCGCGCAGGGGCGAAAACCTCCGCGATAGCTTCGGCGGTAAATTCATCGATATTGTCCTGTTCGTATTTCTTAAGCCAGATGTAGCCGTTGGACCAGTCCACATACTCCTCGTTTAAGGCGGTGGTCCAGCTTTCGCCGTCCGGGCGGGTGGTCCCGAAGGTATCGGCCTGCTCTTTCGCGAGGGTCCAGGCGGCGCGCGTCAGTTCATAAGAGGTCGCTGACATCCGTTCCAGCCCGCTTTCTTCCCGCAATTCGTTGACGGCTGCGACCAGCTCGTTGGTAAATTCCAGACTGAAATACAGGGCGTTGAAGTAGTCGGCGTCTTCGTAATCGACAAGGTAGGGTTCGCCGTCCTGATCCTTGTAAAAGCTTACATAGATTTCGCTCATAATGCCGCTCATGGAGGGCGCAAAACCGCAGTCAAAGGGGATCACGAGCATTTCCAGGGTGCTGCGGTTGTAGG
>CALXIG010000130.1 GCA_944388305.1 uncultured Clostridia bacterium
GAAAAAGGCGTCCGCCTCCCGCTTCTGTCCATCATAGCGGGCATTCAGGACGGTGTAGAGCTTGCCGCCGGCCTCCGCCGGCGTTTCAGCGAGGAGGGCGAATCCGTGTTCCGCGAGCCATCCCCGCAGAAAGGGAGCCTGGGTCATGGGCTGCAGGATGAGATTTTTTCCCGCCAGCGGCAGCCGCTTTTCAAGAATTTCCGCGATAAGCATTCCGCCCATTCCGGCGATGGTGATGTCGGTGACGTCCGACAGGTCGATGCCCTCCAGTCCATCGGTCAGGCGGGTTTCAATTTTGCCCTGCAACCCCTCCGCGGCGATGTTGGCGGCAGCCGATTCCAGCGGCCCTTCGTTGATATCGGCGGCGATGGCGGAGGAGATTCTGCCTGTTTTGACCAGCCAGACCGGCAGGTAGGCATGATCGGTGCCGATATCGGTGAGCCTTCCGCCGGAGGTGGCGAATTCCGCGGCCGCCCGCAGGCGGCTGTCCAGTGCTTTCATGGCAATACCTCCCTGATGAAAAGGAAGGCGGGCATTGCTGCCCGCCCTTTTGCGATTTACTTGCCGGAAAGGTGCGCGTTGATCTTTTCGACCAGCTCGTCCGCGCTGACGCCGTGGACGGCGCAGGCGTCGGCCAGCGATTCGCCCCGCGCGGAAGGGCAGCCCAGGCAGTGCATCCCCATCTCCAGGAAATAGGGCGCGGTGGTGGGATCGAAGTCGAGGATATCCCCGATCACGGTTTCTTTTGTCACAACCATTGGTAACATCCTTTCTGTTTAGAAGATACCTATATGATACCCGATTTGTATGAAAAAATCAAGAGGTTTTGGAAAAATGCGGCGGGCGGTCCATCTCCTCCAGACGGTATGGGGTCTGCTGGTAGACGAAATAGTTGAGCCAGTTGACAAACAGCAGGTTTGCGTGGCTGCGCCAGGTGAAGCGCGGCGGGTTGTCGGGATCGTCTCCTTCAAAGTAGTTGTAGGGGATGTGGATGGGCAGCCCCTTGTCGAGGTCGCGGAAGTACTCGGCCGCCAGCGTTCCCCGGTCGTACTCCGAGTGACCGGTGACAAAGAAGCGGCGTCCGGAGCGGTCGGCGACGATGTGGACGCCCGAAATGTGGGACTTGGTGAGAATTTCCAGCTCCGGGCAGAGCAGGATGTCCTCTTCCCGCACCTCGGTGTGGCGGGAATGCGGGACGAAAAAGACCTCGTCAAAGCCGCGCAGCAGCTGGTGAAAGGGCTGGAGGGCAATGTGGGGAAAGACGCCGAACATCTTGGAGGCGAGATCGTGCTTGGGGATGCCGTAATGGTAATAGAGCCCGGCCTGCGCGCCCCAGCAGATATGGAAGGTCGAGTAGACGTTGGTTTTGGACCATTCGAAGACCTCACAGAGCTCCGGCCAGTAATCGACCTCCTCAAACGGCATCTGTTCCACCGGCGCGCCGGTAATGATGAGACCGTCGAAGCGTTCATTTCTCACGTCATCCAGAGTTTTGTAGTACTTGAAAAGGTGGTCGTCCGAGGTGTTTTTGGAGACGTGGGAGGCCATTTGCAGCAGTTCGAGGTCGATTTGCAGCGGTGTGTTGGAGAGAAGGCGGAGAAGCTGCGTCTCGGTCTCGATTTTTTTGGGCATCAGATTCAGGATGGCGATTTTGAGCGGACGGATATCCTGGTGGACGGCGCGCTCCTCATCCATGACAAAGATGTTTTCCCGCTGCAGGACGGAGTTGGCGGGCAGGGTGGCCGGAATATTGATTGGCATGGCAAAGCCTCATTTCTGTTGGATATACCTCTTTATCATACCATATCCGGATAAATTTTGCAATGAAATTCCGTCAAAATCTGCGCCGGTCACTTCTCACACCGGCGAAGGCGGGCTTTCAGCCGGCGGATCCCCGCGCCGAGTCCCATTCCCGCGAGGGAGATCAGCGCTCCGGCCAGGAACATGCCCCATTCGGGCGTCCGCAGGATGCCGGTGGAGAGCATATTGGCCATTTGGAAGGTGGCATATTGGGCCAGCATGTAGGCCAGGCCGAAAACCGGCGGGGCAAACCACTTGAGACGCCCCCAGCAGCCGTTTTTTCCGGCGGCGAGGGAGACGGTGAAGATGGTGACCGGGAGCAGCAGCCACAGATAGAGCAGGCTGTATCCCATGGCGTCGGAGCCGCTGGTAAAGCACCAGAACGCGAGGAGAGAGACCGTCCACACGCCGAGGCAGACGGCGGCGAGAATCAGCCCGGCCAGCCGGTCGCGGCTTTTGACGATGTTGGTGCTTTCGCCGAGGTAGTCCAGATATTCCGACATGGGCGGTTCTCCTTTCAGCAGGTGATCGAGGCTCACCCCGTACAGGTCGCTCATTTTGACGACGCTCACGATGTCGGGGTAGGTTTTCTCATTCTCCCAGTTGGAGATAGTCTGACGGCTCACGCCGAGCGCCTCTGCGGCCTGCTCCTGGGTGAGTCCGGCCTTTGCACGTGCGTTTTTGATCTTATTTCCGATATCCACAGGCTCCACCGTCCTTTCTTCTGCTTTCATTATAGCCGGAAAAAGGGCGGATGTCTATCAAAATCCTTTGATCCGCGGGATTTTTCCTGTCAAAAAGCTTGGACACCGGCCGGAGCCGGTGTCCGCTGCGTGTTTTACAGGGTTCCGCGGGGAATGATGCAGGTGTGGGTGCAGTCCGGCAGCTCCACCTTTCGGATGGAGACCGGCACGTCGAAGGCCGCCTCGAGGTTTTCCTCGGTGAGGATGGAGGCGGCGCCGCCGAAGCGCGCAGTCCCGTCCGGCATCATCAGCAGCGCCTTGTGTGCGATGTCGGCCGCGTGCTCCGGGTAGTGGGTGTTCAGTATGGCGGAAATGCCGTTTTCGGCGCAGAGCCGCCGCAGGACGTCCAGAACGATCATCTGATTTTTGAAATCGAGGTTGGATTCCGGCTCGTCCAGCACCAGCAGTTTGGGGCCGGTCACCAGCGCCCGGGCGATAATCGCGAGCTGATACTCGCCGCCGCTGATTTTGCTGCACAGCCGGGTGCGGAGATGGGAAATCCCCACCGTCTCAAGCGCGCGCCCGACCAGCTCCCAGTCCCGTTTCCGCGGCTGGGCAAAGGGTCCCAGACGGGCGCTTCGCCCCAGCACCACCATTTCTTCGACGGTGTAGGCAAAGGCGCTCTGCTTCGCCTGCGGGACGTACCCGACCTGACTCCAGAACTCCCTGCGGCGGTAATCCCGGATATTTTTTCCGTCGAGGCAGGAGGCGCCGGAGGTCCAGGGCATCAGCCCGAGCATACACTTCATCAGGGTTGTCTTACCCGCGCCGTTGGCTCCCAGCACCGCGAGAATCGCCGGTCCTTCCAGAACGAAGGAGATATTTTGCAGCACTGTCCGCTCGTGTCCGTAGCGGAAGGTGCCTTCCCGGACTTCAAAGGTCATGACGGCAGCCCTCCAGTCTTGCGCAGCAGCAGAATGAAAAACGGCGCGCCGATGACCGCGGTCAGGATGGAGACCGGGATTTCCGAGGCGGTGATGCACCTGGCCAGCGTGTCGATGACCAGCATGAAAATGGCCCCCAGCCCCATGCTCGCGGGGAGGACCCGCTGGTTGTTGCTGCCGAAAATCATGCGGGAGATGTGCGGAACAAGCAATCCCACCCAGCCGATTACCCCGCAGAGGGAGACAACCGAGGCGGTCACCATCGCCGCGCCCAGGATGACCATTGCCCGCACCTGTTTGACCCGTACGCCGAGGGAGGCGGCCTCCTCTTCGGTCAGGGTCATGACGTTGAGCTTCCAACGGTAAAGAAAGAGAATGACCAGCCCCACCAGAATGAAGGGCGCGCCGAGCAGCAGCTTTTCGGTGGTGGTGCCCGAAAGGGAGCCCATCAGCCAGAAGGTGATGGCGGGCAGCACGTCCTGCGGATCAGCCACGTACTTGACCAGCGAGACGAGGGCGGAGAAGAGGGCGCTCACCACCATGCCTGCCAGGACGATCATGACGATGGAGGAGCGGCCGCTCCTCCTGTCGGCGCTGACCAGGTAAACCAGCCCCACGGCCAGGATGCCGGCGCCCAGCGCGAAAAGCTGGGTCATCATCCCCGAGAGGCCGAACAGGATGGCAAACACCGCTCCGAAGGAGGCACCGGTCGCCACGCCCAGCGTGTCCGGCGTCGCGAGCGGGTTTGCAAACAGCGCCTGAAATGCCGCGCCCGCCGCGCTCATCCCCGCGCCCGCCAGCAGCGAGAGAAGAATGCGGGGCAGGCGGACGTTTAAAACGGTGTTGCGCATGTTTCCGGTGACCTCCTCCGCCCCGGACAGCCCGGGGAAGAAGACGGCGAAGACCTGCCGCACCGGAATCTGGTACCGTCCCACCGCCAGCGCGGCAACCGACAGGAGCAGAATGGCCGCGATGATTCCGATTGTCCAGAAAATCCGCGATTTCACTGTCTTTTCCATGGGATTCTCCTCAGCGGATGATGGTCACGCCGCCCTCGGAAGAGGGGTTGTACATCCGGTCGATCTGCTCGCCGGTGAGGGTGACGCCATACAGTTCCTGGTAGTAGTCCCGCACCTCGGCGGTGATGTCGATATCCTCAAACAGGCCGGGATAGACGGTTTTGGCCATCCAGAGGAAGGTGACGGGGGTGTCGGTGCTGGGGGTGTAGCTGCGGTAGGTGCCGAGCGGCATCTTGTAAACCGCGCCGTCAAGTACCGCTTTCACGCTCGACCAGTCGTAGCCGCCGATGGTGCTGTTCAGGATGTCCTCGGGCTGGGCGGTCGTGAAGTTGGTGATCATGACGATGTCCGGATCCCACTGGTAGACCTGTTCCATCGTGATGACCGCATTGGAATTGTCGGCGGTGACCTCCTCGGCGGCGTTTTTGGCGCCGATTGCGTCCGCCCAGTACTGGCCGAAGAAATTTTTACCCGAGGTGACCATCTGATTTTCATCATACTGATAGAGAAAGAGAATGGACTTTTTCTCCTCCGCGGGGATGTTTGCCACCCGCTCCTGCACGAGGTCGTAGACCTCCCTGCTGTAGGCGGAAATCTCCTCGCTCTTGCTGCTTTCCGGGAAGATCTGGCTCAAAAGGTCGATCCACTGGTCGTAGGTCTCGAGGATGTCGTAGCCGAATTTGCTCGGGGAGATGCCGACCGCCGGGATGCCCGCGTTTTCAATGGCGTCCAGCAGGTCGGTGCTGCTCGCGTTGACCAGGACGACGTCGGGGTCGAGGTTTAAAAGCTCTTCGACGTTTAAGTTGCCGCCCTGCATGAAGCTGGTGT
>CALXIG010000131.1 GCA_944388305.1 uncultured Clostridia bacterium
ATGCGGACGCTTTTGTCCGCCACCCGGAGCGAATGCTGGTAGCAGCTCACCCGCCGGTGGTGGAGCAGCTGCTTTTCCCGCCGCATCCCCTCCGAGGCAAGAATATCCGCCCCGTAAAAATGAATCAGTTCCTGTTCTTCGCGCATACCGTCAGCATCCTTTCTGCTTGATGATGGTTAGTATTTCACGCGGGAAATCCGTTTATGCCCCCGCAGAGCAAAACGGCGGCGCACCCGTTTTCCCTTCACCGGGAAGAAAACGCCCTGCTTTCAGGCAGGGCGGAACTTCTATTTGTGATAGAGCTTCTTGGTCTGATAGACCGGCTCGCAGGTGAGGTTTAAGCCGAGCTTGCGGAAAACGGAGTCGTCCACCTGGGAGAGAATCACCGAAGAATGGGCCTCGCAGCCCTCGAGCTTGCCAAGCTGCGCCATCGCGGCCGCCGCAGTTTCGTTGGTGACGGCGCTGATGGAGAGGGCGATGAGGATCTCGTCGGTGTGCAGGCGGGGATTCTGATTGCCGAGATGGCGGACCTTGAGATCCTGAATCGGCTCGATGGTCTCAGGGGAGATGAGGTGTGCCTCCTTCGGAATGCCGCCGAGCACCTTGAGCGCGTTGAGCAGCGCGGCCGAAGAGGCGCCGAGCAGATCGGAAGTGCCGCCGGTGACGATCGTTCCGTCCGGCAGCTCAATGGCGGCGGCGGGAAGTCCCTCCGCCCCGGCGCGTTCCACTGCGGCTTTGACGACTGCGCGCCGCTCAACATCGATTTTGGCCTGCTTCATCAGCAGCTCCACCTTGTAGACTGCCTCCTCGCCGCCGCGCCCGGTGCGCAGGTCGCAGAGCGCGTGGTAGTACCGGCGGATAATCTCCTGCCGGGAAGCTTCCCGGCAGGCCTCGTCGTCAAAAATGCAGAAGCCCGCCATATTGACTCCCATGTCGGTCGGGGATTTGTAGGGGCTTTCTCCGGCGATCTTTTCAAAAATCGCGTTGAGAACGGGGAAAACCTCGACGTCGCGGTTGTAGTTGACCGCTGTTTCCCCGTAGGCTTCGAGGTGAAAAGGGTCGATCATATTGACGTCGTTCAAATCAGCGGTCGCCGCCTCATAGGCGAGGTTGACCGGGTGTTTCAGCGGGAGGTTCCAGATGGGAAAGGTCTCAAACTTCGCATAGCCCGCCTTGACACCGCGCCTGAATTCGTGGTAGAGCTGGGAAAGGCAGGTCGCCATCTTGCCGCTGCCGGGGCCGGGCGCAGTGACAACGACGAGGGGACGGGAGGTTTCGATATACTCGTTTTTGCCATAGCCGTCGTCGCTGACGATGAGCTGGATGTTGCCGGGATAGCCCGCGATGGGATAATGCAGGTAGGTGCGGACACCCAGCGCCTCAAGCCGCTTGCGGAAGGCGTCGGCCGCCGCCTGGCCGGAATACTGGGCGATGACCACGCTGCCGACATACAGCCCGTTGCTGTGAAAAGCGTCCATCAGCCGGAGGACATCGACGTCATAGGTGATGCCGAGGTCGCCGCGGACTTTGTTCTTCTCGATATCCGCCGCGTTGATGACGATGACAATCTCGGCCGTATCCTTCATCTGCATGAGCATCTTGATCTTGCTGTCCGGCGCAAAGCCCGGCAGCACGCGGGAGGCGTGATAGTCGTCAAACAGCTTGCCCCCGAACTCCAGATACAGCTTGCCGCCAAACTGCGCAATCCGCTCCCGGATGCGCTCCGACTGCATGGCGAGATATTTGCCGTTGTCAAACCCGATTCTGTTCATCATAACCGTCCTTTCCACACTCCGAAACACAATACGTTATTTATTATACCGCGCTTTGTTTCTTTTGACAAGGCAAAGAGTGCCCGAGAATGGTCCAAACGGCAAAATTCGGCTTTTGTGACAGAAACCGCAGCGGTTGACAAGCTCCCTTCTGGCGGGTATAATCAGGTTGTCCGCCGTCCGGCCTTTTTCCCGCCAAAGGAGAGAACCATTCATGCCCGAAAAAGTTGTCCACCCCCTCGCGCCGGTCTGGGACCGCCGCTCTGCCGTCCTCATCCTGGGCACCATGCCAAGCCCCCGCTCGCGGGAGGAGGGATTCTACTACGCCCACCCGCAAAACCGCTTCTGGCCGGTCCTGGCCGCCCTGTTCGGGGAGCCGGTCCCCGCCGGGACCGAAGCGCGCCGCCGCTTCGCCATCTCCCACCGGATCGCGCTCTGGGACGTGCTGCAAAGCTGCGAGATTACCGGCGCCAGCGACAGTTCCATCCGAAACCCCCGCCCCAACGACATCCGTCCCATCCTGGATGGTGCCCCGATCCGGGCGGTCTTCACCGCCGGCGGGACGGCGTTCCGGCTCTACCGCCGCCACATTGAACCGGCCTGCGGGGTCCGGGCGCTGCCGCTCCCCTCGACCAGCGCCGCCAACTGCCGCACCGGGATGGATGCGCTCACCGCCGCCTATTCCGCCATTCTCCCCTATCTCGCAGATTGAGCGGAATCATCGCTTTTTTTACAATCCAATCTGCCGATTTTGACAATCGCATTGTGAAAACATTCGTGATATAATGAAAATGAATTGCAGATACCCTAAAATTTTCTGAGAATGGAGCGATATTATGAGCGAATTTATGGGTCCGCGCTACCTGCTGTCCAACGATACCGCCGTCCGGCTGTACAACGCCTGCAAGCACCTCCCCATCATTGACTACCACTGCCACCTCTCCCCCAGGGAGATCTATGAGGACAGGGAATTTTCCGACATTGGTGAAATGTTCCTGGGCGGCGACCATTATAAGTGGCGCCTGATGCGCTGCCACGGCATCGACGAAAAATACATCACCGGAGATGCCTCCTGGGGTGAAAAATTCCAGAAGTACGCGGAGGCTCTCGCCACCGCTGCCGGCAACCCTCTCTATCACTGGACCCACATGGAGCTGCGGCTCTTCTTCGGCATCGATACGCCCTTAAACGGCAAGACCGCCGCCGCCATCCGCGAAAAGGCCAACGCCGTCATCCGGGAAAAGCACCTCTCTCCCCGCAAGCTGATTGCTTCCTCCAACGTGGAGTACCTCTCCACCACCGATGATCCGGCGGATTCGCTGGAGTACCACAAGCTCCTCGCGGCGGACAAGTCGTTTGCAACCCGGGTCACCCCCGCTTTCCGCCCCGACACCCTGATGATGATCACAAAGCCCACCTACGGCGAATACATCGCCCGCCTCTCGGCCGCCGCCGGCATCGAGATCGGCGATTTCGCCTCCTGGAAGGAAGCGGTCCTCAAGCGGCTCGATTTCTTCTGTGAAATGGGCTGCAAGTTCACTGACGTCGGCATCGAGACCTTCCCCTCCGCTATCGGCACTGAGGAGGAGGCCGCCGAAGCCCTGAACAGGGCGCTCAAGGGCGAGGAAGTCTGCGCCTGCGCCTACAACAAATTCCTTGGCTGGTGCTACTGCTGGCTCGCGAAGGAGTATAAAAAACGCGGTCTGACCATGCAGCTCCACATCGCCGTCAAGCGCAACACCAACTCCACCCTTTTTGCCCAGTGCGGCGCGGACTGCGGCGGCGACTCCATCCGGGACGCCATTCCTTCCGCCGACGTGGTCGCCATTCTCGACAAGGTTGACCGCGAAGGCGGCCTTCCCCGGACGATTCTCTACTCGCTCAACCCCACCGCCTGCCCCACCCTTTCAACGATTGCGGGCAGCTTCCGCGGCGCCATCTGCGGCGCGGCGTGGTGGTTCTGCGACCACAAGCAGGGCATCATCGACCAGAT
>CALXIG010000132.1 GCA_944388305.1 uncultured Clostridia bacterium
AGATCTGGCCCGACATCCGCGACAGCCGCTGGATCGGCGGCAGCAGGGAAGGCTGGGAGCGGGTCCCGTACTGGCTCGACGGCTTTATTCCGCTGGCCTGGCTGCTTGATCGGGAGGACCTCAAGGCACGCGCTTCCCGCTACATCGACGCCATCCTCGCCGGACAGCAGTCCGACGGCTGGATCTGTCCCTGCGCGGATGAGGAGCGCGTACATTACGACGTCTGGGCGGCCTTCCTCATCAGCAAGGTGCTGGTCGTTTACCACGACTGCACCGGCGATCCCCGCGTAGAGGAGGCTGTCTGCGGCATTTTGCGCAACCTCGACCGCCATATTGACAGCTGCACCCTGTTCAACTGGGGACAGGCGCGGTGGTTTGAGTGCCTGATTCCGCTGTTCTGGCTGTGGGAGCGCCGCCCGGAGGAGTGGATGCGGAAGTTTGCCCACAAGCTTCGCTTACAGGGCGTCCACTATCGCGACCTGTTTGCGGACTGGCAGTTCGAGCGCCCGGATGAGAAGGGGCGCTGGACCTATTTGACCCACGTTGTAAACCTGGCGATGGCGCTGAAAGCGGAGGTCCTCTACAGCAGGATTACCGGCGATTCGGAGGCCGCGGAGGAGTTTACCCGCCGGGCCGCCGGCCTGCTGCAACGGGATCACGGGATGCCGACCGGGCATTTTACCGGGGATGAGTGCCTTTCGGGGACCAGCCCCATTCAGGGAAGTGAGCTCTGTTCGGTCGTCGAGGCAATGTATTCCTGCGAGCAGATTCTCGCCGTCACCGGCGAAAGTTACTGGGGAGACCTGCTCGAGCGGCTGGCGTTCAACGCCCTGCCTGCGGCGATGAGTCCCGACATGTGGACCCACCAGTACGATCAGATGACCAATCAGCCGCAGTGCAGCTGCCTGGACGCGGAGAAAACGCCCTTCCGCACCAATTCCGGGGAATCTCATCTCTTCGGGCTGGAGCCGAATTTTGGTTGCTGTACCGCCAACTTCAGCCAGGGCTGGCCCAAATTCGCCCTTTCAATCCTGATGCGCGCAGAGGATGGCGTGGCGGTCACCGCTATCGCGCCGGCAGAGCTGGAGACGGTAGTCAGCGGCGTGCCGGTCCGCATTGCGCTGGAGACGGCGTATCCTTTCCGGGACGGATACCGGGTGAAAGTTACGGCAGAGCGGCCGGTGGAGTTCGCTCTTTACCTGCGGGTGCCGGGTTTTGTTTCGGACGCCCTGGTGGGGGAGGAGGAGGCAGTCCCCGGGGAAGACTTCCGTCTTTTCCGCCGCTGGGAGGGGGAAGAAACGGTTGCGGTCAGCTTCGGAATGGAGGCTGCCCTGCACCGCCGTCCGAGCGGCATGTATGTCCTCGACCGCGGACCGCTGCTGTTCAGCCTGCCGGTCGGCGAGCGCTGGGAGAAGCGGGAGTACACCCGCGGCGGCGTGGAGCGGAAGTTCCCTTACTGCGACTATGAGATTTTCCCCACCACCCGCTGGGCGTACGCTTTTGCCAGCCGGGACTGGGAGCCGGAGTTTGGAGAGGTCGGAGAGATTCCGTTCTCGCCCGATTCCGCCGGCATTTCCATGCGCGGCCAGCTCGCCGGAATTGAGTGGGGGATGGAGGGCGGCCTGCTCGAGGAGCGCCCTTCCGCTGAAGAGGCGGAGGCGCCGGAGTGGAAACACCTGATTCCTTATGGCTGTACCAATCTGCGGATGACAGAAATGCCGCTGATTGTGCGCAAATAAATTATTCTTTTGGGAGGAATGTATCATGGAAAAATCACGTTTGGGAATCTCAGTCGGCATGGTGGCTGCGATTGTCTACCTCGTCGGGCTGATTGACGGGTTCGGGCTGCTGTTGGTCGCCGTTTTCTACGTTCTGTTCTGCGAGCAGAACGCCTGGCTGCGGCAGTCGGCGGTCAAGGCGGTCGCCCTTTACTTTGTCTTCGCGCTGCTTTCGGTGGTGCTGGGCCTGATCGGCGATGTCTTTGGTGTGGTCTTCGGTGCGATTCGCTGGATGGCTTCCTTTGTTATCGGCGGCGCGGGCGATCTGTTCTCCTTCAGCCTGACCGGCCTGCTTCGCGATCTGCTCTCCTTCATTCGGAGCATCCTCTTCCTGATCCTCGCGATTCTCGCCTTCAAGCAGAAGACCATCTCCTTCGGGCCGCTGGACCGCGCGATTGAGAAGCATCTGAACTGACAGAAAAATGAAACACTGGGGACGGCAGGCGCCGTCCCTTTTTTATTGGACTACAAAAAAATGGGCCGGCGGCTCCGTTGAGGGAACCGCCGGCGGAAAGTTGGAGGAAGGACTGAAATCAGCCCTTGATGGAGCCGATCATAACGCCTTTGACGAAGTACTTCTGTACAAAGGGGTAGAGGCACATGACCGGGACAGTGGAGACGATAATCAGCGAGTACTTGAGCAGGTCAGCCAGACCCTGTTTGGCAGCCGCGACCTCAGGGTCGACGATCTGGCTGGTGTCGATAGTGTTCGCGATCAGGATCTCACGCAGGAACAGCTGCAACGGGAAAAGTCCGCGGTCGGAGAGGTACAGGAAGGCGTTGAAATAGGCGTTCCAGTGACCGATCGCATAGAAGAGGACCAGAACGGCGATAATCGCCTTCGAAAGGGGCAGAACCATCGTGAAGAAGAACTTCGCGTCGCTGCACCCGTCAATCTGAGCCGCTTCCAGCAGCTCATTGGGAATGCTGCTCTGGATAAAGGTGCGGGTGATCATCAGGTTGTAGACTGAGATCGCGCCGGGGATAACCATCGCCCAGATTGTGTTGAGCATGTGCAGGTCGCGGATGAGCATGTAGGTCGGGACCATACCGCCGTTGAAGATCATCGTAAAGGTGAACAGGAACATGAAGATGGTCTTTCCGGGGAGCTCCCGCCGCGCCAGCGGATAGGCCGCAATCAGCGTCATGGCGACGTTGATGAAGGTGCCCAGGATGGTGTAAAAGATCGTATTGCGGTAGCCGACCAGAACGTCGCTGTTTTCAAAAACCGCCTCATAGCCTTCCAGGCTCGGGTCAACCGGCCAGAGAATAACTTTGCCGGCCGCGACCGAGGATGCCGCGGAGAAGGAGGAGGACACGATGTAGATCAGCGGGTAGATGATGATGAGCAGAAGCAGGAACAGGATGACATGGATGACGGCATAGTAAATTTTGTCGTCGCGGCTCAGGCTGATGCTGCTTTTTTTCGCTTTTGTATTCGTCACAACAGGGTCCTCCTTTCTAGAAGAGTGAGCTTCCGCCGATTCTCTTGTTGATCGCGTTGACCGAAACAATCAGGACCATGTTGATGATTGAGTTGAAGAGGTCGATCGCAGTACCGTAGGAGAAATTGGGGATGGAAGCGGCAAGGCTGACCTTGTAGACGTAGGTCGAAATAACCTCGCTGGCGGTGGTGTTGAGGCTGTTCTGCATGAGGTAGGCCTTTTCAAAGCCGACCGTCATGATGCGCCCCGCGTTCATAATCAGCAGAATGGAGGCGGTGGGCAGAATGGTGGGGAGGTCGATGTGAATGACCCGCTGGAAGCGGCTCGCGCCGTCGATCTGGGCCGCTTCGTGCAGCTCCGGGTCGGTGCTGGCGAGGGCGGCGATGTAAATGATCGAGTTATAGCCCATCGACTGCCAGACGCCGGACCAGACGTACAGGTGGGGGAAAGCGGTGGCGCTTCCCAGGAAGTTGGGCATGTTGTTGATACCGACCAGTTCCAGCAGGTTGGCAACCAGGCCGATACGGGGGTTGAGGACCTGGTTCAGAATACCGACCAGAACGACAACCGAGATAAAGTAGGGCAGGTAGGTGACAGTCTGCGCGAATTTCTTGTATTTTTCACTGCGCAGGGAGTTCAGAACCAGCGCCAGAATGATCGGCATCGGGAAACCGGCGATCAGGTTGTAAATCGAGACGGTCAGGGTGTTTTTGATGACGCGCCCGAACATCGGCGAGGTGAAGAACTTGGTGAACTGTTCAAAACCCACCCAGGGGCTTCCCCAGATGCCCAGATTCGCCTGGAACTTTTTAAAGGCGATCTGCAGACCGGCCATCGGATAATAGCAGAAAATCAGCAGATAGGCAATCGGGAGGATCAGGAACAGATAGAGCTGCCAGCAGGTGAGGATTCTCTTGGCCAGGCTCTTCTTCTTTACCTTGGTGGAAGCGGAAGGAGCCGCGGCGGCGGTGGCTTTCACGGGTGGAGCACCCCTTTCTGAGTAAAATCTGAGAGATGATGCCGCAACCGCGGGGAAATCCCCGCGGTTTCAGCGTTCAGTTTGAGGCGTTTCCGGCAAATCAGCTGTTGCTCTGCATACGGTCGTAGGCGGTCTGCGCAACAGAGAGGAAGTTGTCGAGACCCAGCGCGTTCATTTCCGCAACAAAGTTGTCCCAATCGGAGAGAGGACGGGCGCCGGTAATGAAGGCGGCGACAGCCTCGGTCAGCATGGTGTCGCGGTTCGCCTGGAATTCGGCGATGGAATCGGCCTCTTCCTGGGTGTAGATGAGGCGAAGGACGATCTCATCCGGAACCTTGTCAACATAATCCGGAACAGCCTGCGCGGTCATGTACTGAGAGTCATAGGGATCGCCGTTCCAGACCTGTCCGCCGGGCATGTCGTAGGTGCGGAGGGACGGATGGTTTTCGCTCCACTGCTTGTTCTGGAGGGTGCCCCAGATGGAGTTGATGTATTCCATGCAGGGTTCCCAACCCATGGATTCGTACATACCGATGGCGCCTTCCTCAGGCTCTTTCCAGTCGACGTCCTTCTCGCCGTAGCGGGCGTGCATCGACATCTCGCGGGTGTACATGTAGTCAAACATCGCGTAAGCGGCGACGGGGTCGGAGCAGTCCTTGGAGATGAAGCCGAAGGCGTCCGGGATGGTGGTGCCGCGGAAGGAGGTATAGCACACGCCGTCCGGGCCGGTCAGCGGAGCCATATGGGTCATGTCCTGCTTGCGGACCGACTGCACCTGGTAGACACTCATCGAGCCGGCGCACATGGAGCCGAGCAGCTGGATATCTTCGTTCTCAATGACGGTCTTGAACTCGGTCTGCTTCTGGGTAAAGGTCAGCGGATCGAGCAGGCCCTCGGTGCAGAGCTTGTTCATGTATTCCAGCGCGTCGCGGAATTCCGGCTGGATGAAGGAAACGGTCAGCTTGCCGTCGTCGCCGGGGATGAGGTAGTCAAAGTTGTCGTTCAGAAAGACAAACGCATAAGGAAGGGTCTTCCAGACGTTCTGGTTCCAGCCGTCGGTGTTGCCCATCAGCGGGATCTCGTCGGCGATGCCGTTGCCGTTGGGGTCCTGCTCTTTGAAGGCCTTGAGGACTTCATAGTACTCGTCGGTGGTGGTGGGGATATCGAGTCCCAGCGTGTCGAGCCAGGTCTTGTTGATCCACATGCGGTGGTCGTAGTCGTTGCCGATTTCCTGGCAGATACGGGGCATACCGTAGATCTTGCCGTCGGGAGAATAGACCCACTGCATGATGGACTGGCCTTCTTCGCTCTCGAAGTACTGTTTGCTGTAGTAGCCAACCTCTTCAACCAGGTCGTCCAGAGGCATCAGATAGCCCTGGGTGCCGTAGGAGTAGGTCTCAATGGGAGTCAGGTTGAAGCAGAAGACGTCGGGAAGGGTCTCGCCGCCGGAGATCATCAGGGCCAGGCGCTGTTTCGCGTCGGTGCCGGCAGGCAGATACTCAAAGCTGAGGTCGAGGTTGACTTCCTCTTCCAGCTTCAGGGTATAGGCGTTGGTCTCCATGTCTTCAATGTTGGTGTCCTGGATAACGAGGACGGAGAGCGGAACCTTTTCCTTTAATACCGGGACGGTGCCGGGTTCATTCAGGTTGCTGAGATCATAAACGGTGCCGGTGCTCTCTCCGCCGCCGGTGGAGTTCGAAGCGGTGGTGCCGCCGGTGGAGCCGGTGGAACCGGTGGAGGATTCTCCGCCGCCGCTGCAGGCGACAAGGGAAGCCGCGGTGCAGACCGCCATAAAAGCCGCCAAAGCCGTTCTCAGTTTCGGATGTCTCATAATTTGCACACTCCTTTTATAAGTATCGCATCCTTTTGCGGGATTCCGGATACGGGAAAAAGTCACCATATTTTCGAAATCCCCATGAACACATTCTATATCATTTTTCTCCGCATGTAAATTTTAAAAACTGGAATTTGTTGGACCAGAGTAAGAAAAATGGATTGGAAATTCCTGTTTGATTGGAAAACCCTTGCATTTCCGTCCAATTTATGCTAAAATATGGGTGATAGAGATGGAAAAAATCACAAAAAGCAAGACAAATTTTTGAAGAAACGAAGGCGAGGTGAGCTTATGCACCTTTCTGGATGGAAACGATATTTTAACCGGTATTTCTGGATTGCGCTTTGCCGTTTTATGCTGATCCCCCTCTTTCTGTTTGCCGTTCTGGTCCCGGTCAGCATCGGGCTGCTGGACCGGTCGGAGGATTCGATGGCAGCGGAGGTGGAGAGGAGCATGAGGTCCTCTTTTTCCGATATTAATGAAGAACTGATGCATCTCATCCAAAACGCGCAGATTCTGGGACAGGAGACAAACATCGCCCAGCTTGCCCGGATGTCGGACGAGGAATTTGAGGATCAGAAGGCGCTGAACTGCTACACCCTGTTTCAGGCCGGCCAGTTTTTGAAGCAGAATGTGCTTTCCAGCCGAATGGCGGAAAATTATTATCTGATTTCGGAGAATAACGACCTTTTTCTTTCGGAAAGCGTCGTTTCCCCGTTTTCATCACGGCTGTACGGGAGTTTTTACCAGATCGAGGGGTACGGCTACGCCGAATGGCGGGAGGCGGTTTTTTCCCAGCAGCGGCACTACTTTTTCCTTCCGGCCGCGAACACCAACGCCGTCTTTGACCCGGCGCACCTGCAGCGGAAAGAGCCGGTCCTTCACCTCGTCGTTCCGCTCTCCTATTCCGGCGCCTTTACGGGAAGGTACGTGGTTTATCTGCTGAGCCTGGACGAGCTCTTTTCCCACATGAATCTGGACCGCTATGGGGATGGGAGCTTTCTCTATCTGTTTGACCAGTCCGGTTCTCTGATTGCGGGGCAGCGCTGCACGGAAGATTCGGTGGAATTGCTCCAGGCCGCACAGATTGGCAGGGCGGATTCGGACGGAGCGGCGGTATTTACCGTTTCAAATGATCAAATCGGTTTGACCGCCGTAATGGGAGTTTCCAAACAGTATTTTCACGATCTGATTCAACCCGCGGTATCTATGACCTCGGCGGCGATGGCCCTCCTCTTCCTGGCGGTTCTGGTGACCGCAGTCTGGATGGCCTATTTGCAGAATAAACCGCTGACCCATGTCGTGGAGACTGCCGAGGTCGCCTCCACCCGGGAGCGGACCCGCAATGTCTACCAGTATATCGCGGATGTGGTGACCGGTCTGGACACGCAGCGGAAATTTTATGAGGAAGAGGCGCACGCCATGCGGCTTTCGCTCCGGGGTGCGCTGCTGGGGCGGCTGCTCTCCGGAAAAATCTACACCGAGAAGGACGCCGCGCAGTGCCGTGCGGCGCTGGAGCTGCCGGAAGGCGCGAGTTTCTGCGCCGCCTGCATTCAGCTGCGAAATCTTCCGGAAAGCGAGGAACAGGACCAGTTTGACCGCATGGCTCAGGTCAACGCGATCCTGCACCGCTTTTTTGCCGAGGAACGAGGGCTGCACTGCCTGTTCTACAACGGGGACACCGCCCTGTCGGAGGTTCTGTTCTGCTTTTCCGGGCAGCCCGCCGCGCCGGAAGAGATACGCTCTCTGCTGGAGGAAGCGGCCGCGCAGGCAAGGCAGGGCGGTTTTGAAACGGCGATCGGTCTTGGTGTGACGGTTTCTTCAATGGAACGGGTGGGGTGGAGCAGCAAGTGTGCCCGCAGCGCGCTGCGGTTGGCGGACACCGGCGCGCCTGTGCAGGTATTCAGCGAAAAATGCGTCTCCCGCGGGCCGCTGTTTTCCCTTCACCGCGCGCAGAAGCTCACCGAGCTGCTGAGCGGCGGCGAAAGCCGTTATGTGGAGCAGTTTTTGCAGTCTTTCGCCGAATCGGCCAGGAACGCGCAGCCGTCGGAGGAGGAATTGTACCAGGTGTTTTACGGACTCCGCAGCACTGTGGAGGGGGTCGCCGCCTCTGTTTTGCGGAAGGAGGAGACACTGGCGCTCCCCGAGTTTGAAGCCGGCCTCTCCCCGCGGGAACTGATCCTTTCCTTCCAGCCGGCCTGCATCGACCTGTGCGGCCGCGTTCAGTCCCGCCAATCGGAAAAGGCAATCCAGAAGCAGCACCGTATTATCGATTACCTTCAGGAGCATTACGCAAACAGCGCGCTTTGCGCCGCCTTGGTCGCGGAGGCATTTCAGGTGTCGGAGAAGTACGTGTTTCAGGTGGTGAAGACCTGCACGGGGCAGAGCCTGGGCGAATACATTGAGAAACTGCGGCTGAAAAAGGCAGAGGAGCTGCTCCGCTGCAACGTGGATATCCATGAAATCCCCGCCCAGATCGGCTACAATTCCATAAACACCTTTTACAAGGCGTTTAAGCGGGTATACCAGGTTTCTCCCGGAAAATGGCGGGACGCGAAGGAAGACTCCCCCCCCCTGGGATAACGGATAAAGCGCAACTTCGGAGCCGTCAGGAAATTTTCAGGAAAGAAAAACCGTTCGCCCGGTTTGGCAGGCGAACGGTTTTGCAATTTTCCGGGAGAATTTTACTCCGAAAATTCCTCATAGCGCCCCAGCTCGAGCGCTTTGTCGATGAAATAGCGGTAGATGTCGTAATCCACGGTCTTGGGGATGGAGTGATCGCTGTGAACGACGTAGTTGTAGCCCTGCTTGACGATCGGGATCTTCTTTTCCAGTTCCTCCAGAATGACCTGTTTGTCATTGGTGTAGAGGGTGCGGACGTCGATGCCGCCCATGAAGCTGATTTTGTCGCCGTACAGCTTGTGCAGCTTGAGCAGATCCATACCGGCCTTGATTTCGATCACCTGGAGGCAGTCAATTCCCGCGTCGATCATGTCGGGCAGCAGCGGCTCGACAAAGCCGCAGGAGTGCATGATGACCGGCAGATTGTGCTGCTTAGCGTACTGGATGGTGTAGACATGGGAAGGCTTGATGATTTCGCGGTACATCGTCGGAGACATGAAGGGACTTCCCTTGTAGCCCATATCCTCGTAGTACCAGATCCCGTCGGGATATCCCTCCTGTTGGAACAGCATTTCCTGAAGCTCGACGGTCAGTCTGGCGTAGGTTTCGGCCATGTCGCGAACCCAGTCCGGGTCGAGGGCCATGCCGACCAGCATATTTTCGTGCCCGCAGACGGGATGGATAGACTCGAAGACATTGATGCCGCTCCAGACGAAGAAGCGCCCGGCGTCGGCGGCCGCCTTTTTGACCCGGCGGTAACCCTCGAAATTGATCCGGCGGGGATCCGGGGTCAGCAGCGGCTTGATTTTTTCCCAATCTTCCCGCTCCTTGACGGTGAAATCCACATGTTCCGGGGTGGTATCGTGGAATTTGTGCCGGCGCAGGATGGCGCCGTTCCCGTCCAGATAGGTGATGGTATCTTCGTCCTCGGCGACGACCTTCCGCTCGAAGTCCAGGTCGGCGACCAGGTTGAACGCCCAGAATTCCTGCATGTCAAACTGGAAGTGATCCTCAAAGGACTGTCCGCCCGGCACGTGCCCCTGCTCGTACCACGCCTTGTAGGTGTCGTTCCAGAAGTGCTCAAACAGTCCGATCCGGTCGACCGGCTGGTGTTTCAGAATGCGCTGCATCCGCTCTTTTCCTGTCATCAAAATTCCCTCTTTCCGGTGATGGTTTATCCACAGTATAGCACGCCTGCCGCCGGCGCGTTAGGAATTTTGTAACAGGACTGGTACAAAAGTAACCTTTTTGACCGTCCGGGCTTCATCGGGAACGGCCTGTGGATTCCCGCGCTTCGGCCTCGATGCGGCGGCGGTAGGCGGAGGGGGTCATGCCGGTGTGGCTGCGGAAAACGCGGGAGAAGTAGACGCTGTCCGGATATCCGCAGAGCGCGCCGATTTCCCCGATCGGGGTGCCGGTAAAGCTCAGCAGATCTTTTGCCCGCTCCATCCGCAGGGAGGCGATGAACTGCCCGGGCGTCATTCCGGTTTCAGTCAGAAAGCGGCGGTGGAAAAAACCGCGGCTGAAACCGGTTTCCGCGATCAGCTCGTCGATGCGGAGCGGTTCGCAGTAATTTTCCCGGATCCTGCGGATCACTTCCCGCACCGCGGCGGTGCTGCCTGATGTGTTCCGGTCGGAAATTTCCCGAAAAATTTCCGAACACAGAAAATAGAGGCTCGATTTGACCTGAAAAAAGGCGAGGTCGCTGCGGACGTCCTGGTTCAGGAGCAGGTTTTCGAACAGCCCCGTCATCAAATCCCGCTTGCCGACCGTCAGTTTGTCCGGCAGGGAGGAGAGCAGCGGGTTCTCGTAGCGCTCCTGCGCCTCCTCCGGCGAGCCGAAAGAATAACTGCCGCTGCGGACTGCGTTGCCCAGAAAATCGACACAGGCGATGTAACACTCGTAGGGCGGGACGCCCTGTACTACCTGACCCGGCTTGCGGATGTTCATCTCACCGGCGCGAAAGGGGAGAAACTGCCCGTTGACGCGGACGCCGCCGTCACTGCGGATGTAGTATTCCAGTTCGTAGTCGTAGACGGTCCGGCTGGCATAGGGTCCGGCTGGCGTTGCGCTGTAGCCGTCAAAACGGCTGCATCGCAGCAGGACAGGGTTTAGAAACTGGGTCGGCAGAATCATGGGGCAGGCTCCTTTCTTTGCGGCCGGTTTCGCGGCTCCGCTTCTATTATAACAGAAGCACGCACGCGGCGCAATCGCCCGGAGCAGGGGCCGGACGCGGGAAATTTTTTCTGATTTTTGTAAAATGCCGCATATTTTATACAATTTGTATTGAGAACAGCTGCAAAACTCCCCCGGAATTCCGGTTCCGGGGGAGGACGCGGTTATTTTGCGAGGTCGTAGTTGCCGTACTGGCGCCAGAGGTCGATCATCATTTCGTAGCGGGCGAGGGGCAGGCCGGTGTAGGCGCAGTTGGAGGTGGAGAAGATGTAGCCGTATCCGCGCTCCATGCCTTCGTGGAGAGAGCGCAGGACGTCGGCGCGGCACTCCTCATCGGTGCCGGTCTGCAAAAGGCCGCAGTTGACGTTGCCGACCAGGGCGATCTCATCGCCGATGAGCTGGCGCAGCGCGGGGATGCTGACGCCGCCCTGCGGGTCGAGGGAGTGGATGGCGTCGGGTCCGCAGTCCGCCATCTGTTTTGCGATGGGCATGATGTTGCCGTCAGTGTGCTTGATGGTGTAATAGCCCATCTCGCGGTAGCCGTCGATCGCCCGTTTGAGATAGGGGACGATCAGTTCGTCAAACTTTTCGGGACTGAAGAAGGGGTTGGTGTTGAAGCAGTAGTCGGAGCAGAGGGTGAAGCCATCGTGCAGGTGGCCGCGTGCGTTTAACTTCTGAGCAAACTCGAGGGCGTGGTCGAGGCGGCGCTCCGATTCCTCGTTGAGCGCTTCCGGCTCCTCGTACATTCTGGCGGAAAACTCAAACATGCTGTCACCGTCCGGAATGGACCAGGTGGGGTCGCCGTGCATCATGATGTAGTACTCGTCGCCGGTCTTTTCGCGGATGGTTTCCAGCAGCCACTGGGTGTTCTCGAGGTCGCCGGGATTGGGATGGACGAAAATCGCGCTGTGGCCGTAGCGTTTGGCGGTGTCAATGTAGATGTCGGCCATTTCGTTCATGTGGAGGTTGCGCTCGTTCTGGCTCATCTGGTTCCACTGGCTGTACTGGCGGTGGGAGGGGTGGACCTTCCCGAACGCCTCCATGGTCAGAAAGAAGACCAGCTCGAAGGTCGGAACCTGTCCGCCGATTTTTTCGCGCTTGAGAGTTTTGATAAATCGTTCTCTGTGTGTCATAACAAATTCTCCGTTTCGTATGATGGCATTTTGTTTATACGCATTGGAATCAAAGGCGCACGTTCCTTTGGCGTTCCTTATTATAGCACACCCGCTCTTTGTAAAACAAGGGAAAATCTTCGGATTTCCGGTACTATTTTTCACTCATCGGCCGGGAAGCGCCTGAAGCTGCCGGTCTGGACCGGCGCCGCCGAAACGCTCCGCCGGCGGAAGGCGGAGGGCGGCATCCCCGTCTGTTTCTGAAAGGCCAGCGCAAAATTCTGGCGGCTGTTGTAGCCCACCTCGCAGGCGATGTCGATAAGCCGCATCCCGGTGTTGGCGAGGAGGAATTTCGCCCGGCTGATCCGCATCCGGTTCAGATAGGCCGCCACCCCGCAGCCGAATTCCTTTTGAAAGAGGGCGTGCAGGTAGCTGCG
>CALXIG010000133.1 GCA_944388305.1 uncultured Clostridia bacterium
AAACCCGCAAGGGCGAAGGGAAAATTCTGGTTTTCTTGAAACCGTGTGATACTTATTCGTTCAATCAGCTTTTGACCGAGCATCGCTTTGACCGGGAAAAAGTATATGTGATTGGAATCCCCTGCGAAGGAATGGCCGATGTGACCAAGCTTAAGGCGGAAGCGGCGGAAGGCATCCGCTCCATTACTGCCGAAAAGGAAGGGTTTGTCGTACATACCCTGTATGACGGCGATAAGACCGTTCCCCGTGCAGAAGGCCTTTCCGAGCGCTGCCTGGTCTGCAAGTCCAAAAAGCATGTCGCATATGATGAGCTGCTGGGCGAGGACGGCGAAGTAGCGGACAGCGCGCGTTTTGATGAGGTTGCGCGGCTGGAAGCGATGAATGCGGACGAACGCTTCGCATTCTGGCAGCGTGAACTGTCCCGCTGCATCCGCTGCAATGCCTGCCGCGACGTCTGCCCGGCCTGCACCTGCGAAAAATGCGTCTTCGACAATCCGGAATCCGGCGTGGAGAACAAGTCGCCCGCCACTTCCTTCGAGGAGCAGATGTTCCACATCATCCGCGCCTTCCACGTCGCCGGACGCTGCACCGACTGCGGGGAGTGCTCCCGCGTCTGCCCGCAGCATATTCCGCTCCATCTGCTCAACCGGAAGTTTATCAAAGATATTGACAACTTCTACGGCGAATACCAGGCCGGCGCCGCAGTCGGCAGCCGTGCGCCCATTGTCGACTACACCGTGGGCGATCTGGAGCCCGGTGAGGCGGTAAAGAGAGGTGAAAGCCATGCGTAAGGTATCCCTTGACAAGCTCGATCAGCTTTTTGCCGGGATCGCGTCCCGCGAAACCCTCTACCTGCCGGTCGACACCGCTGCAGGGGCAAAATATGAGAAGTGGGCGGAGGGCAAGCAGCTCTCGGACGCCCTCAATACGGTGAGAAGCCCCAAGGATTTCTTCTTCCCGCAGACGGAAAACCTCATGGATTTCAAAGTGGAAGGCAAGAAGATTGAGATCATCGACACCCGCGAGGAGAGCGAAGATTTTGTCATCTTCGGCGTCCGCGGCTGCGATGTGAAGAGCTTTGAGGTCCTCGACCGCGTCTTCCTCGCGGAGCCGGCCGACACCTACTATAAGAACCGCCGCGACCATGCCACCATTGTCTCGATGGCCTGCCTGAAACCGGCTGCGACCTGCTTTTGCGGCACCTTCGGCATCGACGCGGCCAGCCCCGAGGGGGATGTTGTCTGCCATAAAACAGCGGACGCGCTCTACCTCGATGCCAAAACCGAAAAAGGCGAAAAGTTGCTCGCCGCGCTGGACAGCCTGACCGAAGAGGCGGACGCCGCCCCTGTTGAGGAGCAGAAGTCCCTGATCCATGAGCGCCTCGCGAAGCTCCCCCTCGCCGGCCTCAAGGCGGACGCCTTCGGCAGCGGCAAAACGGACGAGTATTTTGATGCGCCCGAGTGGAAGGAACTCTCGGAGTCCTGCCTCGGCTGCGGCACCTGCACCTTTGTCTGCCCGACCTGCCAGTGCTACGATATCAAGGATTTCAACACCGGACACGGCGTCAAGCGTTTCCGTTGCTGGGATTCCTGCATGTACTCCGAATTCACCAAGATGTCGGCCGGTCAGCCCCGCCTGACCCAGCTCGAACGGTTCCGCCAGCGGTTTATGCACAAGCTGGTTTACTATCCCACCAACAACGACGGACTGTTTTCCTGCGTTGGCTGCGGCCGCTGCGTCTCCAAGTGCCCCATCCAGATGAATATCGTCAAGGTCATGAAGAAGTTAGGAGGCAGAGCCAATGTTTGACACCAGAGAACCCCTGATCCCGTCTGTGGGGGTGGTGACGGACATCCGCATCGACACCCCCGACGTCAAGACGTTCCGCGTCGTAACCCCTGACGGCAAAAAGCCGTTTGATCACCGTCCCGGCCAGTGTGCCATGCTCTCCATCCCCGGGGTGGGGGAGGCGATGTTCTCCATCACCTCGTCGCCCACCAACACCGAATTCATGGAGTTCTCCATTAAAAAGTGCGGCTGTGTCACCGAATGGCTTCATTCGATGGAACCCGGCCAGGAGATCACCATCCGCGGACCTTACGGCAACGCCTTTCCGGTCGACACCGAGTTCGCCGGGCACGATATGCTTTTCATCGCCGGCGGGATCGGCCTTGCGCCGCTGCGCTCGGTCATCAACTACTGCCGCCATTACCGCGACCGTTACGGCAAGATCGACATCGTCTACGGTTCCCGCACCAAGCAGGACCTCGTCGACTATCAGGAGATCATCGAGGAGTGGTCAAAGGACGAGGGCGTCACGGTACACCTGACCATCGACCGGGAACAGCCCGAATGGGACGGCCATGTCGGCTTTGTTCCCAACTATGTCAAGGAGCTGGGCTTCTCGACCGACAAGATCGCCGTCCTCTGCGGCCCGCCGATCATGATTAAGTTCACCCTCGCCGGCCTCCAGGAGCTGGGCTTTGACAAAACCCAGGTCTATACGACGCTGGAACTGCGGATGAAGTGCGGCATCGGCAAATGCGGCCGCTGTAACGTCGGTTCCAAGTACGTCTGCAAGGACGGCCCTGTCTTCCGCTGCGACCAGATCGACGAACTGCCCGACGAGTATTAACGAAGGAGAATCTGAGAATATGGAAAACATGGTAAATGTGTACCTGTTCGGCAAGCGGTATCAGGTCCCCGGCGACCTGACCATCATGCGCGCCATGGAATACGCAGGATATCAGCTCGTGCGCGGCTGCGGCTGCCGCAACGGCTTCTGCGGCGCCTGCGCGACCATCTACCGCATCAAGGGCGACCGGGAGCTCCGGACCTGCCTGGCCTGCCAGACCAAGGTTGAGGACAATATGTATGTCGCGACGCTGCCCTTTTTCCCGCTGGTCAAAGAGGTCTACGACATCGAAAAGGTGAAGCCCACCGAGCAGATCATGATGCAGCTTTATCCTGAGATTTACGCCTGTGTCGGCTGCAACGCCTGCACCAAGGCCTGCCCCCAGGATCTCAACGTCATGCAGTACATCGCCTACGCGCAGCGCGGCGAGTTTGAAAAGTGCGCCGAGGAGTCCTTTGACTGCGTCATGTGCGGCCTCTGCTCCTCCCGCTGCCCGGCCGGAATCTCCCACCCGCAGGTGGCCATGCTGGCCCGCCGCCTGAACGGCAAGTACCTCGCCCCCAAGACCGCGCACCTCGAAAACCGCGTCCGCGAGATTCAGGACGGCACCTTCACCGAGCTGATCGAGGCGCTGATGGGCAAACCGGTCGAGGAACTCAAGGAACTCTACAACAACCGCGAGATTGAGAAATAAGGAGGGCTTTTCTGTGTATTCTGCTGAATTTCAAGCGTCCTTAAAGGCGGTGGAAGCTGCCCGCGAGGCGAATATTGCCTACGAGCCCGCCCGCATGACGGCAAAAGAGAAGGAAGACCTTCTCGCGGCCTACCATCCCGACTATAAGAAGAGCGAATTTGCGACCCTCCAGATCGGCCCCAACAAGGGGGAGGAGGTCCCGCACGAGCTGTGCGATCTTCTTCAGGCGCACAGCCGCATCAGTGCGGAGGATGTCGACCTGTCCGACGTCAAATATGACGTCGACGTCCTGATTATCGGCGGCGGCGGCGCGGGCGCTTCGGCGGCCATCGAGGCGGACAACGCCGGCGCGAAAACCATGATCGTCACCAAGCTCCGCATCGGTGACGCCAACACCATGATGGCCGAAGGCGGCATTCAGGCTGCCGACAAGGAGAACGACTCTCCCGCCATTCACTTCCTCGACGCTTTCGGCGGCGGCCATTTTGCGGCCAAGCGCGAGCTGCTCGCCAAACTGGTCTGCGACGCCCCCGAGGCGATCCAGTGGCTCAACAACCTCGGCGTCGAATTCGACAAAGCCCCCGACGGCACCATGATTACCACCCACGGCGGCGGCACTTCCCGCAAGCGGATGCACGCGGCGAAGGACTATTCCGGTGCCGAAATCATGCGTACCCTGCGGGATGAGGTCCTGAACCGCGGCATTCCGGTCGTCGACTTCACCGCCGCCGTCGAGCTCATCCTCGATGAAAACGGCAAGGCCGCGGGCGCGGTCCTGATGAACATGGAAACGAAGGAACTGATGGTTGCGCGTGCGAAGACGGTGGTCATTGCCACCGGCGGTGCGGGCCGGATGCACTATCAGGGCTTCCCGACCTCCAACCACTACGGCGCGACTGTCGACGGCCTGGTCCTCGGCTACCGCGTCGGGGCGAAGCTCCTCTATGCCGACACCCTCCAGTACCATCCGACCGGCGCGGCTTTCCCGCAGCAGATTTTCGGCGCGCTCGTCACCGAAAAGGTCCGCTCGCTGGGCGCGAAGCTCATCAACCGGGACGGCAAGGTCTTCATGCACCCGCTGGAGACCCGCGACGTCGCGGCGGCCTCCATTATCCGCGAGTGCTCCGACCGTGATGAGGGCGTGGACACCGGCAGCGGCAAGGCCGTCTGGCTGGACACCCCCATGATCGAGAAGATCGGCGGCGAGGGCACCATTGAGCGGCGTATTCCCGCCATGATGCGGATGTTCATGCGCTACGGAATCGACATCCGCAAGGAGCCGATCTTGGTCTACCCGACCCTGCATTACCAGAACGGCGGTCTTGACATCAACGTCGACGGCATGACCACCAACGTGGAAAACCTCTTCGTCGCCGGCGAGGCGGTCGGGGGCATCCACGGGCGCAACCGTCTGATGGGCAACTCCCTGCTCGACATCATCGTCTTCGGCCGGAATGCGGGCGTCAACGCTGCCGCGAAGGCCAGGGAAACCACCGTCGGCGCGCTGACCCTCGGCCACATCGCCAAATTTGACGCAGAGCGTGAGGCGGCGGGCATCGAGACCGACGCGGTTTCTCCCAAGCTGCTCCCGGACTACCGCGGCAGCAGAACCGGCATCTAAACTGAACATCGAAAGAAGGTACCCCAATGGAATTATTTGGAGGCGTTATCCGTATCTCCGGCGTTTCCTTCCTGATGTTCTGTCTGATGGCGATCGTGGGGCTCGGTTACCTGCTGGGCCGCATTTCGATCAAGGGAATTTCGCTGGGGGCAGCCGGCGTGTTTATCGTCGCCCTCCTTTTCGGCGCGTTCTTTTACGACGATCTCACTGCGGCGCTGCCGTCGGCTGAGGCCACCTCCACCGGCCTGACGATCGTCGAAAATCTCGGCCTCATCTTTTTTGTCACCTCGGTCGGCTTTATTGCCGGGCCGACCTTCTTCGCCAACCTGAAGAAGAATTACAAGTCCTACATCGTTCTGGGGCTGTCGATTGTCCTTTCGGCCGGCCTGACCTGTGTCGCCTGCTACTTTATCGGCCTCGGTTCGGAGCCGGACCCGAAAGAGTTTATCGCCATGCTCGACGGCATTCTCTCCGGCGCGCTGACCACGACGCCCGGCTTCGCGGCCGCCAAGGAGACGGTCCGCAACCTCTATGCCGATACTCCCGATGTGGCCGCCGCCTATGAGGCGGCTGTCACCGTCGGCCACGGCATCGCTTACCTCTTTGGCGTCGTGAGCATCGTCCTCTTTGTTCAGCTGGTCCCCAAGGTGACGAAAGCAAACATGGAGGAGGAGCGCCGCAAACTGATCAGTGTGGACACCGGCACCGCGAAAACCTTTGCCGGCAAGCTCCTTCACATCGACAAGATGGGACTCGGCGTCTTCGGTATGGCGGCGCTGATCGGCCTGATTGTCGGCAACATCCGCATTCCGCTCACCTCGCAGGGGCTTTCCGGCACCTGCTTCTCGCTGACGACGACCGGCGGTGCGCTGGTTGCCTCGCTGCTGTTCGGCCATTTCGGCCGCATCGGCAGAGTCAGCCTCATTCCCTCCAAGCAGACCCTTGACTGCCTGCGCGAGCTGGGATTGATGCTCTTCCTCATCGGCGCCGGTGTGGCGGGCGGTGCGGATTTTGTCCAGTATTTCAAGCCGGTCTACTTCATTTACGGCATCGTGATGAAGCTTGTGCCGATGTTCATCGGCTATTTTGTCGCGAAACGCGTCCTCAAGATGAGCCTGCTCAACAGTCTGGGTTCCATCACCGGCGGCATGACCTCCACCCCGGCGCTCGGCACCCTCATCAACGTGGCCGGGACCGAGGCGGTTGCCTCCGCCTATGCGGCGACCTATCCCATCGCCCTCCTGGCAATTGTGCTGGTCTCTCAGTTCCTGCTGGTTCTGTTCCGGTAGGGAAGGGGAGCGAATACCGCAAAACCCGGAAGCCAAACGGCCTCCGGGTTTTCGTTTTTGTTTGAAAGGCGAGGGATTCAGTGGGAGGAGACAGCCTCCCGGTACTCTTTTGGCGTTTTGCCGACCAGCTTTTTGAAGGTCTTGGTAAAATAGTTGACGTCCGGGATCCCGGAGAGCTGTGCGACGGACTGGATCTGCATCCGGGTGGAGTTGAGCAGAAAAATCGCCCGTTCCACCCGCTTGCGGCTGACATATTCGGTCAGTGTGCTGCCGGTCTCCTTGCGGAAAAGGGTGGAGAGGTAGCTGGGATTGACGTTCAGCAGCGCGGCCAGCGTTTTCAAGTTCAGATCCGCGGTGAGATCCGCGTCGATGTGGGTGAGAGCTTTGCGGATGAGGGGGGAGAATCCCTGCATGGAGTGGTTGCGGACCAGCAGGCAGTATTTGTGAATCATCTCCCGGTGGAGGGCGAGTCCCTCCCGCTCGGAAGTGATCCCCTCAATCTTTCTGGCGTAGGTGGAGGAGAGGCTGTCGATGTGGAGCGGATGCACGGCACCCGCCTCCGCGCCCTTGCGCAGCAGCGTGTTGAGGATGATGGAGTAATTCTTGAGGTTGCGGATGGGGTCGGGACTGCGCTCTTCCATCCAATGGGAGGAGAGGCGCGTCATAAACATCTCCGTCTTGTGAAGCTGGCCGCGGCTGACCGCCCGAATCAGCTGGTTTTCAGCGGCGTAGCGTTCCTCCAGCAGTTTCATTTTGAGCTGGGGTTCATCGTCCGGTGGCTGGTAGCCTTCCTCCGCGGGAGGCGGCAGCCCTGTGTCAAAGGGGTTTCGGACTTCCTGCATGGAAAAATTGTCCAGGCTGCCCCAGAATATTTCCCCAAGGGTGTTCATCAGGGCAAAGAGCTGCCCTTCCCCGGTGAGGACCGGCAGGCTTCGGTAAAAAATCGCGATCTGCGGCAGAACTTCAGGCGGTGCGCCGCTCCGTTCAAAGCGCCGGAGCATCTCAGCGGGCGCCATTTCCGCGGTGGCGTAGGGGCCGACAATGAGGAAGGCTTCCCGGTCCGGCAGCCGCAGCAGCAGACAGCGGCACAGATAGTCGTCGCTGATCCGGTAGATGACGCGATGGACAAACATCTGCGGAAAATCAGCGGCTTTCGCCGCGTAATCCAGCTCCGGGCGGAGCAGCGGCCGGATTCCGAGCAGCGGTTCCGGCACCGGGCAGACGGACGGCTCCAGCACAGAGCAGGGCAGATGACAGTTTTCCAGGAGGCGCTCAAAAAACGCCAGTTCCGCCTGATAGGTCATACGGAAAACGCTCCTTTCCACAGAATTTTGATTGAAAAAACACTGATTATAATATCATTATCATATAAATTTCCGAAAAAAGCAAGGGAAAATGAAAAATATACGGAGAATTCTAAAAATTTTCCTCACATAATGATTGAAAAAATGTTAAAATTTTATTAAGCGGCAATTTGTGGGGGCATCCCGCCTGTTTCCGCGTGTGGGAACAGCACCATTTCGAAGGAAAGAGAGGAAATCTGTATGGCAGACAAAGGTTCTACAAAAAAGTTTGGATTCTCCGACAAAATCGGGTACATGTTCGGTGATTTCGGCAACGATTTCACCTTTATCCTTTCCACCATGTTCCTGATGAAGTTCTACACCGACGTCATGGGTGTGTCCACCTATCTGGTGGGCTTCATGATGATGCTTGCCCGTTTCGTCGACGCCATCACCGACGTCGCGATGGGACAGATCGCCGACCGCAGCCGTCCCCGCGCCAAGGGCAAATTTCTCCCCTGGATCCGGCGGATGTGCGGCCCTGTCGCGGTTGCCTCCCTGCTGATGTATGCGGTCTGGTTTAAGGACATGCCGATGGCCTTCAAGAGCTTCTGGATGTTCTTCACCTACCTGCTTTGGGGCAGCGTCTTCTACACCAGCATCAACATTCCCTACGGCTCGATGGCTTCGGCGATTTCCGCCGAGCCCAAGGAACGCGCGCAGCTTTCCAACTGGCGGACCATCGGCGCGTCGCTGGCAGGCACCGTGATCGGCGTCGTCCTGCCGCTCGTCGTGTACTACCAGGACGCTGACGGGAATCAGATTCTGGACGGCAACAGGATGGCGCTCGCGGCGGTCGCCTGCTCTGTAGCAGCGGTGATCTGCTATCTGCTCTGCTACCACCTCTGCACCGAGCGGGTCAAGGTCGAACAGAAGACGGAGAAATTTGACATCCGCGCGCTGCTTTCCAGCCTGATCCACAACCGCGCCCTGATCGGCATCATCGTCGCGTCGATCTGTATGCTGCTCTCACAGCTCACCCTCCAGTCGATGAACGCCTTTGTTTACCCCAACTACTTCCGCAACGTCGTGGCGCAGTCGGCCGCCGGCTTTGTCGGCACTGTGATTACGCTGCTCTGCTCCACCTTCACCGTCAAGCTCTCCCAGAAGTTCGGCCGCAAGGAGCTGGGCATCGCCGCCTCCCTCTTCAGCGCGGTGGTGATGATTATCACCTTCTTCCTTCACACCACCAACGCCTGGGTTTTCGTGGTGTTCTATTCGATTTCCTACATCGGCCTGGGCATCTTCTCCCTCATCACCTGGGCGATGATTACCGATGTCATTGACGACACCGAGGTCAAGACCGGCGACCGCTCAGACGGCACCATCTACGCGGTCTACTCTTTTGCGAGAAAGCTCGGACAGGCGGCATCCTCCGGTCTGAGCGGCGTCCTGCTGGGTATCGTCGGCTACACCGAGGCGACCGCCTTTGATCCGGATGTGGTCAACGGCATTTACGATATCACCTGCCTCGTCCCCGCCATCGGCTTTATTCTGCTGGCGGTTGTCCTCAAATTCCTCTACCCGATCGGAAGAAAGAGAGTCGAAGAAAACGCCCGCATTCTGGCGGAAAAGCGCAAACAGTCCGCAAAATCCGCCAAATAGGCGGGCCAGAACAGGAGGAAAAGGGACGTGACTTTGCAGGAATTTCAAAAAACCAAAAATTACCTCATCTGCGTGGATTCGGACGGATGCGCGATGGACACGATGGACATCAAGCATTTCCGCTGCTTCGGCCCCTGTCTGGTTGAGGAGTGGCGGCTTGAGGCGTGGGAAGACTCCATCCTGAAACGCTGGAACGAGATCAACCTCTACACCATGACCCGCGGCGTCAACCGGTTTAAGGGACTCGCGCTTATCCTGCGCGAGGTCGACGCGCAGGATACCCCCATCGAGGGCCTGGCGGATCTCATTAAATGGACGGAGACGAGCCGCGAGCTTTCCAACCGCGCCTTGCAGGAGGAAGTCCGGCGGACCGGAAGCGTCTGTCTCCAGAAGGCGCTCTCCTGGTCGCAGAAGGTGAATGTGCGGATCAACGCGCTGCCGTTTTCGGAGAAAAAACCCTTTGCGGGGGTCAAGGAGGCACTCGCCTACGCGCACCAGTTCGCCGACGTGGCCGTCGTCTCCTCGGCCAATTTGCAGGCGGTGCTGGAGGAGTGGGAGCGCTACGGCCTTCTCGAGGACGTCGACCTCGTGCTGGCGCAGGACACCGGCAGCAAGGCGTTCTGCCTCCGGGAGCTGCTCCACAAAGGTTACGAGCAGCGCCGGGTGCTGATGGCCGGCGACGCGCCCGGCGACCGGGATGCCGCCGCGCAGAACGGCGTCTGCTTCTACCCAATCCTGGTCCGGCACGAACGGGAGTCCTGGGTAGAGTTCCGCGAAACGGCAGTCAGAAAGCTGCTAGCCGGCAGATACCAGGGCCTCTACCAGCAGGGAAAGCTGGACGCCTTTGTCAATAACCTGAAATAGGAGGAAAACTGTATGGTGGATTTGAAAGCAAAACCCTACTGCCTGTCCGATGAGGATTGCAACTGGGTGGAAGAGACCATCCGCGGCATGAGCGACGAGGAAAAGGTTGGACAGCTCTTTTTCCAGCTCACCGCCTCCCACGACGAAGCCTATCTGCGGGAGCTGATGGAGAAATATCATCTCGGCGGATGCCGCTATAATCCCGCGCCCGGCGCGGCGATTCAGGAACAGAACCGCAAGCTGCAAAAATACGCGAAAATCCCGATTTTCATCGCCTGCAACACCGAGGCGGGCGGAGACGGCGCCTGCGCGGACGGCACTCCCATCGGCGCAGGCATCAAAATCGCCGCGACCGGCAAGGAGGAATACGCCCGCGCCCTCGGCAAAATGGCCAACGCGGAGGCTGCCGCCCTCGGCTGCAACATGGCCTTTGCGCCGGTCTGCGATATCCTCTACAACTGGCAGAACACCGAGATCATCAGCCGTTCCTTCGGCGGAGACCCCGAGCGGGTCGCCCGGATGAGCGCCGCCTATCTGAATGGCGCCCATGAAAACCCCGGCTTCGCCTGCGCCGCCAAGCATTTCCCCGGAAATGGCCTGGATTTCCGCGACGCGCACATCTCCAACAATGTCAACAGCTTCAGCGTCGAGGAATGGGATGCAACCTACGGCCTCGTCTACCGCACCCTCATTGAAAATGGACTGGACGCCGTCATGGGCGGTCACATCATGCTCCCCGCCTATGCGAAGGCCCTCAACCCCGCCCTCACCGATGAGGAGATGATGCCCGCGACGCTCAGTCATGAGATCATGACCGGGTTGCTGCGCGACAGGCTCGGATTCAACGGCATGGTCGTCACCGACGCTTCCCACATGGTCGGTATGACCAATCGGATGACCCGCGCCGAGATGCTCCCGCGGTCGATCAATGCCGGCTGCGACATGTTTCTCTTCTTCAACGACCCCGAAGAGGATTTCGCGACTATGCTCAGCGCTTACCGGAGCGGAATCATCTCTGAGGAGCGGATGACCGAGGCGCTGACCCGCATTCTCGGACTCAAGGCGCATCTGGGCCTCCACAAAAAGACGAAAGAGGAGCTGGTTCCGCCGCCGGAGCTGCTCGCCTCGGCGCTCGGACGGGAAGAGTGCCGGGAGATGCACCGGGCAATCAGCCGCGACTGCATCACCCTGGTCAAATATAAGGACCGGGATGTCCTGCCTGTCACCCCTGAACGCTACAGGCGGATCATGATTGTCCACATCAAGGGCGCGGAGGGCGGCATGAGCGCTCTCTACAAGATGCTCTCGGGCGGAAAGTCCGGTCCCAATCCGGCCGAGGTGCTGCGGGATAAGCTCTGCGCGAAGGGATTTGATGCGTTCCTTTACGAAAGTCCGCTGGACAAGATGAAGGAACAGGTCGCCGCGGGGCAGAAGCCCGACCTCAACATCTATTTCGCGGGCAAGAACGCCATCGCTGACTTTACTTCCGGAATGGACCTTGTCATTACCCTCTGCGACGTCCCGAGCGGGCGGCCGGTCTTCGGCATGTCCAAGGGCGGCGGAGAGGTGCCCTGGTACGTTTTTGAACTCCCCGTCATTGTCGTGGGCTGCGGCCAGCCGACCATGCTCGCCGACATTCCGCAGGCGCGCACCTACATCAACACCTACGACGCGAAGGACAGCACCTTCGACGCCCTCGTGGAGGATTTGATGAAGGGCCCCGAAGCCTTCCCGGGCATCGATCCCATCGACAGCTTCTGCGGCCTTGCCGACACGCGGCTGTAGTGTTTCCTCCGGAAAGATGAATAACGGATGTTGCGGGTCCCGGAAAATCTCGATTGTCAGTATTCCGGAAATATCCGCGGTCTATTTTGCCCTGCTGCAATGCGGGTATGACTGCTTTTCTGCCGGACGCAGCCGGGAGCATTGCGGCCGTATCCGAAGTTTTCTGGGCGCAGGCCCCGTCCTGCCTTTCTTTTCCGGTGTAAGGCAGGACACCTGCAAGGTGTATCCTTACTGGCCGCGCGCGGTGCTTCTGGAAACGGCGTCATTTTATCTCAATCCCGGCGGCTCGTCTTTTCGGGATTTCGATGCGTTTCGGGAACGGGTTTTGTCTGCCGGCAATCTTGCGGAAAATGAGCGGGGTCAGGCATTCTGGAACTGGGTTGCAGGTTTCCCGGCGGCGCTTTCCGCAGTGCTTGCCAGCGCCCCGTTCCGCCGGTATCTGGATTGGGAGGACCGCTGGATTGCCGGGCAGAATGCTGTATATGAGAAGGAGCTGCACCTGCTCCAGCGATGCCTGGATGCATGCGTGTCCCGCTATGCTTCCCCGGTTCGGGAAGCCTTCATCCTGCTCAATCCGATTAAGAGCGTGTATTCCGCTGACTACCATTGGAATGGGGGCTGCTTCCTGTGCAGTTCCGGGGCGTTCCAGGCGGAAGCCGTTGTTCACGAATTTCTCCATCCTGTTGTTCACCCGGCCGTGATAGAGGCGGCAGACCTGGTTCTGGCAAACAGGCGGACGTATCCGGAGTTGGACCCTTCGTACTGCTTATCCGGTGATGAGACGGGCCAGCTCAACGCCTTTGAG
>CALXIG010000134.1 GCA_944388305.1 uncultured Clostridia bacterium
CCCGAATACAACGAACTGTTCGGCGGCGACCCGATGTGGATCACCGAGAGCGTCGGCGGCATCGGCGAGGACGGCCGCCCGATGGTCACCAAAAACTCCTACCGCATTCTCAACACCCTCTACAACCTCGGGCCGGCTCCGGAGCCCAATCTGACCATCCTCTGGTCGGAAAAGCTGCCCGCGCCCTTCAAGGAGTTCTGCGCGAAGCTCTCCATCGACACCGACTCCATTCAGTACGAAAACGATGACCTCATGCGCCCCATCTACGGCGACGACTACGGCATCGCCTGCTGTGTTTCCGCCATGAAAATCGGCAAGCAGATGCAGTTTTTCGGTGCCCGCTGCAACCTGCCCAAGCTCCTGCTGCTGGCCTTAAACGGCGGCCACGACCAGCTCTCCGGCACCGACCTGGGGCCGCAGATGGAGGTTTACCCCGACGAATACCTCGACTATGACAAGGTGATGGAGCGGCTGGAGACCTACCGCGCCTGGCTGTGCCGCCTCTACGTCAATACCATGAACGTCATCCACTACATGCACGACAAATACGCCTACGAAAAGATTCAGATGGCGCTGCACGACACCAATGTCCACCGCTTCATGGCCTTCGGCGTGGCGGGCCTTTCCGTCATCGCCGACTCCCTGAGCGCGATCCGGTACGCGAAGGTCCGGACCATCCGGGATGAAAACGGCTATATCTGCGACTTTGAGACCACCGGCGATTTCCCCAAATACGGCAACGACGACGACCGGGTTGACAGCATTGCCCGGGAAATGCTGGAAAAGGTCTCCGCTGAGCTGAAAAAGAACCCCACCTACCGCGGCGCCGAACACACCCTCTCGGTGCTGACCATCACCTCCAACGTCGTCTACGGCAAAAAGACCGGCTCCACTCCGGACGGCCGCAAGAAAGGCGAGCCTTTCGCCCCCGGCGCCAATCCCATGCACAACCGCGAGACAAACGGCGCACTGGCTTCCCTGAACTCGGTCGCCAAGATGCCTTATGACAAATGCCGCGACGGCATCTCCAATACCTTCTCCATCACCCCCGGCGCGCTGGGCCGCACCGGAGAAGAGCGCACCGCAAACCTCGTCCTTGTACTGGACGGATATTTCCGGCAAATGGCCCACCACCTGAACGTCAACGTCATGAACCGCCAGCAGCTCATCGACGCCTATAATGAGCCGGAAAAATACCCGAACCTGACCATCCGCGTCTCCGGTTACGCCGTCAACTTCTGCAAGCTCTCCCGCGAACAGCAGCGCGAGGTCATTTCCCGCACCTTCCACGAATCCATGTAACGGCCTTCCCATGCGCAGACACAGGAGGTTTCTATGACCGGAAAAATTCACTCCATCCAGTCGCTGGGCACCGTCGACGGGCCGGGCGTACGCACCGTCGTCTTCACGCAGGGCTGCCCGCTTCGCTGCGGCTGCTGCCACAACCCGGACACCTGGGACCCGGACGCCGGGGAAACGGTGGAGGCGGAAGAGGTGTTCGCCAGAATCAGGCGTTTCCGGCCCTATTTCGGGCCACAGGGCGGCGTGACCCTTTCGGGCGGCGAACCGCTTCTCCAGCCGGAATTCGCGGCGGCGCTGTTTTCTCTGTGCAGGGTGGAAGGGATCCACACCGCTCTGGACACCAGCGGCTGCCTGTGGAACGGGAAAATCGAGTTCCTTCTCTCCCTGACAAGCCTTGTCCTCCTCGACATCAAGCAGACAACAGAGGAGGCTTACCGCGCCTGTGCGGGGTGTTCGATGGAGGCTCCGCTGCGCTTTCTGCGCGAGCTGGAGGCGCGCCGCATTCCCGTCTGGATCCGGCAGGTCATCGTCCCCGGCCTTACCGACACCGCGGAAAACCTGGAAAGGCTTTGCAGCCTCCTTGCCCCATTCCGCTGCGTCCAAAAGGTCGAGCTGCTGCCCTTCCACAAGGTCTGCGCCGTCAAGTATGAAAAGCTCGGCATCCCCTTCCCGTTTGACTGTTACCCGGCGGCCGACCCGGCCGAAACGGCAAAAATGCAGCAAAAACTGGAAGCGGCACTCGCTCAGGCACGAAAAGAACTCTAAATCTTTTCTAAAGATTCCATTCCCCCCCTTGCCCCCTCCGGCGGTTCATGCTACAATATTTCTGGGGAAAGTCTCCCCCTCTGAAATTTTGAACTTCTCATCTCTCCGGAGGTCAGATATGCTGTTTTCCAGGAAATTTTCCGCCTGTGCGGCGGTTTTGCTGGCCATTTCCCTCTGTTTCTCCTCCTGCCGGTTCGGGCGGGTGGAAAATGACTTTGTCTACGACCTCGAGGCCCCCGCGATCAACCTCGACCCCCAGTCCGCAGGCGACACCGCCTCGCAGCAGGTCATCGCCAACCTCTTTGAGGGTCTGGTCTCGGTCGGCGACGACGGACAGCCGCAGCCGGCTGCGGCGGAAAGCTGGACCGTCTCGGACGATCAGTGCCTCTACCGGTTCACCCTGCGGGAGGACGCCCGCTGGGAGGACGGCAGCCCGGTCACGGCGGACGACTTTGTCTTCGGCTTCCAGCGCCTGCTTGACCCGGACACCAATGCGCCCGCCGCGGAAGACTTCTACGCCATCGAAAATGCCCCCGCCGTCCACAGCGGGGAACTGGAGCCCGCGTCGCTGGGAGTGTCCGCCCGCTCCGACGGCTCGCTCGAGATCCGGCTGTCCGAACCGGACCCCTATTTCTTTGAAAAGCTGGATACGGCGGCGGCCATGCCCTGCCGCGAGGAATATTTTGCCGGCACCAACGGCCGCTACGGCCTGGCCAGGGGGATGATTATGGGCAACGGTCCATTCTATCTCGCCAGCTGGGCGGAAAACGGCAATCTGACCTTCCGCCCCAACCAGTACTACCACGCAGCCGGGGAGGTGACGGCAACCTCCGTTCTCTATGTGGCGCCCAAGGAGGGTCGCGCTTCCACCCTTTCCCGCTTTCTCGACGGAACAGTTTCGGCCGCCCTGCTCTCGGGCAGCGAGTATCTTGAGGCCTCTGAGGCCGGGAAATACGAGGCGCTGGAAAACGACGGCACCGTCTGGGGGATGGTGTTCAACACCTCTGCCGAGCCGTTTTCCAGTCTTGCTTTCCGGCAGGCGCTCTTCCAGTCTGCCGATTTTTCCTCCATGGAGGCGTCGCTTCCCTCCTATCTGGAGCGCACGTGGGAGATCATTCCGCCGGATGTGGAGATTGGGGGACAGTCCTACCGCACGATGGTGCCGGCGCTCTCCGTTCCCGCGCTCGACCCGGAGGCTGCCGCTGCGTCCCTCAAAACGGCGCTGGCGGAGCTGGACCCCGACTCCCTTCGCGGCGCGCGGGTCATCATTCCCGCCGGAGAGGATCACGCCGGTTACTTTGCCTACCTCTCCCAGATCTGGCAGCGCGACCTCGGTCTGTATCTGACGGTCGAGGTGCTGGAAACTGCGGAATATGAGAGCCGCCTCGCCTCCGGCGACTTTGAATGCGCCCTCTTCCGTCTTTCGGCCAGCAGCCGGCCTGTCTCGATGCTGGCTGCCCTCTCGGGCGCTATTTACGGCTGTACAGACCCCGCCTACACCGCGCTGGTGGATCAGGCGGCGGACGCAGAGGGGCAGGCGCTGGCGGAACTCTGCATCCAGGCGGAACAGCTCCTGCTCGACAGCTGCACCTTTCTCCCTTTTT
>CALXIG010000135.1 GCA_944388305.1 uncultured Clostridia bacterium
CATGATAAGGAGAGGATTGTATGCTGAAATTTGACGCTGGACAAAGCCCTTACTATTACTATGCCTGTCCGAAGGACCGGTTTCTCCTCCCGTCTCTGGAGCTTGTGGAGCAGGACGTCTTTCTCTACCGCACTTTGCGCGCGCAGGGGTACGAGCGCATCGTCTTTGCCGTCAAGGACGGCTATCTGTACTTTGAGACCTACGACCGCTTCTCCGAGTATTCTTTCCGCCACGCGGGCGAGTTTGAGAAATTCAACGGCAGCCGCGAGGAGTTCTTAAAAAAATATTCCGGCTCCGGCGCGCAGAAAAATCAGTCCAGGCTCGGCCGGGACCGCATCTCCGCTATGGGCGGCGGGCAGGACGGCGATTACACGGGGCGGGACTCGGACATCGGGCCGGTGCGGATGAAAAAGCCCTATGTCAATTCTCCGGAAGTGTTCGAGCAGGTCTTCCGGAACCTTATTTTGCCCTGCATGGAATCGGAAAAGCTCCATACTGCTTTTGTTTTTCCGGAGGAATCGTTTGACTACTTCAGCGCGCCGCGCATCCGCGAGGTGCTGCGCAAGTTCATTTCGGGCGACGGGTACCGGCGCGGCAACTGCATTCTCCTCTTTACCGCACCGCAGGCCTCCCGCTTTGTGGCAAACTACATGGAGCCGGCCTCCTTCTACCAGACCATCTGCTGCTACCTGTTTCAGACCACGGTGAAGGATTATCAGGACCGGAATGAGACTACGGCGCTGCTGGGACTGGAGGAGACGATGGGCCCCCGGCTCATCCGCGGCTACGGCATTGGCTCGGACGAAGCGGGGCGGTTCCTCGACCGCGCCGCGCTTTTCTACGGAATGAAGCTGACGGCCGAAGAACGTCCGGAATACGCCCGGCTGCTCATCCACTTCCTCTGCGACCGCCCCAGCGGCGAAGAGGAGCACAGAAAATTCCGGAGAAAATTCCAGCCCCTTCTGGAAAACTACGCCTGCGACGATCAGTCGCCGTTTTACACCCTGAACAACAAGCTGCGTGAGGAAGAAAAAAAGGAAAAGCGCGGAAATTTTGAAAAGGCCCTGCGCGCCGCCATGGCGGCGGAGAAGGCGGAACAGGAAAAGCTGCTTTCCAAGATGCGGGACGCAAACGGATTCGACGCGCTCGAGCGCCACTTTACCGACGAGATCGACCTCATTGCCGGGGACCGGCGCCGCAGGCCCGCCCCCGAAGACTCCCTGACGCTGGAGCGCTTTCCCAGAAGCGGCGCAACAGAATTCGGCGGGGAGCCGATCAACTTAAACCTCATTATCACCGGCCCCACCGGGACCGGCAAGACCACCCTCGCCAAACGCTACGGTCAGATGCTGGCCGACCGCGGGCTGCTCAAAAAAGGACACACCGTCATCGTTACCAAGGACGATGTCAAGGCCGAGTTTGTCGGCCAGTCTTCGGCAAAACTGGTGGGGAAGGTGGACGAGGCAGAGCAGGGCGTCTTCGTCTTCGATGAGATTTATCAGCTCGACAGCGGGGATGAGCGCGGGACCGACAGCTACAACAAGGACATCGTGGATGCGCTGCTCAAGCTCTCCTGGGAGCGGCGGGGCAGAGTCGCCTTTGTCCTGGTCGGCTACGAGAAGCCGACGATGGATTTTATCCGCAAGCACGAGGGCCTGGAGGCACGCTTCCCCTACCATATCCGGATGGAGGAGTACACCCCCGAACAGCTTTACAGGATCTTCCGCAAAATGGCAGGGGAGATCCGCTTCTCCCCGGAACTTGAGGAGGGACTGCCCGATTTCTTCGAGAGCTGGTACAACGCCCGCCGCAGCGATGAGAAGGAATGGTCCAATATCCGCACGGTGGAGACGGAGTTCTTTACCCCGCTGCGGGCGGCATGGCTCTCCGCAAAACGGCGGCAGGCGCTCCTGGAGCCCGCGGGACTGCCCGCACAGCTGCGGCCCTACTGGGAAAAGCGGGCGCTGCGCGCCGATCCCTGGCAGGAACTGGACGGCCTGGTCGGGCTGCCCAATATCCGGCGTGAGATCGAGGAGCTGACGGCTACCCTCAAGCGTGACCGCCCGCAAGGCGGGAGCAGCCGGAAGCGCCGGGGCAACCACTATCTCTTCCTGGGCAATCCCGGCACCGGCAAGACGGAGGTCGCCCGGCGGATGGGGCGGATCCTTCAGCGGCTGGGTGCCATCCGCAACGGCGTCATCTCCGAGGTGAAGGTCGGGGAGCTTCTGAGCGGCGCTGACCCGCTCAAAAAGCTCAGGGACGCGATGGATAAGGCGGCAGGCGGCATTCTGTTCGTGGACGAGGCCTACCGGCTGCGCAGTTCCGGCATTGGCGTCCAGGCGCTGGAAAATATTATGCAGTTTATGGAGGACAACCGGAATGACACCATCGTCATTTTCGCCGGATACGAGAATCGGATTGAAGAACTGCTGAAGGAAAACGATGGGCTGGCGTCCCGCTTCAATCACCGTATCCTTTTTGAGGATTACACTGCGCCGGAGCTGCTGAATATCGCCAAACGGGTCCTGAAGGACTGGAAGTACAGCGGCTCGGAGGAATTTTGGCAGGCGAGCGAACGGATTTTTGCGGCGTGGGTGGCGGAGAAAAAACGCGATTTCGGCAATGTCCGCGATGTGGAGAAGTACCTCGATTCCTGTATCCGCCTGCACTGCACAGCTGTCGATCGGGCAGTCGGAGCCGGACAGGACGAAGAGACCCTTCCAAACCGCTGGGTTCTTGTCCCCGGCGACGTCCCGCCGGAGTACCGGGGCGCTTTGGAATCGGCGAACGCCGTCTCCTTCAGCCTCCCCGCCGGGCGGCGCGCCGCCAGAGAGGCATTTCGACGCATCGAGGCCGCTTCCGCCTCCGGGACAGCCGTCCGCGGCACGCTGGAGGAGCTGAACGGGACGGTGCTCTACCTGGAAATCGAAACCCCTGCCGGGCGTGCCACCGGCACCGCCTTCCTGGCCTCCCCCGAAGGGGATGTAATCACCTGCGCCCACTGCGTCCGCGGCGCGCAGAAGATCTCGCTTCGGCTTGTTTTTGGCGGCGGCCGCGAGGAATGGTGCCCCTGCACCTGCCTCTTTGCGGACGAGAACCGGGATATTGCCGTCATCCGGCTGGAGCGGGACGAAAATTACCCCTTCCTCGCCCTCGCCGCGGAAGGCTATGCCTGCCGCATGAGCGAGCCGGTCCGGATGCCGGGCTTCCCCAAGGGACTGGGGTCGCTTCACCTCTACGACGGGCAGGTCGCGGCCCTTGACCAGCGCACCCGGGCCGGGCGGGAGGTCATCTGCCTCCAGATTGAGGGCAAGCACGGCAATTCCGGCAGCCCCGTTCTCCTCGAGGACGGGCGGGTCGGCGGCATTTTCCAGGGCGCCTTCGGTGAAAACGGCGACGAGGTGAACTTCATGGCGCATATCCGCAATTTCTGGAAGCTCGCCCGCCAGGTCTGCGGCGAAGGGCGCTGAAACAGCGCATCTTTCAGCCCGGAAAAAATTTTTCCCATCTGACAGAAACGCGGCGGAGCCGCTTTTATGGGGGTGAAAGGGAGAAACTCCCGTACAAACCCAACAGATCGGAAAAGGAGAATGATTATGTCCGGATACACTATGCTTGTCAACCGCAACGACTACCAGCGCCAGATGCGCGAAAGCGCCGCCAACCGCGCGGAAGCGCGCGCCGCTCAGGAGAGCCTCCGGCGGGAGCAAGAGCGTGCCCGCGAGATGGAGCGCAAACGCCGCGAGGCGGAGGAATCCGCCGCCCGCAGCCGCAGGGAAGCCGCGGCCGCCCGCGCTGAAACCGCCGATTTGAACCGCCGCTTCAACGAGCAGATCGACCAGATCAACCGCCGCCAGCAGGCCGAACAGGCCCAGATCCGGCAGGATTTTGACTCGATCCGCCTGGCGATGGGACAGATGAACACCCGCATCCGCACCGTAAGCGATCAGGTTCAGAATCTTTCCAGGGAGACTGCGGCTCAGTTCCGCGCCATCACCGCCCGGCAGGATTCCGCCCGAGACGCCGCCGCCTGCGCCATGCGGGAGCTGCGCGGCCAGGTCGAAGAGATGGAAGGAATGGACCCCGGCCGCTTTGAGGGCGAGCGCTTTTCGACGCTGCGCCAGCAGCTTGAGGCCGGCGAGGCGTCCCTGCGCGCCGGCAACGTCGAGGCGGCGCTTGGCACCGCCAACGTCTGCATCCCCGAAGCCTACGCCCTG
>CALXIG010000136.1 GCA_944388305.1 uncultured Clostridia bacterium
CATTTCGATGCCCTTGCGCAAAACCATGGGGTTCGCGCCCGCCGCAACGTTCTTCAAGCCTTCCCGTACGATCGCCTGCGCCAGCAGGGTCGCGGTGGTGGTGCCGTCGCCGGCTACGTCGTTGGTCTTGGTGGCAACTTCCTTGACCAGCTGGGCGCCCATGTTCTCAAAAGCGTCTTCCAGCTCGATTTCCTTGGCGATGGTCACGCCGTCGTTGGTGATGAGCGGCGCACCGAACTTCTTGTCGAGCACGACGTTGCGGCCTTTCGGGCCAAGCGTGATCTTGACGGTGTCCGCCAGTTTGTCAATACCGGTCTGAAGTGCCTTTCTGGCCTCTTCGCCGTAAATAATTTTCTTTGCCATGATGGAGTTCCTCCTCTAATAACAACTTTGGAATGTATGGAAAACCTTATTCAACAACCGCGAGAACGTCGCTCTGACGGACGATGGTGTACTCTTCGCCATCCACCTTGACCTCGGTGCCGGCATACTTGCCGATGAGCACCTTGTCGCCGACCTTCAGTTCCATGGTGATCTCATGTCCGTCCACAACGCCGCCTTTGCCGACCGCGACAACCTCTGCCACGGAGGGTTTTTCCTGCGACGCGGCTGTCAGGATGATGCCGCCTTTGCTGACTTCCTCTGCTTCGGTCATCTTGACCACAACGCGGTCTGCCAACGGTTTGATGTTCATAATGGTTCCTCCTTATATGATGGGAATTGTTCACAATTTCTTAGCACTCATTATTCTCGAGTGCTAACAATACCTATTTTACCCGGAATTCCAGAAAAATCAAGGGGTTTTCAAGAAATTTCCTGATTTTTGTTTACTTGCATAATTTTTGGAGAAAAAAGTGTGCGACTTGAAATTTATATACAAAAATTAGGCAAAAAATATTCATGATTCCGAAATAGAAGCGGAAAAACGTCTGGAACCTCCGCCGGAGCAGATGATAAAGGTGAAAATGTATTTTATTCCGCGCAAGCGGCGGCGGGCAGTTTATTTTACGGGATTTTTTCAAAAAAACCGCGCAAGCTTGCCGTATGTGCCCGGAAAAGGCAGTTGACAAGGCTGCCGGGGTATGTTATACTGTTACCAATCTCGTATTTTGTCATTTTTCAGAAAGAAGATGATTTTTCATGTGTGAAGAAATCAAAGTGACCCTGACAGACTGCCCCAAGCAGAAGCCGGACGAGGATCATCTCGTATTCGGCCACACCTTCACCGATCACATGTTTGAAATGGACTGGGACAAGGAGAACGGCTGGCACGACGCCCGCATTGTGCCGTTTGCCCCGATTACCCTGAGCCCTGCCTGCAACTGCTTCCACTACGGACAGGAGACTTTTGAGGGAATGAAGGCCTACCGCTGCGAGGACGGCAGCATCCGTCTTTTCCGCCCGGAGGAGAACTTCAAGCGGATGAACAATTCCAACGACCGTCTCTCCATGCCGCAGCTCGATGTGGATTTCTGCCTGAAGGCGCTCAAAAAGCTCATCGAGATCGACGCCGACTGGGTCCCGCACAAGAAGGATACCTCCCTCTATATCCGGCCTTTCATGATCGGCACCGAGCCCTCGCTGGGCGCCCACACCTCGAACCAGTACAAATTCCTCATCATTCTCAGCCCCGTCGGCGCCTATTACGCGACCGGTTTGAGTCCCGTCAAAATTTATGTGGAACACGATTACGTCCGCGCGGTCCGCGGCGGCACCGGCTTTGCCAAATGCGGCGGAAACTACGCGGCTTCCATGAAAGCGCAGGATATCGCGGAGGCCGAAGGCTTCTCGCAGGTCCTCTGGCTCGACGGCGTTGAGCGCAAGTATGTCGAGGAAGTCGGCGCGATGAACGTCTTCTTTGTCATCGGCGGCGAGGTCGTAACGCCCGCCCTTCAGGGGAGCATTCTTCCCGGCATCACCCGCAAGTCGGTCATCGAGCTGCTTCGCAGCTGGGGCGTGAAGGTTACCGAGCGCCGCGTCGCAGCCGAAGAGCTGGTCGAAGCCTATAAGGAGGGCCGTTTCACCGAGATGTTCGGCAGCGGCACCGCGGCGGTTATCTCGCCGGTTGGCCTGCTCCGTTACGGCGATACGGATATGGTGCTCTCCGACGGAAAGATCGGAGAACTCTCACAGAAGCTCTACGATGCCCTGACCGGCATTCAGTGGGGCCGCGCGGAAGATCCCTTTGGCTGGAGCGTCAAGGTCCTGTAACGAAATCTATCATGAAAGCCCGCCGGCGTTGGAACACTCCGGCGGGCTGTCTCTATATGAAGCGGGCGGGGGATCCCCCGCGTCGCGGCTTCCCTTTATCCTATGCGGGAAAGCCTCAGTTGGTGCAGCGCCCCTTTTCCGGCGGCGCCCGCTTTTTAAAAAAGACGCGCCGTCTTCGGAAATTCACAATTTTCCTCTTGCATATTGAGAAAGAGGCACGTATAATATAGACTGTATTTTTGTTGTATCGAGTTTATCGAGTTGATTAAGAAAAGGAGTGTGTCAGAATGGGCACAGGAAATCGGCCCGGAACCACCGTCACCCTGCCGGCAGTCTCAATGCGGGGCATCGTGATGTTCCCGTTGTTGCTGCTGCACTTCGACGTGGGCCGGGAAAAATCAGTACTGGCAGTCAAACAGGCAATGGAGCGGGACAAGGAGCTTTTCCTTGTCGCACAGAAGGATTATACCGTGGAGGACCCCGGCGAGGATGACCTCTACCGGGTCGGCGTGGTGGCGAAAATTATCCAGCTGCTGCACACCGACAAAAATTCGGTCCGCATTATGGTGGAGGGGCTTTACCGCGCCGCCATCGTGAAAGCTGATCTGAACGGTCCGTACATGAGCTGCGAGGTCAAGACTGTCGGAGAACAGCGGATGCCGCCGCTCACCGACGAGGAACGGCAGGCGCTGTTCCGCGCGGTTATCAACAGCTTTGAGCACTATTGCGAGATGGTTCCCAAGATGCCGCGGGAAATCATCGCAAGCGTCTATTCCCAGAAGAGCCTTTCCGGACTTTTTGACAAGATCGTGCAGAATATCTTCTTCCCGGTGGAGGATAAGCAGGCCATGCTCGAGGAGCGCAGCCTGGTGACCCGCCTGCAAATGCTGGTCGCCGTCCTGGAGCGGGAGACCAATATTCTGAGCATCGAGCAGGATATCTACAGCCAGGTCAAAGAGTCGATGGACAAAAACCAGCGCGATTACTTCCTGCGCGAGCAGCTGCGGGTCATCAACGAGGAGCTGGGCGAGGGGGACAATCCCCAGGAGGAGGCTCTGGACTACCAGGACGAGATCCACGCCATCCAGCACATCTCGGAGGAATCCCGCGAAAAGCTTTTAAAGGAGTGCGACCGGCTCTACCGGATGCCGCCGCAGTCCCAGGAGGCGCAGGTCGTCCGCAGCTATCTGGAGGCGGTGCTCGCCCTGCCGTGGGACCACGTCACAAAGGATCACGCGGATGTCTCCCGCGCTGCCCGCATCCTCGACCACGACCACTACGGGATGAAAAAGGTCAAGGAGCGCATCCTCGAACTTCTGGCTGTCCGCAAGCTCGCCCCCGACATCAAGGGGCAGATCATCTGCCTCGCAGGCCCCCCCGGCGTCGGCAAGACCTCGGTCGCCAAGTCCATCGCGCGGGCGCTCGGCCGCAAGTACGTCCGCATTTCGCTGGGCGGCGTGCGGGACGAGGCGGATATCCGCGGCCACCGCAAGACCTACCTCGGCTCCATGCCCGGCCGGATCATGGACGCCATGCGGCAGGCCGGTTCCCGCAATCCGCTGATGCTGCTCGACGAAATCGACAAGATGGGCGCCGACTTCAAGGGCGACCCCTCCTCGGCCATGCTCGAGGTCCTCGACAGCGAACAGAACAGCGCCTTTCGCGACCACTACCTCGAGGTTCCGTTCGACCTGAGCGAGGTTCTCTTTATCACCACCGCCAACAACGTCGCGAATATCCCCGCCCCTCTCTATGACCGGATGGAGATCATCGAGATGGGCAGCTATACCCGCGAGGAGAAGTGGAATATCGCCAAAAAACACCTCATTCCCAAGCAGATCAAGCGCCACGGCCTGAACGCGCGGCAGCTCCGCTTCACCAAGGAGGGGATTTACGCCCTCATCGACGGCTATACCCGCGAGGCCGGCGTCCGCAGCCTCGAGCGGGAGATTGGCGCGGTCTGCCGCAAGACGGCGAAGATCATCGTCTCGGAGGAGGCCGCCTCGGTGAGCATCACCCCCGTCAGTCTGGAGGAGATGCTCGGCGCCCGCCGCTATCTTGACGAAGGAATGCGCCCGGCCGATGAGGTCGGCATCGTCACCGGCCTCGCCTGGACCTCGGTCGGCGGCGAGACAATGGATATCGAGACCATCGTCCTGCCCGGTAGCGGAAAGGTGCAGGTGACCGGCCAGCTCGGCTCGGTCATGACCGAATCGGCGCAGATCGCGGTCAGCTATGTCCGCAGTGTCGCGTCCGAGTACGGCATTGACCAGAATTTCTACAAGGATAAGGATATTCACATCCACGCACCGGAGGGCGCGGTGCCCAAGGACGGACCTTCGGCCGGCGTCACGATGGTCACCGCCATCGTCAGCGCCTTAAGCGGCATCCCGGTCCGGCGGGACGTCGCCATGACCGGCGAGGTCACCCTCCGCGGGCGGGTGCTGCCCATCGGCGGCCTGCGGGAAAAGTCGATGGCAGCCTACCGGATGGGCGTCCGCACTGTCTTTATTCCCGCGGAAAACCGCAAGGACCTGGAAGAGGTCGATGAGGTCGTCAAGGAGCACGTCGCCTTCCTCCCGGTGTCCCATGTGAGCGAGGTGCTGCAAGGTGCCCTGGTCCGCCGGCCGGAGCCGTCCAGGCAGCCCGAGTCCGGCAAAGCCGCCGTTCTTCCGGAAAAGCCGGTGGAACCCAAGAGTGTGGCGGTACAGTGAGGTGGCGGCCATGAATTATCACAACGTCTCCTTTCTCGCCTCCTACGGGCTTCTGAAGCAGATTCCGCCCTCCCGCCGGCTGGAGATCGCCTTCGCGGGGCGGTCGAACGTCGGGAAATCCTCCCTCATCAACAAGCTGCTGGGGAGAAAGGCGCTGGCCCGGGTCAGCGCCGTCCCCGGCAAGACGGCGACCATCAATTTTTATGACCTGGACGGCGCCGTCCACCTTGTCGACCTGCCCGGATACGGCTACGCGAAGGTCGCGAAATCGGAAAAGGTCCGCTGGGCCGGGCTCATCGAGGGGTATCTGAATGACAATGAGCGGGACCTCGGCCTCGTCTTCCTCCTCGTCGATATGCGCCATCCGCCGACCCGCCTCGACTGCGATATGGCAAACTACCTGATCGAGACGGAGCGCCCCTTTGTCGTCGTCCTCACCAAGGCGGACAAACTGAACAAAACCGAGCGGGAAAAGCGCCTCGCCGCCATTGCGGACGAGCTTCCCTGCGGGGAACAGCTGACCATCGTCCCCTTTTCCGCCCAGACGGGGGAGGGCGTTGACGTCCTGCGCGGCATTATTGAAGAGATTTCCGCGCCTGGCGAAAGCGCAGCGCCGGACAGCGCGGAATGACGCACGCTTCTTCTCTCTTCCCAATCTTCTCCAGAAAGGCATGATGCTTGATGAAACGAAACATTGCAGTGAAAAATGGGGAATTGCAGCTCGGCGGCGTCCCCGCTTCCGCCCTTGCGGCCGAGTACGGCACCCCCCTCTACGTCATGGAGGAGGATGTGATCCGGCGCAATATGCGGGCATTCCGCGCGTCGATGGAGGAGTTTTACGGGCAGGGCCTGGTCTGCTACGCCTCCAAGGCGTTCTGCTGCAAGGAAATTTACCGCATCGCAGAGCAGGAGGGACTGGGCGCGGACGTCGTATCCCTCGGTGAGCTCTACACCGCAAAATGCGCCGGCTTCCCGATGGAGAAGGTCTGCTTCCACGGCAACAACAAGTCGGATGAGGAGCTGCGCGCGGCCCTGGAATACGGGGCCGGCCGGATCGTCGCCGACAGCCTGTCCGAGCTCTCCCGCCTGAACCGGATCGCGGGGGAAATGGGCAGAAAGGCTCCGGTTTTGCTGCGCATCAAGCCCGGCATCGACGCCCACACCCACAGCTTTATCCGCACGGGACAGATCGACTCCAAATTCGGCCTCGCCCTTGAGACCGGGGAGGCAATGGAGGGGGTCAAGGCGGCCCTCTCCCTTCCCCACATTGCGCTGCAGGGGATTCACTGCCACATCGGCTCCCAGATCTTCCAGGTCGAGCCCTTCGTTGAGGCTGCACGTGTGATGGTGGAATTCCTCGGCGACATCAAAGCGGAGACGGGCGCGGCGCTCTCCGATCTGAATCTCGGCGGAGGGTTCGGCATCCGCTATACCGCCGAGGATGAGCCGGTTCCTTTCGGCGACTATATGGGGCCGGTCTCCCGCGCGGTGCGGGAAACGGCGCAGAAGCGGGGCCTTCCCATGCCCTTTGTCCTCATCGAGCCGGGCCGTTCGATTGTGGGCGAGGCGGGCACCACCCTCTACACCACCGGGCCGGTCAAAGAGATTCCCGGCATTCGCTCCTATCTTGCGGTGGACGGCGGCATGGGGGACAACCCGCGCTACATCCTCTACCAGGCAAAATACGACATGCTCCCGGCCTGCCGGGCGGAGGAACAGCCGGACCGCCTCTATACGGTGGCTGGCAAGTGCTGCGAGAGCGGAGATCTGCTGGGCGAGAATGTCCCGCTGCCCGAGATGAGGGAAGGTGAGCTGCTGGCCGTCCTGTCGACCGGCGCATACAACTACGCAATGGCTTCCCGCTACAACCGCCGCGGGGTCCCGCCGGTGGTGATGGTGAAGGACGGAAAATCCCGCCTCATCGTGCGTGGGGAGTCGCTCGAGGACCTCGTGCGCAACGACCTGTAATCCGGCTTCCGCTTTTGGGAGACGGCTGTCCGTCTCCCGGGCGGAAATTCTGCCAAAAAATGACGGCACAGGGCGGGATAGAATTATTTTTTTGGTCAAAAATCAAAATACCGGTTGACAAGTATGCTGGGATTTGTTATAATAGATACCTGTTGAGGATGTCGGTGTATGAGCCATTAGCTCAGTTGGCAGAGCATTTGACTTTTAATCAAAGGGTCCGGAGTTCGAGCCTCCGATGGCTCACCATTTGCCTCAATACCGGCCTGTACCTGCGGGCCGGGTTGTTTTCTTATCGTTGCGCCTCCGGGCGGAACGGACATAAGAGCCATTAGCTCAGTTGGCAGAGCATTTGACTTTTAATCAAAGGGTCCGGAGTTCGAGCCTCCGATGGCTCACCAGAGTGTACACAGATCCGAATCCGCTGCTTGGTCGGCGGGTTCGGATTTGTTGTTATACCGGACCGGAATTTTGAGGGAGGAATGGGATGATCCGGCTGCTTTTTGTTTGCCACGGCAACATCTGCCGCAGCCCGATGGCAGAATTTGTGATGAAGGATCTGGTGGAGCGGGCAGGACTTTCGGAGAGTTTTTTGATCGCCTCGGCTGCGACCAGCACAGAGGAACTCGGTAACCCCGTCTACCCGCCGGTGCAGCGCCTTCTCGCCGCGCACGGCCTTTCCTGCACGGGCAAGACGGCGCGGCAGCTTGCCCGGGAGGATTACGCCCGTTTCGATCTTCTCGTCGGGATGGATCGGGCGAACCTGCGCAACATGCGCCGCATCTGCGGCGGGGACCTGGAGGGCAAGCTGCGGCTTCTTCTCGATTTTACGAACCATCCGGGCGAGGTGGACGACCCCTGGTACACGGGGGATTTCGAAACGGCCTGGCGGGAGATCCGCGCGGGCTGCACCGGATTGCTTGCGGCGCTCGCGCCGGAGGCGGCCCGCGAGTGAAAAATCTCTTGCTTTTCGGGGAAAAGCGTGGTAAAATATTAGTATATGCCCATGAGAAACGCATTGCGGAGGTGCCAATTTGGCCGAAAAAAATATGCCTTCCGGGCGGTTTGTTCCGCCTGAGGAAATTCAGAGACAACAGCAATTTACAGCGGCTTGCCGCCGCCTTCTGCGGGACCGCTTCGGCGGGGAGCACACCCTGCTCGCTCTGGTGCACAGCTACGGCTGCCAGCAGAACACCGCGGACGGCGAGCGGCTGATGGGAATGCTCGCCGAAATGGGCTTCGGCTTCACCGAAACCCCTGCCGACGCCGACCTCATCCTCTACAACACCTGCGCGGTGCGGGAAAACGCCGAGGTGAAGGTCTTCGGCAATGTCGGAGAGCTTTCCCACCTCAAAAAGCGCCGCCCGGAGATGCTGATCGGACTCTGCGGCTGCATGGTCCAGCAGGCTCATATCGCTGGAAAGATCAAAAAGAGCTACCCGCAGGTCGATTTCCTCTTCGGCACCCACAGCCTGCACCAGTTTCCGGAAATTCTTGCGGACTGCCTCGAAAGGGACCACCGGGTCTTCCGGATTGACGAGTCGGACGGGGTGATCGCCGAGGGCCTGCCGGTCCGCCGCACCCCCGGCGTCAGAGCGAGCCTGCCGATCATGTACGGCTGCAACAATTTCTGCACCTACTGCGTCGTTCCCCTCGTCCGCGGGCGGGAGCGTAGCCGCCGGCCGGAGGATGTTTTGCGGGAGGCGCGGGAGATTGCCGCACAGGGTTACCGGGAGATCACCCTCCTCGGGCAGAACGTCAACTCCTACGGAAACGACCTGGGAGCGGAAGCTTCCTTCCCGCGGCTTCTGCGGGAGGTGGCCGAAATCCCCGGAGACTTCTGGGTGCGGTTCATGAGCTCCCACCCGAAGGACTGCACCAGGGAGCTCATTGACACCATCGCGGAATGCGAAAAGGTGTGCAGCCATATCTACCTCCCCGTCCAGAGCGGCAGCAACCGGATCCTGCGGCTGATGAACCGCCATTACACCGTCGAGTGGTACAAGGAGCTCATTGCCTACGCGAGAGAGCGGATCCCCGGCGTCATGTTCACCACCGATCTCATTGTCGGCTTTCCCGGCGAGACGGAGGAGGATTTTCTCCAGACCCTTGCGCTGGTGAAGGAGGTCAAATTCGCCTCCCTTTACACCTTTATTTACTCCAAACGCGAGGGGACGGCCGCCGCCCGGATGGACGACCCCATCCCCAGGGAGGAGAAGTCCCGTTGGTTTTCCATGCTTCTGGACACGCAGCGGAAAATCGGCGCGGAGCATTACCGGAATTATGTGGGGAAAACCTTCCGGGTGCTTTGCGACGGGAAAAGTCCGCTCGGCCTGACCGGCCGGACCGAATTCAACGCGGTGATCGACTTTCCCGGAGAAGAACCGCTCATCGGGCGGTTTCTGGAGGTCGAGGTGGTCCGGGCCGAGAAGCACGACCTGACCGGCGAGATCCGGCGGGCGCTCTGATGCGCCTCAATTTGGCAGTACCCGGAGCCGCGCGGCCTGCGCAGTGTCCGGCGCGATAAATCAACTTGAAAAGAAAGGCTGGAAAATACAATGGATCTGATTCAGATGGCGAGAGAAATGGGCAAGGCGATTCAGGCCTCCGCCGAATACCGGCGGGTGGACGCCGCCCGCAGGGCAAACGATGGAGATACCTCCCTCCAGGACGGCATCGGCCGCTTCAACCTTCTCCGGATGGAAATGAGCCAGGAGATGCAGAAGGAAAACAAGGATGAGAAAAAACTGCAAAGCCTCAACGAGGAGCTTCAGCAGGTCTACACCGAGGTGATGGGAAACGCCAACATGATGGAATACAACATTGCCAAGCAGGACCTCGACGAGCTTATGCAGAAGGTCAACGCCATCTTTGCAATGTGCCTCAACGGCGAGGACCCCGACACCTGCGAGATCCCCGAAGGGGGCTGCTCCGGTTCCTGCGCGACCTGCGGGGGCTGCCACTGATTTTTCCGTATGCGAGGGCTGCAGCGGCCCGGCCGGATGATTTTTCGTCCGCGCCGGCATCGCCGCAGCCCTTTTCCAAATCATGAACCAGGGAGGTTGCAATCTTGGGTAAGCTTTCTCCGATGATGCAGCAGTACAAGGAGATCAAGGCGCAGTATCAGGATTATATCCTGTTTTACCGGATCGGCGATTTTTACGAGATGTTTTTTGAGGACGCCCTCACTGCTTCGCGGGAGCTCGAACTCACCCTGACCGGGCGTGACTGCGGACTGGAGGAGCGCGCGCCGATGTGCGGTGTGCCCTACCACGCCTGCGAGGTCTATCTCAAAAAACTCGTCGAAAAGGGGTACAAGGTCGCCATCTGTGAGCAGATGGAATCCCCATATGAGGCCAAAGGCGTGGTCAAGCGGGAGGTCATCCGCATCACCACCCCCGGCACCGTCGTCGAGGGGAGTATGCTGCCGGAAGGGGAGAACAACTACCTTGCCAGTATCTACTATACCCCAGACGGATACGGCGCCTGCTTTGCCGACGTCTCGACCGGCGAGGTGCGGTTTACCCAGTACGACGGCCCCGATTCCGAGCGCGGTGTCATCGGGGAGCTTTCCAAATATGCGCCCAAGGAGCTGCTCATCAACCCCGCTTTTTTTGACTGCACCGAGGCGCGGAACTTTATCCAGAGCCGCCTGCAATGTGTCGTCGACCCGGTCGAGGAATCGGAGTACGACCAGCGGCAGGCGGTCCGGGTGGTGCTCGACCAGTTTTCCGCCCAGAATCTCGAGGACTTGCAGCTCAAAAACAGCGTGCGCGCCCTCTACGCGGTTGCAGCGCTGGTCAATTACCTGCGGGAGACCCAGAAGGCGGGCGCCCGCAGGCTGCGGACCCTCACCCGCTACAGTGACGAGCAGTTCCTCTCCCTCGACATCACCGCCCGCCGCAACCTCGAGCTGACCGAGACGCTGCGCTCCCATGAAAAGCGCGGCTCGCTGCTCTGGGTTCTCGACCGAACCTGCACCGCGATGGGCAAGCGGCTGATGCGCAAGTACCTCGAACAGCCGCTCGCCTCCATCCCTCAGATCACCCGCCGCCACGCCGCCGTCGCCGAGCTGGCCGGAAAGACCCTCGAACGGGCGGAGCTGATTGAGGCGCTGCAAAATGTCCACGACCTCGAGCGGCTGATGACAAAGGTTGTCTATGGGACGGTGACGCCGCGGGAACTGCTCTCTCTGGCCTACACCGCCGCCAATCTTCCGCGGGTCCGGGAGGCGGCCTCTCACTTTCAGTCGACCCTCCTCACCGCCCTCTACGAAAAACTCGACCCGCTCCAGGAGATGCGCGTTCTTATCGAGTCCTCCATCGACGAGGACGCACCGGTCAATCGCAAGGACGGCGGCTATATCCGGCACGGCTACCGCGCCGATCTGGACGAATATAAGGATTTGCAGAAGAACGCCAAGGACTACCTCGCCCAGATCGAGGAGCGGGAACGGGAGCGGACCGGCATCAAAAACCTGCGGGTCAGCTACAACCGGGTCTTCGGCTATTATATCGAGGTCACCCGTTCTTTCCTGAGCCAGGTGCCGGACGATTACATCCGCAAGCAGACCCTCACCGGTTCGGAGCGGTTCATCACCG
>CALXIG010000137.1 GCA_944388305.1 uncultured Clostridia bacterium
CGTTTATGGCGATGGAGCTGATCCCCGGCTATCTGCGCCGGGCGCAGGGCGGCCGGTACTGGGAATCGGACATCTATGACGACGATTTGAACCGGGAAAGCGTAAAGGAATTTGACCGGCAGTTTCTTCAACAGAGCGAAACGGCAAAGGACCCCCCGAAAGAAAATAGGTGCTCCTGACGGACAAAAAATCTCCCTTCTGCCGCAAAATGGCAGAGGGGAGATTTTTCTCTTCCGGCAGGTGTCCGCGGTGCCTCAGCGCCTGCGGCGAACACGCGGAAACAGAAGCGCGAGGGAAGCCGCCAGGGTGAGAAGTTCGGTGCAGAGAAAGGACAGCCAGATCCCGTCCATGCCCCAGAACCGGGAAAGCAGCACCGCCGCCGGGACCAGCAGCAGAATGCCCCGCCCCACCGACAGCAGAAAGGAGGACCGCCCCCTGCCGGACGCTGCCAGCAGCGAAACCGCCGCGATATTCAGCCCCGCCGCAAAAAAACCGGGGAAATAAAGCCGCAGCCCCTTCACCGCGATCTCCTGCAAAACCGGATCCCCCGCCCCGTTAAAGGCGGAAACCAGCGCCCCCGCGCAGGGGAGCACAGCCAGATTGATCAGCGCCGCCGCTGCCAGCGCAGTGCCCAGCGTCCAGCGGGTCAGAATGTCCGCCTGCGCCCGGTCCCCTCTGCCGCCCGCCTGGCTGACGAGCGGCTGGACGCCCTGCGAAAGCCCGGTGAAGATGGCCGTCGCCACCAGCGCAAGGTTGGCGACCACTCCATAAGCCGCCACCCCGGTATTCCCCGCAATATTTAGGATGAGCAGATTGAAGGCGAGCAGCGTAATCCCCGACGACACCTCGATCACCAGCGAGGAAGCGCCCAGCCGGACCATCTCCCCGCTGCGCCGGAGCCAGCGTCCGCAGCGGCAGGGCCGCAGGCTGCTCTTCCGGAAGTGCCCCGCCATAACCAGCAGGCCGATCACCGGCGCCAGACCGGTCGCAAAGGCCGCGCCGAACATTCCCAGTCCGAACGGAAACATGAACACCCAGTCCAGGAGGATGTTGGAAAAGCTGCCGGCCAGCATGGCCGCCATTGCCCGGCCGGGTGCGCCATCGTTGCGGGCAAAGGCGATGCCGATGTTGTTGCAGATAAAAAAGGGCGCGAAGCAGAGGATCGTCCGCAGGTAGTCCGCGGCAAAGGCGTGGATGCCCGGGTCCGCGCCGAGCAGTCCGGCAAGCTCATCCGCGCCCAGCGCGCCAGCCAGCGCAAAGCACAGCCCCACCCCCAGTCCCACCGCCAGCGAAACGGTGAAAGCGGCGTTTTGCTCCTCCGGATGTCCGGCATCGAGGGAGCTGCGGGTCGCGCCGCCGATGCCGATCATCAGGCCCAGACCGCTGATCAGGCTGTAGACCGGAATGGCGATATTCAGTGCGGCAAGTCCGTCCGCGCCCAGCGCGGCTGAGATAAAGTAGGTGTCCGCAAGGATGTAGCAGGACAGCCCGATCATCCCCAGAACACTGCGGGACATGTAGCGGACAGCCGAGCGGAGCAGTTCGTTTTTCATAAAAATCCTCCTTGATATAGAAAAAAAGCGCCTGGGCAGATCCCTTCCAAGACCTAACGGGATCTGTTCAGACGTTTCCCACCCGGTGGCGGGCGCCCGTGACCGGGCTGGACATTGACGGCGCGGCAGGCTGCGCCATCCTGGGCAGATTTCAATCTCGATCTGCCGTCCTATTTTTCCTGTTTGAATCGCAGGACATCTTCTACCCACTGGTTTATTTCACGGATTACATCGGGATTGCCTCGTTGCATTTCCGGGTGTTGTTTACACCATTCATCACGCTTCTTTTGACACTGCTGCCGCCATTTGTCAATTTTCCGGCTGCTGAGCCACCCCTTATCCTCTATCCCACGGAGCAAAATATCCTTAAGTTCATCCGATGTTTTCCGGTTCAAATCTTTTGGCATCTGAATCACAATCGTTGCGATTTCATCTACCGCCCTGGGACAGGAATTTTTACAGGCTGTAGCCGGAGGCACAAGCACAACGGCGAGCTTATAACCCTTTCGGGCAGTAAAAATCAGAGCTTCTGCGAGACCCTGGCTGTCGCTCTTGATTTCTGAGGATTCCACCTCAAAATTACCTTCTTTAATTATGGTCTCGTACCCGGGGCGCGACGTATTCGAGAAGTCTTCTTTTCCCGTACTCTCCTGAAACCGGCCATATTGTCCCGGATAATAAAAACGTGTGCGTTCCTTTAGCGCTTCCAGCATAAGCTGGTACAGGGAATTTATGTACACTTTCTCCTCGTCGCACATGCTCCCCGATTTATGAGCAAAGTGCCAGACTCGTTCTTCCCCCATTCTTGCAACAAGATCAGCCCCGCATACCGGGCATATGCAACCACAAGCCTCTCCGCGCTGCGCTCGAGAAAGGTCTCCGATCATCAGGATACGGCGATCTGTTTTCCGCAGCGCAAATGGGTTTTTCAGCGCCATGTTGCTTCCCCCAACTTCTATAACAATAGCAGTTTGACAAAGCCTTTGTTCCCTGTTTCACCATTCCAAAAGTTCCACAGGACCCGATAAAAAACAAAAAAGAACAAAAAAGCGGCCGGCAATAAAGCCGACCGCCCAACCTGGTCTGAGTGACTGGATTCGAACCAGCGGCCTCTACCACCCCAAGGTAGCGCGCTACCATCTGCGCCACACCCAGACGACTTTTATATTATAGCACAGTCTTCCGCAAAATGCAAGTGTTTTTTCAAAAAAATCCCAAACTTTTTCATTTGCACGCTCCCTCCCCGGCCCAGGGCATACCCGGAGAGGGAGCGGCGGACTGCTATTTTTCCGGAGGCGTTCCCTCTTTGTGCCGCCTCAGCTGCCGGATAAATCCGGCGATGATGATGCCGGTGATAATCATAATGGGCAGCGCGGCGCAGATGGCGAGGGTCTGGAGCATCGAGAGGGTGCTCTCGCTGAACAGCAGGGCGACCGGCAGGATGATGAAGACAAGCGACCAGAAGATGCGGAGCTTGCGGGGCGGCTCGCCCGACGCCTTGCGGTTTTTGAGGCAGTAGTCGGAAATGACCACCGTAATCGCGTCAAAGGTCGAGGCATAGAAGGCGACCATCGCGAGGATGAGAACAATCATCGCGACCTTCGGGATGGGGAGGGTCTCGAAAATCGACAGGATGGCGGTCGCCGGAGCGTCGCCTGCCGCGAGCATCCCCGCTGCGTCGACCTTGCCCGTCACCTGCTGGAAAAGGCCGTAGTTGCCAAAAACGATAAAGGCGAGGAAAGTCGCTGAAACGCCGCTGATATAGGAGCCGAGAATCGTCTGGCGGAGCGTGCGCCCTTCGGAGATCTGCGCGATGAAAAAGGGAGTCGCGACCGACCAGGAGATCCAGTAAGCCCAGTAAAAGATGGTCCAGGTCTGCGGGAAGCCGTTTACCCCATCCGCGGAGGAGAGCCGCAGCGGGTCCATCCAAGTGGACATGGAGAAGAAATTCTGCGCGACTCCGCCCAGGCCGGTGACGCCGCTCTCAATGATATACTGCATCGGCCCGCCGAAGAAAAAGATCGCCACCAGGCAGAGGAAGAGGACGACACAGATGTTCGCGAGCCTGGAAATCCCCTTGATGCCGAACAGAACCGCCAGCGTAAAGACCACCGCGATGAGCACCAGAATGCCGATGGTCAGGATGTTGCTCTGCGGCAGGCCGGTGATCTCCGAAAGGGCCTGGGAGAGCAGCGGCGTCGCGAGGGAGAAGGTCGTCGCCGTCCCGGCCAGCAGCCCGACGATGGCGATGATGTCGACGAGCTTGCCCGGCCAGCGGTCCACCCATTTCCCCAGGACGGGCCGGCAGGCCTCGCTCATCCGCTGGACGGGGTTTTTCTTGACGTGGAGCAGGTAAGCGTAGGCCGCCGCGGGGAGGATGTAAA
>CALXIG010000138.1 GCA_944388305.1 uncultured Clostridia bacterium
GGGCAGTCCATGCAGTAGCGGCAGGCGGTGCAGGGGATGGTCTTCTTCTCGCGGAAGACGGCGACCGCCTGCTCGATGACGGCGCGGTCCGCGTCGGTCAGCGGCTCAAATCCGGTCATGGTGGCGACGTTGTCGGCAATCTGCTCCATGGTGGACATGCCGCTTAAGACGGTGAGGACGTTCGGCAGGCTCGCCGCGTAGCGGATCGCCCAGGAGGCGACGCTCTTATCCGGGCGGGCGGCTTTGAAGAGGGCGTCGGACTCGTCGCACAGATGGGCGAGCGCGCCGCCGCGGACCGGTTCCATCACGACAACCGGAATGCCGAATTCGGTGAGGATCTCGTACTGCTGTTTGGCGTCCTGCATCTCCCAGTCGAGGTAGTTGAGCTGGATCTGCGCGAAATCCCAGGAGTAGGTCTCGCAGATATGGCGCAACACCTCGGGCTTGTCGTGGAAGGAGAAGCCCAGCCGGCGGATCTTGCCCTCTTCCTTCATTTTGGAGAGGAATTCGTAGACGCCGAATTCCTGGCATTTCTTAAAATTCGCCGCGCTCTGGGAATGGAGCAGGTAGAAGTCAAAATACTCGGTCTGGCACTTTTTCAGCTGTTCGTTGAAGATTTTTTCAACATCCTCCGGCTTCTCGCAGCACCAGATGGGCATCTTGGAGGCGAGGCAGAAGCTCTCGCGGGGATATTTTTTCAGCGCGTGGCCGACGAAAGTCTCCGATTCGCCGCCGTGATAGCCGTAGGCGGTGTCAAAATAATTGACGCCGTGGGCGTAGGCGTAGTCGATGATCTCCTGCGCCTTTTCATAGTCAATGTCGTTCTTATCCGGGTCGATTTTGGGCAGGCGCATACAGCCCATACCCAGCAGGGATACCTGCAGTCCGGTGTCTTTGTACAGTCTCTTTTCCATTTCCATTCTCCCTTCCTGTGCGAAAATCTCACGGATTCTTTTTGATTATACTGCATTTTCTGTGCCATTTCAAGTAGAGAACCGGCAATTATTCTTTAATTTTTTTAGAATTTTTAAGGCGGCGTGTCCGGACGCCGGTCACGCGCCCAGAAATTCCGCGCCGATCACGCTTTCCACCGTCTGGCGGATGTAGTCGAGGGAAAATTCGGGTGAGTAGGCCCGCACCCCGTGGGCGGCGGCCAGTTCCTCGGTGTAGTCCGCGAAGGCGTAGAGCCGGTTGTTTCGGAATCCCCGGTCGTAGTGGGTGATAATGGGCACAAACTCGCAGCGGGTGATCTCCGTCTTGCCCGTCTCAAAATCCACCGTCACGTCGAGATCGAGCATCCCGCCGATCATCCGCGCGGCGCGGTCCTGAGCGGAGATGAAGTTGCCCAGCGAGTAGGCGACCAGCGTCCGGGAGCCGTCTTCCCGTTCGATATATTCGATGGGCTGAATGACGTGCGGATGGTGGCCTATAATAATGTCGGCCCCCCATTCGGACAGTTTCTGCGCGAGGTAGCGCTGGCGGTCGGTCGGAGTGTGGGTGTACTCGTTGCCCCAGTGGATGTTGACGACGCAGACGTCGGAAATCTCCTTCGCCGCCTTGACGCGCGCCTCGATCTTTTCCTCCTCCGCGCCCAGCAGGATGACCGCTTCCGACCCGGCCGGGAGGGAGAGACCGTTGGTCAGCTCGGTGACGCCGATAAAACTGAAGACGGCGCCCTGCGCTTCGATGGTGCGGATATTTTCGTAATCCTCCCCGTCGCGGTAGACGCCGGTGGTCACCGCCTGCGGCCGCTCCGCCCAGTAGTCGAGCGAGGAGAAGACCCCCGCCTCCCCCTTGTCGAGGCAGTGGTTGTTGGCGAGATTGAAGACGTCAAAACCCAGCTCGAGCATCAGATCGCCGAGCTCCGGGGTGGCGTTGAACATCGGGTAGGTGGAGGGCGGGAATTCCGGCGCAATGATGCTCTCCTGATTGATGGAGGAGATATCTGCGTCCAAAAAAAGATCCTTCACATTCTCGTAGGCGTAATCGTAGTCGTATCCCTCGCCGCCCGCGCGGGCGTTGGCCTGTTCGTAAATCGAGCTGTGGATGAGGTTGTCCCCCACCGCCTTGAGCCGCACGACAGCGGGCTCCGGAATCTCCGGTTCGGAGGGCGGCGGGGCCGGCTCCGGCTGCGGAACGGAGGAAACCGGCTCGGAGGAGACGGCGGCCGTCGAAGAAACCGGCGCGGCACCTTCTCCCACCTCGACAAACAGGCAGGAACTGCAAAGCAGGGCCGCGGCGGCCAGAAGCGGGAAAAATTTCCAAAAAATTCTGTGCATAAGAGACCTCCTGTGGAAAAAATCGGGGACACCGCCCACTTTGGTATCAGTATACCACAGAATCCGCGCTGTGAACAGGTGTTTTGACAAAAATTGCCCCGCCGGACCGGCCGCCTTTCTTGTCAAAACCGGTTGACGGATGCCGAAAAATCAAGTACAATAAAGATGTATGCGGAAAACTTTCCCATTCCGCCGAAATTTTGCAATCGGAGGTACCCCATTTTGAATCGAATCCGGATCTCTCCTTCCCTTCTGGCAGCGGATTTCACCTGTCTGGACCGCGAGCTGGCCCGCATGGAGCGCGCCGGCGCCGACATGCTCCACCTCGACGTGATGGACGGCGTCTTCGTGCCCAACATCTCCTTCGGACTGCCGGTGATCGCCTCCATTCGCAGGGCGACCTCCCTCCCCTTTGACCTTCATCTGATGATCGCGGACCCGCTCCGTTATGTCCCGGCTTTTGCCGAAGCGGGCGCCGACATGATTACCTTCCATCTGGAAAGCAATTCTGACCCCGCCGAAACCATCGCGGCCATCCACGCCGCAGGCAGGCAGGCGGGACTCTCCGTCCGTCCGGGCACTCCGGTCGAGGCGCTCTTTCCCTTTCTGGACACCCTGGATCTGGCGCTCATCATGAGTGTGGAGCCGGGCTTCGGCGGCCAGTCCTTTCTTTCGGACACGCCGGACAGGATCCGCGCGCTGCGCGGGCGGGCGCCCGGCCTGCCCATCAATGTCGACGGCGGCATCAATGCGAAAACTGCCGCCCTCTGCCGGGATGCGGGTGCGGACATTCTCGTTTCCGGCAGTTTCCTTTTCGGCGCGGAGGACGCCGCAGCTGCGGTCGCCTCTCTCCGGCAGCCTATTCCCCGGTAAAGGATGTGGAGTGCGTGCTTTCCTATGAAAAATTCCGCCGGCAGATGATCGACACCACACTCACCCTCCTGCCGCTCCTGCTGATGGCAGTGTACTACTACGGTCCGCGTCCGCTGGTACTGGCGGCCATCGCGGTTTTGACCGCCGCGGCCGCAGATTACCTCTGTCTTCTGCTGCAGGGAAGGCGCTGGTGGAGCCGCTGCGATTTCGCGCCGCTCGTCATCGGATTGACCTATGTGCTGATGCTCCCGGCCACAGCGCCCTACTGGCTGGCCGCTTTCGGCGCCCTGTTTGCCATCGTGGTGGTCCGCCATCCTTTCGGCGGACACTACAACACCCTCTTTCACCCCGGCCTGACCGCCTTTGCCTTCTCGGTGCTGTGCTGGAGGGATCTCACCACCCGCTATCCGCAGATGTTTCAGAAGCTCCCCCTCACGCCGTCGGTGGACGTTCCGCTTTACGACTCCCCGGCCCGGAGGCTGATGCTGGGCGGGAGCACGAATCTGGGGCTGCTCGACGCGCTGATGGGCAGCTTTCCCGGCCCGATGGGGACGACCTGCGTGGCCGTCCTGCTCTGCTGCGGCCTCTACCTGGCGGTCCGCCGGACGATTCACTGGCAGATCCCGCTGGCCTCCTTTGCGGTCATCGCGCTGGCCGCCTGGTACTTTCCGCGCATTAACGGCAGCCGTCTTGTATCCGTCCTGATGGAGCTGACCTCCGGCGTCACGCTGTTCGCCATTCTGTTTGTCGCGGCGATGGACAACGGAGAGATCGAATCCGCCGCCGGAAAATGGATGTGCGGCCTCCTTCTGGGCGGCGCCATCGTCCTTTTCCACCGCCTCAGCTATCTGGAGCCTGTCGCACCCTTTGCCATTATTCTGATGAGCGCCATAGACC
>CALXIG010000139.1 GCA_944388305.1 uncultured Clostridia bacterium
GAAACAGGAGCTGTGGGAGTTCAAGGCGGAAAACGCCGATTATTTCAATAGAATCAACCATGTTACCCTGCTTACACGGGAGGGATTTGAAAAACTGATGAAGCCACTGGGGGCGCTGTGGCAGAAAAAAACGGGCGAAAAACCGGCAAAGCTCCCTGCCCTCCCGGCCCCTTCCGCCGCTGAGCCGGGAAAGGACAAGCTGCAATCTGCCATCGCCGACATCCGCCGCAAAGTCTCCGCGCTGGATACGATGCTCGAATTCATCCAGGAGACGCATGGTATCCCATACGCTTCCCAGAACGAAGCCGAGCGCCTGCGGACGGTTTCCGACTTCGGGATGATGCTCTCCGCCGAGCTGATAATCCTCAAACGCTATGGCAAGGAGGATAAGTGAAATGGCCGAAGCACTCGAACGCCTGTACTATAACCTCATCCAGCGGCTGAAACGGGAAAACCGGAATCTCAAGCTGCTGGCAGCCGGATTGGCGGCGGTTTCCGGCGCGTTTCTCATCGCCTCTGCCGTAAAAATCCGAAAGCATAGATAACCACCCCATTATACTTTTATTGCCCTTTTTGTGCCGGACAAAAGGGGCTTTTTCTTTTACACTGGTAATAGAGGGCGGGAGACCGGTACACGTCGCCGGGACCCGCGCCCTCTGAATTGAGAATAAGGACGTGTACATATGAACTACGGATACCCGGCTTACGGGAACTACAACCCCATTCAGCCCTTTGCGCCGAGAAACGATGCGCAGGGATACCAGCAGGTGCCGCAGGCAATGCAGCCGGTGCAGCCGGTACAGGCTCCAACCCAGCCGCAGCAGGGCAATCCGCCTGCCTTCTACTGCCGCCCGGTCGCGAGCCGGGAGGAGGCGCTGGGCGTTCCGGTCGATTTCATGGGCAGCCCCATGTTTTTCCCGGATTTGGCGCATGGGGTGATCTATCTCAAAAAGTTCAACCCCAATACCGGCGCAGCGGATATGCTGGAATTCCGCGCCCAGCCCCAACAGGATCAGCGCCCGGCGGAACAGGCGGCCTTTGCGCCGCTGAATGACCTCTTGCAGCTCAAGGATGATCTGGACAACCTCAAAACCGAGGTCGAGCGGCTGAAAAAGCCCGCGGGAAAGGCGGTAAGGAAGAATGAACCCGATGAACAGTAATCCCTTTATGGCGCTGATGCAGCTGGCCCGCTCCGGCGGGAACCCCATGCAGATGCTCTCCCAGATGGCGGGGAGGGACCCCCGCGCAGCCCAGGCGATGAGGCTCATCCAGGGAAAAAGCCCCCGGGAGCTTCGGCAGGTCGCCGAAAACATGGCGAAGGAGCGCGGTACCTCGGTGGAGGAAATCGCCCGGCAGATGGGGATGAACCTCCCGGACGGGAAATAATCGAAACAATACTTTCTCTTTTATCAGTTTCAACCGTATCTTGACGAAAAACGGGATACCAGGACGCATACGGAAGAAATTCCGATGTGAATAAACTGATAAAGGAGATTTTTTTATGGCAGACGAAATGGCTCTGGGCTATGCGCTCGGACAGGACAGCAACAACAACTGCGGCGGCGGCTTCGGCAGCTTCTTCGGCGAAGGCATCTGGGCCGTCATCATCCTCGGCATGATCTTCGGCTGGGGCAACGGCGGCTGGGGCGGCTTTGGAGGCGGCGGCATCAACACCCCCGCAGGCCAGGGCTACGCCACCCGCGCCGACATCACCGAATCCTTCAACTTCAACGGTCTGGACAACGCGGTGCGCGGCATCCAGCAGGGCCTTTGCGACGGCTTCTACAACATGAACACCACTCTCATGAACGGTTTTCATGGCGTAGACAACGCGGTGTGCCAGCTGGGCTATAACACGCAGGCGGGCTTTAACGCGCTGGCTTCCCAGCTTTCTTCCTGCTGCTGCGAGACCCAGCGGGCGATCGACGGCGTCAATTACAATATGGCTACCAACACCTGCGCCATCCAGAACACCATCCAGAACACCACCCGCGACATTCTGGACAACAACAACGCCAACACCCGCGCGATCCTCGACTTCCTGACCCAGGACAAGATTTCCAGCCTGACCGCTGAGAACCAGGCACTTAAATTCCAGGCGTCTCAGACCGCGCAGAACGCCTTTATTACGGCCAATCAGGAGGCGCAGACCGCCGAGCTGATCCGCCGTCTAGGCCGCGACTGCCCGGTGCCCGCCTACGTTGTTCCCAATCCCAACTGCTGCTACGGCAGCGGGTATAACGGCTACAACAGCTGCGGCTGCAATTCCTGCGGGTGCTAAACAGTTGTTTCTTCCCCGAACAGGGTGACACATTTCGGGGCGGCTCCAACGCGGGCTGCCCCTTGATTTTAAGGAGGCACAATTATGGCTTGTAAGCCTGTATGCAGACTTTGTGATAAGCTGGTTTTGTCCAATTCCGTTTCCTATAACGGGACAAATCTGGTCATCAATATTCCGGCGGGAAGCTACAACAACGGGGAAAAATACTGCATTGTAGTGGCCCAGGCAATTCCGGACACCACGACCCTCAATGCGCCGGTTGTCATTACCGTCGGTGCGGGGACCGCCCTGTATCCGCTCACAAAGCGCAACTGCGCGCAGGTGACGGCCTGCGGCATCCGCACCCGGACCAGATACGCGGTGTGCGTCGTGACCAACGCCACCGGCGGCAGTTTCCGGATGCTCGGGCAGCCCTGCTGCTCACCCAGCAACAATCTGACCAGCATTGACGGAACGGCTCCGGAAACTCCGACAGCCTGACAGGAGGGAAAACGATGAACAAGGTAGCGAAAATGATGCTGATGAACCGCGGAAATACCGGGAAGGACTCTTACCAGAATACGGAACGCGGCGATTTCAGGGGACAGTACCGCTCAGGCATGGACTATGACCGGGCGGGACGCATGGATTACAACTGGGAACATGACCACGATTACGGCCAGAGATACGGCCGGGAGGGTGACCGGATGGAGCGCGGCAGCCGTCAGGCAGACCGGTACAGCCGGGATCCCCGCAGGCAGGAAATGGAAAGCTGGTCCGGCCGAGGTGACGATGACGAATGGCATCAGGCTGCGGAGGCGGCGGGAATGCCCGATCTGGATAAAGCGCTGGACATGGAGACAACCCGTCACTGGATGGAGCGTTTACAAAACGCAGACGGAAGCAGGGGGCCTCACTGGTCAATGGACCAGACAAAGCAGCTGATGGCGCAAAAAAATGTTGACTGTGATCCGCTTGAATTTTGGGCCGCTATGAACATGATGTTCAGTGATTATGCGCCGGTTGCCAAGAAGCACAACGCCAGCACTGTTGACTTCTACGTCGAAATGGCAAAGGCGTTTCTGGATGACAAGGACGCAAAAGGGAACAAGCTGGGAAGGTATTATTGGGCGGTAGTGAAATAATCCAAACTTAGCCGTAAAACTGGAACGAAATTTTTATTCGGTACAAATGTCGTAGTAGTGTCGTATAGCACAAAATTTTATAAAACAAAAACCCCCGAAGCTCCGACAAATGCCGTAACTACGGGGGTTTGCTTTGGAGCGGACGACGGGAATCGAACCCGCGTTACCAGCTTGGGAAGCTGGAGCTCTGCCATTAAACTACGTCCGCATGAAGCCGGTACTGAAACCGACTTCATTATTATACACGATTCTTTGCGGTTTGTAAAGGGGGTGCGGCAGATTTTTCGTATTTTTTTGAAAAATCCGCCGCAAAAAATCAGTAGGTAATTTTCAGCGTCTTGATCTCAAACGGGCGGAAGGTCAGCTTCACCGAGCCGGCGGCGGGAAGTTCCTGCACCTTTTCTTCAAGCATGTTGGTCAGCTCGACCGCCTTGGGCGCGAAGCCGAGCCGGAGGTCGGTGTGGGTGTAGGCGCCCTCTGCCTCGTACACGCGGACGATGAAAGCGTGCGCACTGTCCTCACAGGGCTTCACCGTCTCGATCACGACGTTGGAGGCGCCGCTCTGGAGCAGGGAGGCCATCTTGCGGGAACCGGGCAGGATGATGGGCTTGTAGTTAAAGGCATAGGCCGGCGCGATGACCGATTCGGCCGAGAAGCCGCCGCAGTGCGGCAGGAAGCCGTACTCGCAGTAGTGTTCGCCCTTGTCGCCGTTGAAGTCCGGCCGCAGGCCGCCTTTGTGCAGCGAGAGGCGGAGCTGTCCCTCGTAGGCCGAGATCCCGTACTTGGAGTCGTTGAGGATGGAGACGCCGTAGCGCGGCTCGGAGAGGTCGGTATACTTGTGGTTCAGAACCTCAAACTTCGCCTTATCCACATCGTTGTTGCGGGTGGTCGGCCGCTTGAGGTAGCCGAACTGGATCTCCTGCCGGACAAAATCGCTGAAGATGCTGGTGTCAAATGCAGTCTTCAGGAAGCGATGGTCGTCCTGCCAGTCGATCATGGTCTCAAATTTCACCAGCGGGGAGGAGGCGTAGAAGATAACGTCCTGGACCAGCTTGGATTTTTCGGTGAGCTGGTAGCGGTTGCGGATGCGCAGCTCGACCGCACCTTTGGAAACCACCTCGGAGGCGATGAACTGGACGCTGTCCTTAAACTTGAGCTGAAGGTCGGCGTCGACGTCCCAGTTATCCCACTCGGCGGGGAGATCCTCGGCGATGAGGAAGGTGTTGAGGGGGTATCCGGGACCGGCCAGCTCGCGGTTGGCTTCAGTGTCGATAAAGGACTTCATGAAACCGCGCTCGTCAAAGGTCACCTGCGCAAAGGGGGTGACCAGATCGCGCCCGCTGATGCCGAAGGGGGAGCGGCCGTCGAGGCTGCCCGGCTCAAGGGTGAGGACGACGCTGCCGTAGGGCGGAATTTCCACACCGGCGACGGCGAGCTTGCGGCCGTCCTGCAGGGTGTCGGTGATCTGCTGGAGGTAGTCGCCTTTGACCCGCATACCGGGGACATAGTCGATATAGATGACCTCATTGCGCGGGAAGGAGGTCGGATTGATGACGGTGATCTGCTCCTCCGCCCGTGCAGGAGCGGCAGCTCTGCGGATGAGGGCCGCGGATTTCTCCAGCAGCTCACCGGTCTGGGCGAGGGATTCCTTGTGCGCCCGCGGGATGCAGGTGCCGGGCAGGATGTCGTGGAACTGGTTGACCAGCAGGGTGCACTGCAGGTCGCGGAACGCCTCGTCCGAGGCGGTCTCGTGGTTTTCCACCGCGTTGTAAACGGTCAGATACTCCAGGTTGTGCAGCGCGATCTCCGAAAGGCGGTTGTTGCGCTTGATCTGGTGCTGGTTGGTGAGGGTGCCGCGGTGCAGTTCGAGGTACAGCTCGCCGTTGTAAGTGTCGGGATTTTTGACCGACCGCTCCAGCTCGCTCATGAAGTGGCTGACGGTGGTGTGCTCCGCCTTGGGGCAGCCTTCAAGGTCGCGGCAGCGGCGGGCGATCTCGATCATCTCAAACTGCGGGCCGCCGCCGCCGTCTCCGAAGCCGTAGGAGATGAGCTTGCGGTTGGCGACGTGCTTCTGACGGATGGCGTCGGGGCTCTTGACGTCGTAAACATACTGGTAGAAGTCCTTGGGCGCCGGCCAGACGTGGGTCTTGTTGAGATGGGCGAAGACACTGGTGCCGTCGATTCCCTTCCAGTAGAAAGTGTCATAGGGGAACTGGTTGGTGTCGTTCCAGGCCATCTTGGTGGTGAGGAAGTACTTGACGCCGCAGCCCTGCATGATCTGCGGGATGGCGGCCGAGTAGCCGAAGGTGTCCGGCAGCCAGAAGGCGTCGGAGGTGTAGCCGAAGTATTTGCGGGTGAAGCGCTGTCCCCAGAGGAACTGGCGGATCATCGACTCGCCGGAGGTGATGTTGCAGTCGCATTCGACCCAGACGCCGCCGTTGGGCTCGTAGCGGCCCTCCAGCACTTTCTGGCGGATGCGCTCAAACAGCTCGGGATAGTGCTCGCGGATCATTTCACCGTGATAGGCAGAGCTCTGGATGAATTTGTATTCGGGATACTGCTCCATCAGGTTCAGCTGATTGGAGTAGGTGCGGGCGCATTTTTTGATCGTCTCGCCGACATGCCAAAGCCAGGCGGTATCCATGTGGGAGTGGCCGATGATTCCGACAGACGGGGCGGTCGAGCTGTTGTGCCGCGCGAGGGCGGGCGCCATGATTTTCTGCCCCTGGTCGAGGGCGGCATAGAAATCCTCCCGGCTGACGCAGGCGGGATCATAGTAGAGCACCTCATGCAGCTCGAGCATGGTATTGACCAGCTCAGCGCGGCGGTAACTCTTTTCATCGAGCACCTCAATCAGTTCATTGAGCACCCGGAGGTTGAAGTAAAAGTTGGCGATCCGTTCGTTTTTGGTGCAGAGGTCGAGCGAGTCGAAGGGGAAGCGGAAATCGGAGTGGGGATAGACTTCGAGCGGCATCATACCCATGACGTAGTGCCCGGCATAGAACTCGAGGTCAATGGAGATTTCCTGGCCTGCCTTCGGGGTTTTGACAAGCATGTCGCAGTAGTGGTTGCCGTGGCCGGTGACG
>CALXIG010000140.1 GCA_944388305.1 uncultured Clostridia bacterium
GCATCCCCAGAATGACGAAGCCCAGGTTTGCCGGGGCCTGGAACCAGCCGAGGTCGGCGCTGTCCTCCACCAGCTTCTGCCGCGCCTCCCGCCAGCCGATGCCGCTGTCGTAGGCGTTCATCGCGATGCGCACGCTCCGGGCGACCCGGCAGTCCGCCGGAATCTTGGACAGGCCGATGTCCACCAGTTTTCGGAAATCCTTTTCGACAAAGGCCGCGCTCTCGACCGCCGCGGTAAAGAATTCGGCGTAGGTGCCCTCGCCCATCCCGTGGTCGACGCTCGCGTCCTCCAGCGCGTAGCGGATGGCCGCGTCGGGGCAGCCCGGGGCAAGGCAGGCCCAGATCTCCGACCGGATCCACGCGCCGTTGGAGTGCTTCCAGTTGTTCTGGTACTCGCCTGCCAGCGGCGGCAGCAGCCCGGCCTTCAGGTTGCCCTTGCCGATGCCGTACTCGTTCCAGTGGGGGACGACGTAGGAGACCCAGTACTCGCCCAGAATCTGCGCGTCGAGCTGCCAGGGCCCGTGCTGCTCCATCGCCAGCAGCCAGGCGAGCTGCAGGTCGAGGTCGTCGTTGGGCAGCGCGACGCCGGCCGGGGTCGCGAATCCCTGAATGTCCATCAGCTCCCGCCGCCCCTCGTAGGGGGTGCCCATCGTGCCGCCGATGTTCTTGCCAATCCAGCAGGCGTAAATTTTGTCCCGCAAAGTTTCCCGGTTCAGCCGGATCATGAAAACCACTCCTTTTCGGTTTGTTTACCCTTATTTTATCAGAAAGGAGGCGGTCTGTCAGTGCCGGATCTTTACCTCCGGGTGGCGGATTTTGCGGAAATTCTGCGGAAATAAAGAAGGCGGCGGAAAAACCGCCGCGGCAAAATGGCGCGGGAGGCTGCGCCGGTGCTCACCTCAAATCCACCGAATACTCGATTCGCTTCGGCATCATTCCCTCATAGACGTGCCGCTCGATCCTGCTTTCCGAACGGTGGTAGACCTTCTCCCCATCCACCAGCCGGTAAACGCGGTAGGTCCGCACCTCGTCGGTGTGGATTTCAATCCGGTCACAGGCATCCGCCTCGTAAAAGGCCCGCGCCGTGTACCCGCTGTCAACCGGCGGGCCCCAGCAGGACGCTGTAAAAGTCATCTTCTCCTGAAGGTTTCGGGGCGCAATCTGCTCCGCAATCGCGGCCTCCACCTTCTCCGCGTCCACCCCGAGGCCGGTTTCCACCCGAAACGGCAGGGACGGGGGAGCTTGCCGGGCGTTGGGAATCACGCGGGTCTCTCCCGCCCTGAGCGTCATGGTCAGGACAGGGTTGTGCCTGGAGACGGCGTTATACTCCGTGATGGTGTAAGCGGCCACCGTCACGCCATCCACCGCCGAAAGCTCCATAACCTCACACGCCGCGGAAACCGGGGAGGACAGGCTCGCCGCCAGCAGGAGGCCGGACAGGATGGCCAGTGCTTTCTTCATGTCAATTCCCCCTTTCATGGAAAAGAAACCGATGCTTCCACCTTCATTCTACACAATCCCACAGGACCTGTCAACCGCTTCCGGCATCCTTAAGCCCCGCCCCGCCGCAGCGCCGTCAGGGTCGAGATGTAGGAGAGATACGGCACCGGCCTCCCCCAGGGATTGCCCGTCCCGTAGGCGAAGCCGCGGTTGCCGGTCAGCGCCTGAAGGGCCGCGCAGTGCGCGAGGATGTCCCGCGGCTTGGCTTCGCAGAGGAAATCCAGCTCGGTTCCGCCCAGAATGGCAAACGCCCCGCCGTATTCCTTCCAGAACTCCGCCGTGCCGCCGGAATAGGCGGCGGTGAGGTGCACCCCGTCAAAGCCGCAGCCCGCCGCCCATTCGAGGGGGACGGGTTTTTCCCCGCAGTCGGCCCAGATGCAGGGCTTGCCCGCCGCGTGAACCTCTGCGGTCAGCTCCCGCGCCGCCCGCCGGAAGGATGGCCGGTCCGGCACCGCCTCGCCCCGGTCGCGGATGAGGACAGCGCAGACCGCCGGATGCTCCGCCAGCCCGCGCAGGGCCGCCCGGTGGGCGGACAGGCTTCCGCCGCTCTCGAAAAGTCCCGCCGTCTGTCCGGCCGCCGCCGGGATGCCGTCCGGGATGGCCGAAAGGCCGGGGAAACGGCCGTCCTCCTCCCGCAGCTCGACCGCGGCGCAGTCCAGCCCGCAGCGGAGCGCCGTCTCGCAGAGGGCGCGCACCCGCGCCTCCTCCCCCGCCCAGAGGCTCTCCCCCCGCCGCCAGAGGAGCTGCTCGGCCAGCGGCCGCTCCCAGGCGTATTCGAACCCGACCGCCCGGCCGGGCCGCTTATTTTCCAGCACCCGCAGGAATTCCCGCACATCTGTCATAAAATTCCGCTCCTATTCCTGCCGCAGCGCCGCGATCAGCGCGGGCGGGTCGATGAGGTTGTAGAGAATCGACACGGTGGGCTTGCCGCCGATTTGCCGGGTCTCGTGACGAATACTGGAGGAAGTCTCTATTGCCAGACTGCAAAATTCCTCCGGCGTGATCTCCGGTTTGACCTGCTTGGCCAGAGCATAGACGCCGGCCACATAGGGGGCGGTCCAGCTATAGCCGCCCCTTCCATAGTTCACATAATCTTCCGGCCCGGTGGGGGAGGCGAACCCCCGAAAATCCATCGGCGCAGCCAGCCCGTTCGAAGTGGAGGAATACCGCCCCACACAGTAAACCGAGCGGTCGTCCGGGTCGGAAAGGGGATCGCGGGAAGCGCCGTTCAGGGAAAAGCCGCACTGCTCTTCCATCGACTCGATCGCGCAGGTGACTACGAGAATTCCTTCCCCGTCTGCCCGCTCCACCAGCGCGTCCATTTCCTCCACGCCTTCCTCGACCCCAAATTCCCAGCCTTTGGAGATGGAGATAACGTCCAGCTTGTCCTCCTCGGGAAGGAGCTCGTTTAAGTCCAGCAGGTAGGTCAGGCCCTCGATAAACGGGGCGAGGCTTTCTCCGTTCTCGCCAAGTGCTTTCTGGAAATCGTAGGCGGCATAGTAAAGGTTCGCCTCCGGCGCGACCCCGACGGTGCTACCCAGAGCGATGGAGGCCACCGCCGGGCCGTGCATGGAAGCTTCCATTGCGTATTCATACTCCGATGTGCTAAAATTTTTGTGCATTTTGAGCCGGTCTTTGTACTCGACGTGATCGGTGAGAAGCCGGTCGTCGACGATGCCGACGTTCACCCCTTTGCCGGTAACGCCCTGCTCGTGGAGGGAGCGGACGCCCAATCCGGGGTTGCGGTTCCGGCCGAGGATCTGCCGGGGGTCAAAGCCATCAGGCAGATTGTCCGACCAGACGGTTTTGCTGTCAAAGGTCGTGTAAAGCAGCTTGTCCGGGCTGCCTGAAAAGTCCACGCCGGAAAGGTCGCGGCAGCGGGCGTCGGGATAGGTGGCCTTAAGGCTGAATGCTTCGTTATAGTAGAAAACAGCCGGCTGCGCGCCCCCGTCCATCGCAGGCTTCCCGCCGGGGAGAAGCTCCTCCCCGGTAAAGGTGAAGGAGGGTACCGCGGCTGCCGCGCCGGATTCCGCCGGTGCGGAGGAGGCCGGCGCGGATGGTTCCGGTACGGAAGATTCCGGTGCGGATAGCTCCGCTGCGGAATTCTCCGCATTGCCGCAGGCCGGCAGGGCCAGCAGGCAGGCGCACAACACGACGGGCAGGCATTTTCTGGAAAAAGACATGGAAGGACACTCCTTTCGGCATCCGGCGGATGCCATGTTTCTTTCATGATAGCCCGGCGCGCCGGCGCCTGCAAGGGATTCCCCTCCAATGTAAGAAAAATGTAAGAAACTATCGCGCTTCCCGCAGGAAGTCCCGGACGTCCTGTCCGGTGCGGAGCACCGTCAGCTTGTCCGCGAACGGCGCGAGCCGCTCTTTCAGATCATCCCTTCCGCTGTCGTAATCCCGCCGCCAGCAAAACATCTGCCGGAGCATGGCAAAATCCGGGCGGTAACGGCACGCTTCCCGCCCGGCGCGCTGCCGCAGCCACCGCCGCAGAATGCGGAAATCCCGGACAAGGGGCGGGGGCTCGAGCAGGACCACCCGGTCGGCCTCCGCCATGCCGCGGACAAAACAGGGCCTCCCCGCGTCCTCCATCACCCAGCTTTCCCGGGCAAGGATTTCCGCGAACAGGGCGTCCCGCTCCCCTGCCGGACGCTTCCGGTTATCCCCCGGGTCGTCCGGGTCCGGCTCGTAGACTACCGCGTCCAGCTCAAATCGAGGGATGTCCAGCACTTCCCCGATTCTTCGGGCGAGAGTGGTCTTGCCGGCTCCCACCGGGCCGGTGATGTAGAGCTTCATGCCTGTTTCTCCGCAAAGAGAGCTTCTGCCAGCTGGGGCGGGTCGAACACCCACTCCGCTCCGTCCGCAAAAAGCGAACAGGGCCGGTCCCCGATGAGCGCCGCCTGCCCGCCGTGCAGGCAGAGGGTGTCCCGCTCCGGCAGAGCCAGCACCCGGCGGCCCGTTTCCGCCGAATAGCGCAGGAGGTATTCCCGGCTGGCGGCGTCCCGTTCGGGCGCACGGCTCCCGTAGTGGCAGAGCAGGTCCATCCCGGCCATCCGGTCAAGTCCGGCGGTGTCCGCAAGGCCCCATTCGTTTTTGTCGTCGGCCGCGCAGGAGGCGATGTCCTTCCCGAAAAGGATCGCCCCGGCGCTTGCGCCGAAAACCACCCCGCCGCCGTCGAGGCAGGCGGCGGTTTTGTCGAGCGCGCCGCTTTCTCTGAGTGCCCCCAGCAGCCGGAAGGTGTTGCCGCCGCCGATAAAGAGGGCTGCGTAATCCGACAGCCGGCGGGACAGCAGTTCCGCCCCCGATTCCGCCATCTCAATCCCCGCGGACGGCACCCGCCCAAGCTCCCCTTTTGCCCAGAGCAGGCAGTCCGGATAGCGGTCGGGCGGCATCGCGAACGGGAGATAGAGAACCGGCTTTTCGGGGTCCAGGACCCGCCCGAACGCCTCCAGCGCCGCTGCGGTGTTCTCCCCGGCCCCGCCGCCGTTCAAGAAAAGGTGCATGTAGATTCCTCCTCATCCTGTCCGTTTCCATCCTGTAAAATTTGTGCGGCCCCGCGCTAAATGAAGTTCAGCGCGGGGAAAAATGCCGCGGCGGGACTCCTCCGGCTGTGAGCCGGTTACAGGCAGAGCCGGTAGATGTCGAGCATCTCCTTCTTGCCGATCTCGATGTAGTCGGGCAGGGTGCGCTTGCCGAAGAAGGTGCACTTTTCCGCCATCTCCTCAAAGCGGGAATCGTCCACCCCCAGCTCGGAGAGCCGCACCGGCATTCCGATGGAGCGGAAATAATTCTCGGTCGCCTCGATGCCGGCCAGGGCGGTGCGCTCCGGGTGCTCGAAGTTCATGGGGATCCCCCAGATGTTGACCGCGTACTGGGCAAACCGGGAAATATTGTAGGTGCAGATGTACTTGGCCCAGGCCGGGAAGATGACCGCCAGCCCCGCGCCGTGGGCGATGCGGTCATAGGCGCCGGACAGCTCGTGCTCGAGCTGATGGCAGCGCATCATGTACTCCTTTCCGCAGCCGGTCAGCCCGTTGTGGGAAAGGCTGCCCGCCCACATGAGGGCGGCGCGGGCCTCGTAGTCGGCGGGATTCTCGATCGCGCGGCGGCCCGCCTCGACGACGGTGCGGACCACGCCCTCCGCGACCGCGTCGGTGAGGGGGTTGTCCTCGTTGAGAGAGAAATACCGCTCGAGGGTGTGCATCATGATGTCGACGATGCCGCAGCCGGTCTGGTATTTGCTGACGGTGAAGGTCAGCTCCGGGTTCATGATGGAGAAGAGGGGGCGGTTGCAGGGAGCGTTGAAGCCGCGCTTGAGCCAGCCGTCCTCGTTTGTGATGACGCAGGAGTCGCTCATCTCGCTGCCGGATGCCGAGAGAGTGAGGATGGTTCCCACCGGCAGGGCCTTCTCCGGGACCCGCTTTCTGGAGTTAAACTCCCACGGGTCGCAGTCGTTGTACGCCCCTGCCGCCGCAGCCTTGGCCGAGTCGAGGACGCTGCCGCCGCCGACCGCTAAAATCATGTCCACCTTCTCGGATCTGGCGAGTTCGGCCGCCTTGCGCGCGAGGGAGAGCTTGGGGTTGGCCTCCACCCCGCCCAGCTCGATGAATTCGATGCCGCTCTCCCGCAGCGCGGAGACGACGGTGTCGTAAAGCCCGCTTTTTTTGATGCTGCCCGAGCCGTAGTGGAAGAGCACCCTGGAAAAGCCGTAGGATTTAATGATCTCGCCGACCTGCTTTTCGGTCCCCTTGCCGAAAAAGACTTTGGTTGGGGTGTGGAAGGTAAAATTCTGCATACCGATACTTCCTTTCTGCCGTCTGTTTATTTTTTGTACTCCATGATGCAGCGGGTGCCGTCAACCCGCCGCACCATTTGAAACCCCATTCGCCGGTAAAGCCGCACCGCGCCGGTATTCCGGATCAAAACATGGAGGAACACCGGCCGGTCCGCAGCGAATCTCCATATCGAACCCCCATTCTGCCCTTTCCGGATCAAAGGAGTCTTTTCCCGGGCATAACGGGGTTCCGTCAATGTCATTTCCCTGCGGCCTGCTTCCAGTCCTTTTCAATGGCCTGCAGCTGCCCCATAACCTCCCGCAGGACGTCGAGCGAGCCCTGTCCCCGGAGTTTGACCAAAACGGCCGGAGAGGTTCCGGCACTGACCGTCACCCGCCCCTTCATCCGGGCCGCGAGCGCGCTACAGAGGTTGATGTCCAGCTTTTCGGGGATCAGCTGCAAGGCGTCCGCCTTCTGGGTGATCTCCCGGAATCCGAAGCGGGCGGCGGTGTTGCGCAGCAGCGCCACATCGATGAGGCCCTTGACCGCCTGCGGCGGATCGCCGAACCGGTCAATGAGCTCGTCGGTGAGGTCGAGGCTGTCCGCTTCGTCCCGGATGGAGGCAATTTTGCGGTAAATGTCGATGCGCTGGGCGAGGTTGTCGATGTAGCTTTCGGGGATGTGCGCCTCCAGCTGGATGTCCACCAGACATTCGGCGGAAGCCTGCGTTTCGGGCGCCTTGCCCTGCTTTTCGGCAATCGCCTGGGACAAAAGCCGCAGGTACATGTCGTATCCGACCGCCTCCATGTGCCCGTGCTGCCGGGTGCCCAGGATGTTGCCCGCGCCGCGGATCTCGAGGTCGCGCAGGGCGATGCGGAAGCCGGAGCCGAATTTTGTAAATTCCCGGATGGCGTTTAAGCGCTTGGCCGCGACCTCGGACAGCACCTTTCCCCGCTGGAAGGTGAAGTAGGCGAAGGCCCGGCGGGATGACCGGCCGACCCGTCCGCGGAGCTGGTAGAGCTGGGAGAGGCCCATCCGGTCGGCATTTTCAATGATGAGGGTGTTGCAGTTGGCGACGTCGACGCCGGTCTCAATGAGGGTGGTGCAGACCAGAATGTCGATCTCCTGATCCATGAGCTGCTTCCAGATCCTGGAGAGCTCATCCTCCGGCATCCGGCCGTGGGCCACCCCGACCCGCGCCTCCGGGATGGCGTTTTTAATCTGCGCCGCCCGGGAGTGGATGGACTCGATGTTGTTGTGGATGAAGTACGCCTGTCCGCCGCGGTGCAGTTCCCGCCGCAGCGCCTCGAGGATGACCCCCTCGTCGTGCTCCAGCACGTAGGTCTGGACCGGGTGGCGGTTCTGGGGCGCCTCCTCGATGACGCTCATGTCCCGGATGCCGGACATCGCCATGTTGAGGGTGCGCGGAATCGGCGTCGCCGAGAGGGTGAGCATATCCACCCCGGCGAGCATCTGCTTGAACCGCTCTTTGTGCGCGACCCCGAACCGCTGCTCCTCGTCGATGATGGCGAGTCCGAGGTCCTTGAAGTGCACGTCCCTGGAGACCAGCCGGTGGGTGCCGACCACGATGTCGACCCGGCCATTTTCCAGCTTTTTGACCACTTCCTTCTGCTCCTTCGGGGTGCGGAAGCGGGAGAGAAGCTCGATATCGACCGGAAAATTGCCCATCCGGTGGAGCAGCGTCTGGTAGTGCTGCCAGGCGAGAATCGTCGTCGGGCAGAGGATGGCGCACTGCTTGCCGTCCATCACGCACTTGAAGGCAGCGCGCAGGGCGACCTCGGTCTTGCCGAAGCCGACGTCCCCGCAGAGCAGGCGCTCCATCGGCACCGGCTTTTCCATATCCGCCTTGATCTCGGCGATGCAGCGCAGCTGGTCCTCCGTCTCCTGGTAGTCGAAATGGGCCTCAAAATCCCGCTGGTACTCGGTATCCGGCGAGAAGGCGTAGCCCTTGACCCGCATCCGCTCAGCGTAGAGGGCGATGAGTTCGTCGGCCATCTCGTCGACCGCCTTCTTGACCCGCGCGCGGGTCTTCTGCCACTCGCCGGAATTCAGGCGGTTGAGTTTCACCTTGGAGTCGTCCCGGGGGCCGATGTATTTGGAGACGAGGTCGAGCTGGGTGACCGGGACGTAGAGGGTGTCGGCCCCGGCGTATTTGATTTTAATGTAATCCTTGACGATGCCGTGGAGATCCAGCTTGTGAATGCCGTCGAAGACGCCAATGCCGTGGGCGACGTGAACGACATAATCCCCCACCGTCAGGTCGGAGAGGGACTTGATCTCCTCGCCTTTCCGCTTTTTGAGGTGGTTGGGCTGAAAAGAGGCTGCCTTGCCGGTCGTGGTGACCGAGACCTTGATCTGCGGGTAGTCAAATCCGCTCGAAATGGAGCCCGCGAGCACCAGCACCCGGCGGTACCGGATGACCTTCACATCCCGCAGATACTCAGCCGGCAGTCCGGCGCGGGCGAGGTCGCCCGCGAGGTTCATGGCCGCCTTCTGGGTGCCGGCCAGCACGATGCAGCAGTATCCCTCCTCGAGAAGGGGGGTAAGGTCGCCCGTCAGCAGCTTCAGCTCCCCGTTCCAGCCGGAGGATTGCAGCGGCGCGATGTTTAAAAGGTCCTTCAGCCCGCTGCCGGACCCGGCGCGGGCAAAGGTGTCGAACAAAACGAGCCGGTGCTTTTCCAGCCGCGCCTCCGCCTGTTCGGGGCTCAGAAGGTAGCTGTCCAGCCCCTTGCAGAGCTGCCCCTCGTCAAAGAGGGCCTTCAGGTCCTCGCTGTACTGCCAGAACAGGCCGCGTCCGGTCTCCCGCATGTCTGCCCGCTCGCTCAGGAAAACGGGCGCGTTGTCGAAATAGTCCGCGATGG
>CALXIG010000141.1 GCA_944388305.1 uncultured Clostridia bacterium
GTCCTTTACCGCAACGCTGATGTTTTTGAGGGCCCGCTTGTAGACCTTGTAGCCGAACCCGACGTTTTCAAAGTAAACCGCGCCCCGAATGTCCAGCTCAACCGGATTCGCCCGGTCGGAGACGTCCTCCTTTTCGTCGATGATCTCATAGATGCGCGCCGCGCTGACGCCGCTCTCCGCGATGAAGCGGGGGAGCTGGATGATCCAGCGCAGCGGGCCGTAGATCATGCCGATGTAGGCGGAAAACTGGATGAGGCTGCCCAGCGTGAGGCCGCCCGCCAGCACCTGCTGTCCGCCGAAATAGAGGTAGAAGTACTCGCCCATCGTGATGACAAAGCCGATGACGGGGAAAAAGAAGTACCAGAACCGGTCCGCCTTGTACATACTGTCGGCAAAGCGCTCGGAGTAGCCGGAGTAATGGGCGATTTCCCGCTTCTCACTGCCGTAGGTCTTGACGACGAGGATGCCGCTCAGAATGTCGTGCAGCCGGGATTCCGACTGGGAAAACCGGTTCCAGACAAGCTGGTATTTGCGGTGGATGTAGGTGAAGATCACCTGGGTCGCCACAATGGCGAGCGGCACCGGAATGAGGACCAGCAGGGTGAGCTTCCAGTTGAGCGCCAGCATGACCGCAAGGATGACGGCGGTCGAAATCAGCCGGACGACTGCCTCCTTGCCGTGCATCGAGACGAATTCCTGAACCTTTTCGGTGTCGCTGGAGATGCGCTTGATCTGTTCGCCGGCCGGCCGCTTGGTGATGGATTTCATCGACTGCTCCTGAATTTTCCGGAACAAAAGCTCCCGCAGGTCCCGTCCGACGGAAAAGGAGACGGCGGCGGTACAGCGCTCATTGACGTACTCTAGCCCCATCATGATGAGCGGAAAGAGGAGAAAGCCGCAGAAGAGCAGCAGCAGGCTCCGGTAATCGGCCCGTCTGGGCGTGATATAATCGTCGATGACAATCCGCTGGAGATAGGGGTAGACGATCCACAGAAGCTGGATGAGAATGGTCGCGGCGACGGAGGAAAGCAGTGCCCGTTTGTAGCGCAGCGAAAGGGCGATTATCCGCCAGAGGTACTTGCCTTTTTTCTCGCAGTGGAAGCAGACGTCGCTGCCCTCCGGGAGAATGCCGCCACACTTTGGGCAGGCGCGCGGGCCGGTATCCTCATCCGGCTCTGGAAACACACCGGTTTCGCGGTGGTAGTCGAGCATCCGTCCCAGCTCCGCGAAGGCGGAGAGCTCCGACTGGGTGCAGACGCACAGCTGCTCCGGCTTTCCGTTCCGGACGATGCCGAAGGCGCCGCTGCCGACAAACTGGGCGGTGGTGTACTCCTCAATCTCCGCGAGAGGACAGCGGAAGGTTTGCCGGCCGTTCTGAAAGAGGAAGAGTTCCCGTTCGGTGACGGCGCAGATTCCCTGAACCGGGCGGCCTCTGCCGTCCAGGCTGAAGTTCAGGCTGTAAACCGGACTGCCGCCGGGCAGGGGAAGAAGCGGGTCCAGGCCCGCCGCGGTAAATTTCATGGAAATCCCTCCTTTTTGGGGATTTGTCAGAGGTAAAGCTCGATTTTCTGCCGGTTTTCGCGGCTGAGGGCGTCCAGATCGGCGACCTGATAGCGGTTGCCCTGCACGTCGACGATACTAACCGTCCTGCCATGAATCAGCCGGAGGTTGGAGGTGGCGTCGGCGATGCAGATGGTCTTGCGGCCCAACTCGGTGGTGATGTCCATATAGAGGTAGCCAAGTTTTTCCTCCACCTTGCCGACCTTCTGGATGTCGGGGATGAAGTACTTGTAGCGCAGGTAGCTGCGAAGCTGCTCCTGCTGCTCTTCCGGCAGCTCGGAAATCTCCCGGAGAAGGCCCAGTTCTCCGGGACCGTCCTCCCCCTGCACCGCCACCGAGAGCATCCCGTCCGGATGCTGGAAGGGGAACAGGCGGGTGATCTGGACCCGGTCATAGTGCGTTCCCTCATACTCGAGGGAGAGGATGCCGTTTTCGCTCAGGGAAAAGCGGAGCGAGCCGGCGGGAAGGTAGGAAAGTGTACTCATGTCGCGGCTCCTTTCATTCCTGGTTGATAAATTTCAGCGAATCCAGCTGGATTCTGTGAAGGTTGAAGTAGACTCCGCGGCGTTCAAGCAGCTCCCGGTGGGTGCCGCTCTCGCAGAGCCGGCCGTCGTCGATGACGGCGAGGACGTCGGCGTCGCGGAGGGTGGAGAGGCGGTGGGCGATCGAGATGATGGTCTTGCCGGCGCGGAGCTTTTCAATGGCCGCCTGGATGTTGCGCTCGGTCTGGGTGTCCATTGCGGCGGTCGCTTCGTCCAGGATGAGGATGGACGGATTTTGCAGAATGGCCCGGGCGATAGAGAGCCGCTGCTTCTCGCCGCCGGAGAGCTGGACGCCGCCGTTCCCGACGATTGTGTCATACCCTTCGGGGAAGCGGAGGATGAAGTCATGGGCAAAGGCCGCCTTGGCGGCCGCGACGACCTCCTCCATGCCCGCATCGGGGCGGGCGTAGCGGATGTTGTCCGCGATGGTGCCCATGAACAGGTAGGTTTCCTGCGTGACGACGCCGATGTTGCGGCGCAGGTCGGCGATGGCGATATCCCGGATATTGACCCCGTCGATGGTGATCTCCCCTTCGGTTACGTCGTAAAGGCGGGAGATCAGGTTGATGATGGTCGACTTGCCCGCGCCCGTCCTGCCGACCAGGCCGATCATCTGCCCGGCCCTGACCTCAAAGCTGACGCCCTTGATGACGGGGCGGCCGACCTCGTACTCAAAGCTGATGTTGCGCACTGCGATGTCGCCCTTCATCCGCCCCATGCGGACGGGGTTTTCCCGTTCGATGACCGACGGCTCGGTGTCGAGAATTTCGTACATCCGCGAAGCCGCGTCCATCGCCCGCGCGACCGGATTGGCGGCGTTGATGAAGTACTCAAAGCAGTTGACCGTCATGTCCGAGTAGGCGAGGAGGGCGGTCAGGCCGCCCAGCGTGATCTCCCCGCGGATGGCAAAGACGGCGCCCAGCCCCATTACAAGGATCTGTGAGATCCGGTAGATCATCCGGATGAGGGGAAACCGGCCGGCGTTATAGTAGCTGATGTTGATTCGGGACTGGAAATAGCTCTGATTCTTGCCGGAAAAGCGGTGAATCTCCTGCTGTTCCCGGGCGAAGGATTTGACCACCTTCTGTCCGCCGAGCGAGTCGGTGACCGTCGATTTCATCGAACGAATGGCGCGGTGCTGGCGGCGCTGAAGCTGTTTGAGGCGCTTTTCCGCCAGGACGACCATCCACCCGACCAGCACGGCCGAAACGAGAATGAGCAGGGTGAGCGGGAGGCTGATGGTGGACATAATCAGGATCAGGCCCGCAACGGTGAGGCCGCTCACAATGTACATTGGCACCAGGTCGACGAAAAACCAGTAGAGCCAGTCGGCGTCGTCGTCGATGCGTGTCATGAGGGTGCCGGTCGCCTTGCTCGCGAAAAAGCTGACCGACAGCCGCTGCATCGAGGAGAAGATCTTGACCCGCAAATTGTGAATAACCCGGGTGCAGATGCGGCTGACTATGATGCCGTAGGCCGAGCTGAAGACAGTGCTCGCAAGCTTGATGGCAAAGATGACCAGCACCATCTGGAGCAGCATTCCATAAAACCGCCCTGTGCCGTCCGGGCCGGGCGGCGTCAGCACCTGATCGTAGAACATCTGGGAACTGAACAGCGGGACAATCAGGGTGAGCGCGCTGCTGAGAAAAATCATGACAAAAATGAGGACGGCCTCTTTTTTAAAGGAAAGATACTCCTTTAACAGGCGGAAAAAGGACGCGCGGGCGGAGAGGCAGTTGGGGCAGATCCGGCGCTCCTGATTGGGATAGGGGCGCTTGCATTTCGGGCAGCAGCGGTGCTCGTCTTTTAAGCCGCTGTCGTCGATGGGCCGGCCGTCGCGCAGGGCGAGGGCGCGGTCTTTGAATTTTTCAAAAAGTCCGGTCAAGGAAATCGACAGCCTGCACACCGGAATCTCTTCCTCCCCGGTGCGGACCAGGAAAGAGGAGGCGGTGTACAGCCTGTCGATGACAATGTCCCGAATATCTTCGAGCGGAATCGAGCGGTAATCCGCACAGCGGTATTCGATCACCGTTTCCCGCTTCCGCTGCTCCACGAATTTTTCATGTCCCCAGAGAATGCAGAGCGCGCGGTCTGTCAGCGCCAGGTAGATTTCCTGGTATTGATTTTCCTTTGACACATCCGCCTTTGCGGTGTAGCGGATCGCACCGGCCGGAACGCCGCGGTCGGCGAAAGCCTGCTCGACCGATTCCGGCAGTTGAATAAAAAACACACGGGCACCTCCCTGCATGGTGATTTGAATGGACTGTTCGTTTGCTGCGTGTTGTTCGAAATTATGAAAGCTGGTTCCTCCGCGCCGGTTTGACCCGGCAGTCCGCTGTGCGTTCATGCAGCCGGATGCGCACAGTACTTTCATTCTATCAAACTTTTTTTCGTTTGTAAAGTTTTTTTGTCCATTTTTCTGTTTCGGGTTCCTGGAATTTTTTCACCGGTTCCCGCCGGACAGGGAGGCGGGCACAGGAGGGAGTGGGAACTGAAATATGCAAAATATTCGCTAATATCCATTTAAAATGCAAAAATATGCGCAAATATGCACTCTGTAATTCGCAAAAAACCGCTGAAAAGAGGATGAAAAAGCAGGTGTTTGCCGTCAATGTGTATAAACTTTCAAAAAACGCCGCTTTTTTTGCAGAAATCCCTTGCTTTTCCACGGGGGATGTGGTACAGTATGGATAAACAGAAATTGAACAAAGGATGGATTTACAATGAAACTCACCAAGATCCTGGCCGCCGCGCTGGCTGCGGCCATGTGCCTTTCCTTCGCCGCCTGCGGCGGAGAGGAGTCCTCTTCGACCGCCTCGACCGAATCTTCCGTTGCGGAGTCTTCTGTGGAGGAGTCCTCTGCGGAGGAATCTTCTGCCGCGGAAAGCAGTGATTCCGAGTCCTCCGCGGATACCGGCAGCGCTGACGACCCGACGGCTGTCCTGACCGACGCCCGCATCGGCGTGCAGCTGGGCACTACCGGCGACCAGTACATTGACGGCGATATCGCCGACGGCCTGTTGGGCGACGCGGAGATTACCCGCTACAGCAAGGGCATGGAGGCCGTGCAGGCCCTGATGCAGGACAAGCTGGACGCAGTGGTTATCGACAATGAGCCTGCCAAGGTCTTTGTGGAGGAAAACGAGGGCTTAAAGATCCTCGACACCGCTTACACCGAAGAAGATTACGCCATCTGCATCGCGAAGGACAACACCGAGCTGCTGGAGCAGTTCAACACCGCCATCGCGGAGCTCAAAGAGGACGGCACCCTCCAGCAGATCCTCGACTACTACATCAACGGCGTGGAAGGCGCCGAGCCTTACACCTCCCCCGAAGGGATCACCTACGACGGCAAGCTTGTGATGGCTACCAACGCCGAGTTCCCGCCCTATGAGTACCACGACAGCTCCTCCGGCGAGGATCAGATCGTCGGCCTGGATGTGGACTTCGCCCGCGCCATCTGCGACAAGCTGGGCAAAGAGCTGGAAGTCACCGACATCGCCTTTGATTCCATCATCCCCGCCGTCGATTCCGGCAAGGCTGATTTCGGTGCGGCCGGCATGACCGTCACCCCCGACCGGGCGGAGAACGTCAACTTCACCGACACCTACTGCACCGGCATCCAGGTGGTCATCGTCAAAGATACCGCCGCTGAGTAAGCGCTTTACGCATCACGCAAGGGACAGAAGCAGGTTTTCACCTTCTGTCCCTTGCCTTGTATCGTCACCGTATCAGAGAAAAGGGGGATCGACTTGCTGGATTCTATCATCGCCTGGTTTGCGGACTTCGGCGATTCCTTTTATGACAACTTCATCAAGGATTACCGCTGGAAATATCTGACCGACGGTTTGACCAACACCCTGCTCATCACGCTGGGCGCGCTGATTTTGGGCATTGTGCTGGGCTTTCTCATCGCCGTCATCCGCACCACCCACGACAAAACCGGGCGGCTCAAATTCGTAAACGCCATTGCAAAGCTTTACCTGACCATCGTCCGGGGCACCCCGGTGGTGGTCCAGCTGATGATTATCTACTTTGTCATCTTCGCCGCGGTGGATATCAACATCGTCCTTGTGGCGGTTATCTCCTTCGGCCTCAACTCCGCCGCCTATGTGGCGGAGATCTTCCGCTCCGGCATCATGAGCATCGACCCCGGCCAGATGGAGGCGGGCCGGAGCCTGGGGCTCAACTATACCCAGACCACCTGGAAGATCATCATGCCCCAGGCGGTCAAAAACGTCCTCCCCGCTTTGGGCAACGAGATGATTACCCTTCTGAAAGAGACCTCCGTTGCGGGTTATATCGGGCTTCAGGACCTGACCAAGGGCGGCGATATCATCCGCAGCCGCACCTATGAAGCCTTCCTGCCGCTCATTGCGGTGGCCATCATTTACCTGGTCATGGTGCTGGTCCTACAGGCCGGCGTCAGCCGTCTGGAAAGGAGGCTGCGTCAAAGTGATCGAGATTGAAAACCTCTCCAAATCTTTCGGCAAGCTGGACGTCCTCAAAGGCATCTCCGCCACCATCCATAAAGGGGACAAGGTGGTCATCATCGGGCCGTCCGGCTCGGGCAAGAGCACCTTCCTGCGCTGCCTGAACCTGCTGGAAGTGCCCACCGGCGGGAGCATCCGTTTCGAGGGGCAGGAGATCACCGACCCCAAGTGTGACGTGGACAGGCTGCGGCGGAAAATGGGGATGGTGTTCCAGCACTTCAACCTCTTTCCCCATCTGAGCATTCTGCAAAATATCACGCTGGCTCCCATCACGCTGAAAATTCTCTCGAAAGCCGACGCGGAAGCCCGCGCGATGGACCTCTTAAAGCGCATCGGCCTGGCGGACAAGGCCAGGACCTTCCCCGCCATGCTTTCCGGCGGGCAGAAGCAGCGCATCGCCATCGTGCGCGCGCTCGCGATGAACCCGGACGTCATGCTCTTTGATGAGCCGACCTCGGCCCTCGACCCAGAAATGGTGGGTGAGGTTTTGCAGCTCATGAAGGAGCTGGCCGACGACGGCATGACCATGGTCTGCGTCACCCACGAAATGGGCTTTGCCAAAGAGGTAGCCAACCGCGTCCTCTTTATGGACGAAGGCGTCATCATGGAGGAGTCCCACAATCCGGCGGAATTTTTCGCCAACCCCCAGAACCCCCGCGCGCGGGAATTTCTCTCCAAAGTGCTCTGATTTTCCGCAAAAAATACCCCGGCGCTGCCAGACGGCGGTGCCGGGGACTTTGTCTTTTTCAGGCGGAAAGCGCGGTTACGCGCGGTAGCCCAGCGCGTTGATGACCGACTTCAGGTGGGCTTCATCCAGCTTTTTGCCGGTGACGGTGACCGATTTCCCCTCCAGGGAAACCGTCGCGCCGGTGACACCCGGCTCCTTTTTCAGGCCGTTTTCCACGCGGGCGGCACAGTGCGCGCAGGACATTCCCTCCACGTGGAGGGTGAGGGTTTCTTCCTTGCCGAGACCAAACATGGGAATCATTCTCCTTTTATTTCCGGTGGGATATTCTTTTCTCTATCATAACCCATTTTTTCCAAAAAAACAAGAGGAATGAGAACTTTTAGTGATGATGCAGCATTCCGAGGGCCTCGTGCAGCGCTGCGATGACCTTTTCGTCCGTTTCGTGATCCATGTGATAGCGCAGGTAGGTGTCCGCGCGGTCGTCCCGCAGCTGTCCGAGCGCGGCGGCGCAGGCGGCGCGGATATCAGCCGAGTGGTCGTTCATCATGCCGATGAGGGCGTTGCAGACCGCGTCCCCGTCCGGCAGCTTGCCCAGGCCGGCGATGGCAGCCAGGCGGACTTCCATATCTTTGTCCGCGGTCAGCTTAATCAGCTCGTCAACCTTGCCTTTTTCAATGCACTTTTCAATTTTGCTCAGCTTGCTCATACTTAACCAGCCTTTCTTCTTGCAATTTTGTGAGAAACATGATATGATATGGATAACAAAGAGCTTACAGTCATCTGAATAAAACTATTCGCGAATTATGATAGTAAACAAATTGCTACTATTATTAGTATATTCCGTTTCCCCAGTTTTGTCAAGGATATTTTTGAAATTTTGGAGGTTTTGATAGATGGAGAATCAGCATGATATCCGCGAAATGGAGAGGCTCCTGCTGGGCGTCCTGCCCTGGTGGAATTACCGGTTGGCCAAGCCTTTTAAGGCGCTGCTGGACGAGGAGGTCAGCCTGGAGATGTATTACTGCATCCAGGTGCTGCAATGGACGGGGAAGCCGGTCACCATGTCGGAACTGGCCCAGTCGATGCACATGCCCAAGCAGCAGATGACCAAAATGGTCAACCGCCTGGTGGAGCAGGGGTTTGTGGAGCGGGTGTACGATCCTTCGGACCGGCGGGTCATCCGCATTCGCCTGACCGAAAAGGCAGTTCGGTACAGCGAGCAGTTTTTAGATCAGAACGCGGGTGAGTTCCGCCGGCTTTTGGAACAGATTGACGAAAAGGACCGGGAAGATTTCGTGCGGGCGATGGCGGTGCTGCTGCGCGTCCTGCCAAATCTCCCCTGTCCCGCGCCGGAACGGGGAATGGGGGAATAACAGAGGCGCTCCATGTGGGGAACCGCGCGGAGCGCCTTTTCCGCGCATCCGGCGAAAAACAAACCTGACGCCGCTGTGCAAGCGGTGTCAGGTTGTCTGTGCTGTTTTTATTTTTTCCGCCGGGAGGCTTTTTTAATTGAGGCAGTCCGTCCGGGGCGCTGGGAACAGCGCTGAAAGCGCGGTTATTTCCCGTTGAGCTGATCGGTGACCACGAGGTTTTTGCCGTCGTAGTCCACGATCAGAGTGGAGTTGGGTTTCACCTCGTCGGCGATAATCATCCGGCCGATGAGGGTCTCGACCTTCCGCTGAAGGAAGCGCTTGAGCGGCCGCGCGCCGTAAACAGGGTTGTATCCCTCGTCCACAATGTAATTCTTGGCGGCGTCGGTGAGAATAACGTCGAGCTGCCTGTCTTCCAGCCGCCTGCGCAGATCCTCCATTTGCAGGTCCACGATGTGGAAGATGTTGTCGCGGGTGAGCGGCTTGTAGAAGACGATCTCGTCCAGACGGTTTAAAAATTCCGGCCGGAAGGAGCGCTTGAGCAGGTCTTCCACCTCTTCACGGGCGCTTTCGGTGATCTCGCCCTGATCGTCGATGCCGTCGAGCAGGTACTGGGACCCCAGGTTGCTGGTCAGGATGATGATGGTGTTCTTGAAGTCGACCGTCCGGCCCTGGGAGTCGGTGATGCGGCCGTCATCGAGCACCTGTAAAAGGATGTTAAACACATCCGGATGGGCTTTTTCCACCTCGTCGAAGAGGATGACGCAGTAGGGTTTGCGGCGCACGGCCTCGGTGAGCTGGCCGCCCTCCTCGTAGCCGACGTATCCGGGAGGCGCACCGATGAGGCGGGAGACCGAGAACTTCTCCATATACTCACTCATATCGATGCGGACCATATTCTTTTCGTCATCAAAAAGGGTTTCGGCGAGTGCCTTGGCGAGCTCGGTCTTGCCGACGCCGGTGGGCCCCAGAAAGAGGAAGGAACCGATGGGGCGGTTGGGGTTGGCGATGCCGGCGCGGGAGCGGATAATCGCTTCGGTGACCTTCTCCACCGCTTCGTCCTGGCCGATGACCCGCTTGTGGAGTACTTCGTCCAGGTGGAGCAGTTTCTCACGCTCGCCCTCCATCAGGCGGGAGACCGGAATGCCGGTCCAGCGTTCGACGATGCGGGCAATCTCCTCGTCGGTGACCTTGTCCCGCAGCAGGGAGGAGTGTTTCCTGCTCTCTTCAGCCAGCGCCTCCTCCTCGGAGAGCTGCTTTTGCAGGGCGGGGAGCCTGCCGTACTTGAGCTCGGCGGCCTTGTTGAGGTCGTATTCCCGCTGGGCCTTTTCGATCTGGGCGTTCACCTGCTCGATTTCTTCGCGCAGTTTCTGCACCTTGGAGATGGCGTTTTTCTCGCTCTCCCACTTTGCCTTCATCTGCTTGAAGGTGTCGCGCTCCTCGGCAAGTTCCTTCTGGATTTCGGCGAGGTGCTCCTGGGAGAGCTGGTCAGTTTCCTTTTTCAGGGCGGCTTCCTCGATCTCCAGCTGGATGATCTTGCGGGAGATGTCGTCGAGTTCCGCGGGCATGGAGTCAATCTCGGTGCGGATCATGGCGCAGGCTTCGTCGACGAGGTCGATGGCCTTGTCGGGCAGGAAACGGTCGGTGATATAGCGGTTGGAAAGGGTTGCGGCGGCGATGAGGGCATTGTCGGTGATTTTCACGCCGTGAAAGACCTCGTAGCGCTCCTTCAGGCCGCGCAGGATGGTGATGGTATCCTCGACGGTGGGCTCATCCACCAGCACCGGCTGGAAGCGGCGTTCGAGGGCGGCGTCCTTTTCAATATATTGCCGGTACTCGTCGAGGGTGGTCGCGCCGATGCAGTGGAGTTCGCCGCGGGCCAGCAGCGGCTTCAGCAGGTTGCCCGCGTCCATTGATCCTTCAGTTTTGCCGGCGCCGACAATGGTGTGCAGCTCGTCGATAAAGAGAATGATGCGCCCCTCGCTCTTTTTGACTTCGGCGAGGACGGCTTTCAGGCGCTCCTCAAACTCACCGCGGAATTTTGCGCCCGCGATGAGCGCGCCCATATCCAGCGAAAAGATGGTGCGGTCCTTCAGGGAATCAGGCACGTCCCCGCGGACAATCCGCTGTGCCAGTCCTTCAGCGATGGCGGTTTTGCCGACGCCGGGTTCGCCGATGAGGCAGGGATTATTCTTGGTTTTGCGGGAGAGGATGCGGATGACATTGCGGATTTCGCTGTCTCGGCCGATGACGGGATCAAGCTTGTTCTGGCGGGCCTCCTCCACCAGGTCGTGGCCGTACTTTTTCAGCGCGTCGTAGGTAGATTCCGGGGAGTCGGAGGTGACGCGGGTGTTGCCGCGCACGCTCTGGAGCACCTGCAAAAAGGCGTTCTGGTTGATATTGAAGGCCTGCAGCGCTTTACGGGTCTCGCCGGAGGCATTTTCCAGAATTGAAAGGAAGATGTGCTCCACCGAGATATACTCATCCTGCATCTGCTCTGCTTTTTTTTCGGCTGCATTGAGGATTTTGTCCGCTTCCTGAGAGACGTAGATCTTATCCGGTTCCCGGCCTGGACCGGTAACTTTAGGCAGGCGCTCAATCACTCCGCGCATCGATTGAGCGAGGGCGGCGGGCTCCACATTCATCTTGGAGAGCAGCTGGGGGATCAGGCCGTCCGGCTGATTCAGCAAAGCGTATGTCAAATGTGGGGTATCAATCTGCATGTTCTGGTACTCGATGGCCAGATTTTGTGCGTCCTTAATGGCTTCCAGTGATTTTTGTGTGCATTTTTGCGCATTCATATTCAGATCACTCCTTACAGAATGGTGAGAAGACGTTTTTAGCACTCTAACTCTTCGAGTGCTAATTATACTTTAACACGTCGAAACCGGCTTGTCAAGAAAATTTTTGCATAATCAATCACGAAAATTTTGCGTAAATTATATATAAAAACGCAAATTTTGGTTTTTTCAAAATTTCCCCTTGACAGGGGAAAGGGGGTGTGGTATACTAAGTAAGCTGTCTCGAGCGGAGGGGACTTCGAAGGGAGACGGCGGCGAAGGAATCCGAAAAAAGTTTTGAAAAAGGGCTTGACAAACGGTTTCCG
>CALXIG010000142.1 GCA_944388305.1 uncultured Clostridia bacterium
CATCCGCGGAGATTTTACCCGGTTTGACGCAGAGGCCTCCCGCCTCGCGGCGGAATTTCTCGCCAACCGGCTGGGTGTTTCGCCGGAAGAATTCTGCGGCCGGGTTTTCAACCGGGTCAAAAAAGAGCTTTACATCCACATTGTCAGGGCGCTGCTGGAAAACGCCGACCCGGTTTTCCGCGGGGAACTGGGGCCGGCCATGGAAAAACTCATTGAAACCGGCTGGGACCGCCGCAGCACCCCCAGCCCTCTGCTCCACTTCTTCGGAAAGACGGCGCTCACCCTGGTCGGCATCGGCGCCTCCACCCACCTTTTCCTCGGCGAGGTGGCCAAAGCGCTGGGTACCGGCTGCGTCATCCCGGAAAACGCGGCGGTCGCCAACGCGCTGGGCGCAGTCTCCGGGCGGATCTCCGCATCGGTTTCGGCAGAGATTCTGATGGCCGGGCAGAACGAGGACGACGGGTACTTCGTCTGCACCCCCCGGCAGCGCATCTTCGTCCCCGGCTACGACGACGCCATCGAAACCGCCCTGCACGCCGTCCGCGAGGAGGCGCGGGAGGAGGCTGTCCGCCGCGGCGCACGGGGCGAAATTCTCGTCACCGCCGAGGCTGTCCCGATCACCGCGACCGTCGGCCAGGAGGCGGTCAATTCCCACGAACTCTACCTTTCGACCCGGGTCACTGCCTCGGCCAGCGGCAGCGCCGGATTTTGATTGCAGGAGGAAACCATGCAGCTGAAAGTCATGACCTATAACATCCAGTCCGGCAGAAACCTCGCCGGAGACCGTTCGATCGAACACGCCCTGCGCACCATTCGGGCGGAGATGCCGGATATTCTCACCCTCAACGAGGTTCAGCACCGCACCGCCCTGTCGGAGGGGCGCTGCCAGGCCGCCGGCATCGCCGCGGCGCTCGGATACGGGCACCGCTTCGCCCGGGCGATCGACTTTATGGACGGCGAATACGGCATTGCCCTGCTCAGCCGGTTTCCCATCCTGTCGGCGGAGATTTTCCCTGTTCCGGAACTCGACCCCGCCCTCCGCGACGGCTGGTACGAGCCGCGGGTCCACCTGCGCTGTGCGCTTGAAATCGAGGGGCGCGCCCTGACCGTTTTGAGCACCCACTACGGCCTCTCAGACGGGGAGATCTGTCTCGCCGTTTCCGAGAGCTGCCGCCTGTCCGCCGGGCAGGAGCCGCTCCTGCTGATGGGGGACCTGAATGCGGTGCCGGACAGCCCCCTTCTCGCCCCGCTGCGGGAACAGTTCGCCGACACCGACCCTGCGGGTGCCAGCCTCACCTACCCTTCGGACAGGCCGGCGCAGAAGATCGACTACATCTTTACCAGGGGAAATTTCACTGTGCAGAAGGTCTGGGCGCCCGCCTCGACCGATTCGGACCATCGCCCGCTCTGCGCGGCGCTGGACTGGGAATAACGCAAAAAGTCCCGGGGAAACGGCGCATCTGCCGGCCTCCCCGGGGCATTTTCTTTTGCAAAAATTCGAAAAAAGACGCTCACCGCCCCGTCAGCCGGGCAAAGGCCGCCTCGTACCGCACGCCGAACTCCCGCAAGCTTTTCGCATCGAAATGGAGCTCGTCCGGGTTTGCGGTGAGGCCGTCCGCCGGGACGAAGATCATATCCGGCTCCTCCTCTGCCACCGTCCGCAGCGCCGCATTGATCTCCCGGTAATGGCAAAGATCGGGGTCATAGGAGCTTTCTGCGAGATAGTCCCCCAACCCGCCGATCACCACCGGCAGCGGCCCCAGGTCGGCCCGAAACGCGCGCAGCACCTCACGCAGCCGCTCCCTGTAAAGCGGCCAGCGGTCCGGCGCGCAGTCCGACTCCCCCTGATGCCAGAGGATGCCGCACAGCGCGGAGGTGCGCATCGCGAGCCGCGCCTGCATGACAGCGTGGTCATAGAGCAGGCTGCCCGGCGCCCATTCTGCGATGGTGCTTCCCCCGTCCGCGCAGGGGATCAGCCCCGTTTCCGCGCCCGTCCGGTCGGCGTAGCGGCGGGCAAAGCTCTCCGCAAGGCTGACGCCGGAAAAAGAGCGGTCGCAGTTGACCGGGGTGTAAAGCCGCTGCCACCGCCCGTTGCGGAGCACAAACAGCCCCGCCGCGTCGACCGGCTCCACATCCGGCAAAAAGCCGCGCCCCGCCATATTCGACTGGCCGGCCATCAGAAAAGAGTGAATCATCTGCCGCACATCCTTTCGCATCCTTCAAAAAATTCGCGGGAACCGTGGACAAACCTGCGGATCTCTGGTAAAATAGGAGACAGCAAGGAGGTCTGCACGTTGCTTTACATCACAGGAGATATCCACCGGGACATGGACCGCTTCCGGCACCCGCTTGTCAGAAAATTCAAAAAAGACGACGTTCTCATCGTCTGCGGCGACTTCGGCTTCGTCTGGGACGGCAGCCGCGAGGAGCAGAAACTGCTCAAAAAGATCGGCGCGCACAAATTTGACACGCTGTTTGTCGAGGGCTGCCACGACAACTACGATCTGCTCCGCGAATACCCCGCCGTTCCCTACCGCGGGGGAACGGCCCGCAAAATCAGCGGAAACCTCTACCAGCTGCTGCGCGGGGAGACCTACGAGATCTGCGGCAAAACCGTCTTTGCCTTCGGCGGCGGAGACAGCGAGGCGCAGAGCCTGGACGGCAGCCGCTGGTGGCCGGAGGAGCAGCCCTCCGAGGAGGAACAGCAGCACGGCGTCGACTCCCTGCGCCGGCGCCGCGGCAAGGTGGACTTCATCGTCACCCACGACGCGCCGGAGATGATCCGGCGGTTTATCTGTATGGAAGAAACCGAATCGAGCTGCATCCACCGCTATCTCGACTACATCGCCCGGCAGGCGGACTTCAAATTCTGGTATTTCGGCCGCTATCACATGGACCGCATCATCCCGCCGCGCTACTGCGCCGTCTTCCGGGAGGTGCGCAAAGCGGACTGAATCGCCCGCCGCAAAATTACAGAAAACCGGCCGCCCAAAATGGCGCCGGTTTCTTTTTTGCGCCGGTCAGGAGACACCGGCCGCTTCCCGCTTCTCCCGGGCGGCGCTCGCGGCCTGAAGGACCAGCTCTTCCGCCTTTTCGTAGGGGATGTCCAGCACGCAGGCCAGCTCGTCGTACAGCAGCTCCTGTGCCTGCCGGCGGGAATTCGTGTCGATCATGCCAAGCTTCTTGCCTTTGTTCGCCAGCATCCGCTCCTTGATGGTGATGGATTTGATGAGCCGCAGGAGCTCCAGGCAGGACTGCGACTGTATGGAGGCGTTGTCAAACCCCTGCAAAACCCGGCGGTCCCGGCTGCTGCACACCTCCGCCTCCAGCGAGCCGATGCTGTCCAGCAGCGCGGCAGCCTCTTCGCGGCTGATGACCGGCCGCATCTGCACCGGAGAATTGACCGGCACATAAATCACGCCGTCCTTCCGCAGCGGCCGGAGGATATAATAGTCCACGTTCCGGTCAGGGGCGGCGTCGGGATGGCCGATGCCTTCCACGCGGCAGACGCCCAGGCTGCGGTAGATCAAGTAACTTCCTTCTGCAAACATGAAATGTCCCCTTTCTGTTTTGTACTATATATAGTATAACACAAAAGGGAAACCGATTTCAAAAGGCAAATTACACAAAAAGCGATTCTGATCTTCTGGAAGCCGCGCGGGCCGACCATTCCGTCATCACGATCATCAGCAGAAAGAAGGCCGCGAGATAGACCGGCATCAACCACAGCCCGATGTGATTGGCCAGAAGGCCGAACACCGGCGGCATCAGGGTGGAGCCGATGTAGGCGCTCGCCATCTGAATGCCGATAATCGCCTGAGAGTTCTCCGCGCCGAAGCTCCCCGGCGTGGAGTGGATAATGGACGGATAGATGGGCGCGCAGCCCAGTCCGAGCAGCAGCAGCGCCAGAAGGGCGGCTCCCTCCCCGGGAATGGGCAACAGCAGGCAGAGAATGCCCGCCGCGATAACCCCCGTCCCAGTGCGGATGAGGGCGCGGTCGCCCAGCCGGTCCGAAATCAGTCCGGACAGAAACCGCCCCGCCGTGATGCCGATGAAAAAGAACGCTGCAAAGGCGGCCGCCCGGGTCTCACTGCTGCCGCGGGTGCGGACGAGATAACTGCTCGCCCAGAGCATAACGGTCGACTCCGCGGCGCAGTAGCTGAAAAAGCCGAGCAGAAGCTGCGGCACCCCGCGGATCCGCAGCGCACTGACCAGGCCGAGCGGCTTTCCCGCCCGGCCTTCGGCAGCCTTTTCCGGTCCCTTCCAAAGCGGCCGCGAGAAGAGCACGGCGAGCCCGATGACAAGCTGCACCGCCGAAACAGCCCGGTAGCCGCTCTGCCAGCCGGCGGAGGCCAGCGCGCGGCTCATGATGTAGGGGCTGGCGATGGTGCCGACTCCCCAGAAGCAGTGCAGCCAGCTCATGTGCCGCGAACTGTAGTGGAGGGCGACATAGTTGTTGAGCGCCGCATCGACCGCGCCCGCTCCCAGCCCGTACGGCACCGCCCAGAGGCAGAGCATCCAGAAAGAGCTCGCCGTCGAAAAGCCGAACAGAGCGGCGGCCGTCATCAGGACGCTGGCCGCCGTCACCGTATGCGCACCCAGCCGCCTGGTCAGCCGGTCGGAGAGGAGGCTCGAGCAGACGGTCCCGGCCGAGACAATCATCGTGACAATGCCGGCATAGGAGATCGGCACCGCAAACGCCTGCTGCATCACCGGCCAGCCGGACCCCAGCAGGGAGTCCGGCAGTCCCAGGCTGATAAACGCGAGGTAAATAATCATCAAAAGAAACGCTGTCATCGAATGTTTACTCCATTCTGTCCGCCGGGCTCTGCATTTTTTCCCGCCAGAATTTCAAAAACTGTCCCCAATCGTACCGGCTCAAATAATGGGTGCCAGGCCGCAGATGGTAACCGATGCTGCCCGCGTGGAAGGAGTCCCCCTCTTGCGGCAGGCGGTCCGGGGCGGTCAGGCCCTTCCGCCCCAGCTTTTCCCAGGCGGCGGAGGCGGCGGCGCATCCGAGAAATTCCGAGTCCGGATCGGCCCAGGCGTCCTCTCCGGCGCTCGCCACATAGAGCAGGCGGGGCGCCATGAGGGCGAGGAGGGCGTGCTGGTCAAAAGGCAGCGCCTCCTCCCGCCCGGCAAAATCCGCAAAGGCCGGACAGAACCAGAAGGGGAACACCTCGGTGATCCTGGCGATGCTCTCCCCGGCCTTTCCGCGGCTGAGCGCCGCGCCGCCGCAGCCGGAGTTGTTGGA
>CALXIG010000143.1 GCA_944388305.1 uncultured Clostridia bacterium
AATGGTCCGGCGGCCGCCGAGATCTACCCTCTTTCCCTCCCCGACGCTCTGCCGAGCTCAACTCGCCGCGGCAGGCTGCCCCGCGCGCAATCCGCGGACATTTCGACAGGCGAAATGTCTTCGGGACGGGTTCCCCGCTCTGCCGGGTTTCCCCGCGTGACCGCGGAGGACCATTCGCCGCGGCAGGCTGCCCCGCGCGCAATCCGCGGACATTTCGACAGGCGAAATGTCTTCGGGGCGGGTCCCCCGCTCTGCCGGGTTTCCCCGCGTGACCGCGGAGGACAATTCGCCGCGGCAGGCTGCCCCGCGCGCAATCTGCGGTCATTTCGACAGGCGACACGTCTTCGGGGCGGGTTCCCCGCTCTGCCGGTTTTCCCCGTGTGACCGCGGAGGACAACTCGCCGCGGTTTCGGAACGGACCGCCTGTCGGGCCGTTTTCGCGGCGCGCTCCCCTGCGGGAAAGGAAAACGCACGGCGCATTTTGCGGGGGCTTTCTCAGCCGGAGGATGAGGAAGCATGGTGCGCCCGCGGGATCTGTATCAAATGGAATGGATGAATTTTTTTGCAGGGGCGGGATCTTCCCGCCCGCTGCTGTTTTGACTTCTGCTTTCGACCTGTTTGGATCGAGGAGGTATCCGTATGCAGTATTATACCCTCAATGTTGCCGGCCTGACCCGCCAGCTTCCCCTCTGCGCCGCCAGCGACAAAATGGACATTGCCGCTTTCATCATGTTCTCGGATGTGGAGCTGACGGTTGCCTGCGCGAAGGAGCTGATCGCGAAGCTTCCGCCCTGCGACATCCTCATCACCGCGGAGTCCAAGGGAATTCCCCTCGCCTACGAAATTTCCCGGCAGACGGGGCTTCCTTATATCGTGGCCCGCAAGAGCATCAAGGTCTACACCCGCAATCCCATCGAGGTGACGGTCCACTCTATCACGACCCAGCACGAGCAGAAGCTCTATCTGGGCGAGGATGAGGTCAACATGATGCGGGGCAAGCGCATCGCCGTCATCGACGACGTCATCAGCACCGGCGAGTCGCTGACCGCTCTGGACGAGCTGGTCCGCAAGGCCGGCGGGCGGATTGTCGCGCAGGCCGCCGTTCTGGCGGAAGGCGATGCCGCCAGCCGGAAGGACATCATCTTCCTGGAAAAGCTTCCGCTCTTTTTCCACGACTGAAGCTTTTCCCAAATCCGCAGTTCCGGCAGGAGCTGCGGATTTTATTGTGGACGCGGATTTCGCCGGAAAAACAGAGGATGGCTGCCCGCCGCCCTCTGTTTTTTAAAATTCCTCTTAATTTTTCGTGAAATTCCGCCCGTTTTGCCCGAAAAAGGGTGTACATCCCGCGTTTCTGTGCTATAATTGAGGAGAGTTCCCCCTGCGGGGGTTTGCCAGAGGAAGAACGAAAGGAACGCATTGATTATGGAACATTGTCCCGAAATTCAGGTGGCCCTGCTCGGCTACGGCACTGTCGGCAGCGGGGTCTATAAGCTGTTTCAGCGCCAGAAAAACGAATTTCCCCACAAGCTGGGTCTCTGCCCGGTGATCACCCGCATCCTTGTCCGGGACCTTTCCCGCCCCCGCCGCGGCGCGGACCCCGCCCTCTTCACCGACCGCTGGGAGGAGATCCGGGATGACCCCGCCATCCGCATCGTGATCGAGGTGACAGGCGGCATCGAGCCGGCGCGCACCCGCATTCTGGAGGCGCTGCGGGCCGGAAAGAACGTCGTGACCGCCAACAAGGACCTTATGGCCGAGCACGGCGCCGAACTGTTTGCCGCCGCGGAGGAAGCCGGCTGCGACCTGCTCTTCGAGGCGGCCGTCGCCGGGGGTATCCCCATCATCCGGCCGCTCAAGCAGTGCCTTGCCGGCAATTATATCACCGAGATCATGGGAATCGTCAACGGCACCACCAATTACATTCTCACCCGCATGAGCCGGGACGGCATGGATTTTGACACCGCCCTCAAAAAGGCGCAGGAGCTTGGCTACGCCGAGGCCGACCCCACCGCCGATATCGAAGGCTGTGATGCCGCCCGCAAAATTGCCATTCTCGCCTCCATCGGCTTCAATTCCCGGGTCGTCTTCTCCGACGTCTACACGCAGGGGATTTCCCGTCTGTCGGCAAAGGATATCGCCTATGCCGAGGAGATGGGCTGCTGCATCAAGCTGGTCGCCCTCGCCCGCTGCACCCCCTCCGGCCTCGAGGTGCGGGTCCACCCCATGCTCCTGCCCCTTGACCACCCCCTCGCGACGGTCAACGACTCCTTTAACGCGGTCTTTGTCCACGGGGACGCGGTGGACGACGTTATGTTCCGCGGCCGCGGCGCGGGCGAGCTTCCCACCGCCAGCGCGGTGCTGGGCGACGTCGCCGAGGTGGTGCGCAACATCCGCTGCGGCTGCACCGGGCGGATTGGCTGCACCTGCTACAAGCAGATTCCGGTCAAAAAAATTGAGGACACCGAAAACCGGTTCTTCCTGCGGATGCAGGTGGAGGACCGGCCCGGCGTCCTGGCCAATGTCGCGAGCGTGCTGGGCAACAACGGCGTCAGCATCGCCCAGGTCATTCAGAAGGCCCGCACCGCCGACACCGCCGAGATCGTCGTCATCACCGACCGGGTGCAGGAGCG
>CALXIG010000144.1 GCA_944388305.1 uncultured Clostridia bacterium
GCCGTCTCGCTGCTGCGGGAGCGGCTGCCGGGTGAGGACACCCCCGCCGCCATGCTGGCCGCCTGCCGGCTCTGGGCCGCAGGGGAGCTCAAAATGTCCGCCGCCAGGCGGGAAATCCTCGCCTGCCACGCCCTCGCAAAATCCCTGCCGCCCGAGGAAGCCGCCCTCTGCCATGCGGCCGCCCAGGCGTGCAGCACCGTCCACACCCCGGGGCACGCGCCGGGCTTCCCCCTCTATGAGCTGACGGCGCTGGTGCTGCGGTACGGGACGGAGCAGTGCCGCGGTCCGGTGGAGGCGAGGGCGGCAGAATATACCGCCCGGCTCCGTTTCTGGCAGGACGCGGAAAAGACGGGGGAATTTCGCTGGGCGGCGTTCCTGCGCCGGGACTAGCCGCCGTACCGGCCGATAAACCGGCCGACCGCCCCGATGTCCGCCTCCTCGAGGACGCCGGTGGCGGCCTTTTTCAGCGCCTCGACCGCATTCGCGACCGCGTACCCTTCGTCCGCGGCCTCAAACAGGGGGAGGTCGTTTACATTGTCGCCAAAGGCCACCACCCGGTCAAAGCCGTACCGCTCCCGCAGGAACTGCACTCCCGCCGCCTTGGAGGCGCCCTCGTCGTACAGTTCGACATACCAGTTTTCCGGGTCGTGAACGTCCTGGTAGCGGTAAAACCGAACCCCGCTGACGGCAGGGAGGCGCTCCGCCAGCCGGGCGGTCCGATCCGCGCTGTCGATGACGCAGAAAAAGATGCGCTGCGCGCTGTCGGGGGCATCCCCCTCCACAAAGGTCTTATAGGGGCTGCCGGTCCGGGCGATGCGGAACATCTGCTGGCTCAAAAGCTCCGGCTCGCGGTAATAGACGTCGATATGGCCGCCTTTGACTGTGTAGAGGAAGGCGTTTATCCCCAGGCTGTCCAGGATTTCCCGGACCTCCCGCTCCTTTTGCAGGGAGAGGGTGCGCAGGCAGAGGTACTCCTCTTTTTCAAAGTCAAAAATCCCGGCCCCGTTCATGACAATGGCGGGCAGCATCCCCCGGATGGGGGCGAGGATTTTGGAAACGGTCGCCGGGGTGCGGGCCGTCGCGGCGGAAAACCCGTCCCCGCGGGCGATGGCTGCGTGGATCCCGGCGGCGCTGTCGGGCGGAACGGTCAGGTCATGGCCGATCAGCGTTCCGTCCAGATCGGAGAGAAACAGTGTTTTCATCGCTGCTCCTTTCCGGCCTGCTCCCGCCAGAGCTTGTACTCAATGGCGTCGACGCAGGCCTGTAAGCTCGCCTGAATGATGTCGCGGGAGACGCCGACCGTTGTCCAGACGTCCCGGCCGTCAGTGCTCTCCACCAGGACCCGGACTCTGGCCGCCGTCGCGTCCTGCGGCTCGATGACGCGCACCTTGTAGTCGATGAGGCGGACATCCGCGATGCTGGGGAAAAACCGGCCGACCGCCTTGCGGAGGGCGCCGTCCAGCGCGTGGACCGGACCTTCCCCCTCTCCGCCTCCGATCTCGCAGCGGTCTCCCACCCGGATCTTGACAATCGCCGAGGAGGCGGGGCCGCCCTCCCCGCCGGAGGGGCGCTGCTCGCCGATGGTGCGGGAATACAGCACCTCAAAAAAAGGCGGAAGCTGCCGCCTGCGGCGCATCACCAGAAGCTGCAGGCTGGCGGCGGCGGCTTCGTACTGAAATCCCTCGTGCTCCTGCTCCTTGACCAGCCGCACGATCTCCGCCGTTTCGCTGCCGTGGGCGTCGGTGCCGAGCGCCTGGGCGACCGCCGCCCGGCCCGAAACCTCCGAGACGAGCAGAGTCCGGGCGTTTCCGACCAGCGCCGGGTCAATATGCTCAAAGGTGGCGGGGTCCTTCATCACCCCGTCGATGTGCATTCCGCCCTTGTGGGCAAAAGCGTTTTTGCCGACATAGGGCATCCCGCCGTCCGGAATGATGTTGGAAATCTCACCGACCGCGCGCACACACTGGGTCAGCCCAGTCATCTGCTCCGGCGGGATACAGTCGTAGCCCATTTTGAGCTGAAGGGTCGGGATCAGGGCGGAGAGATTCGCGTTGCCGCACCGCTCCCCGAAGCCGAGCAGCGTGCCCTGCACCTGTTCCGCTCCGGCCTGCACCGCCATCAGACTGCACGCAACGGCACAGCCGATATCGTTGTGGCAGTGGATGCCGACCGGCACATCGACCGCCCGGCAGGCGGCCCCCACCCCTTCGGCGATCTCCTGCGGCAGGCTTCCCCCCCGGGTGTCGCACAGGATAACCGCCGCGGCGCCCGCCTCAGCGGCGGTCCGCAGCACCTGAAGCGCATAGGCGGGATCCTCCCGCCAGCCGTCAAAGAAGTGCTCCGCGTCGAAAAAGACCTCCCGTCCGCTCTCCGTCAGATACCGGACGGAATCCCCGATCATGCGCAGGTTTTCCTCCGCGCTGGTCCGCAGCACGCGGCTGACCTGAAAGGCCGACGCCTTGCCGAAAATCGCGGCGGTGGAGGTCCGCGCCTGGAGCAGCGCCTCC
>CALXIG010000145.1 GCA_944388305.1 uncultured Clostridia bacterium
TTATGTATATGTCTTGCCGTTCATTTTGTTCTGATTCCGTTTATTATTTATTTTGTAATGGCCGCCATGCTGGCTACATCTATGGGAATTTAATTTTCTTCTGCTCCACGTTCCGAATAAGCATGGAAGAATTTTGGGGAAAGAAAAACTGCCTCTTGAACCAGTCAAGAGGCAGTTTTGAGTGATGTGTCTTTATTGTACAAAATTACTGGCATCACCAGCGCGGGACACTCACGCAGAATAAAAGAAAAGACCCGGAGCGCGTTTTGCTCCAGGTCTAACTTGGTCGGAGTGACGAGATTCGAACTCGTGGCCTCATGGACCCGAACCATGCACGCTACCAAACTGCGCTACACCCCGACGATTAACAGCGATAATTATTATACCATGCCCGTTTCTTTTTGTCAAGCATTTTTCCGAAGAAAAACGCGCTATTTGTGTACGGGCGCTGCCATAGCGGGAAAAACGGAGGAGAAAGGGAGCGGCGTGCGGGAAAATTCTGCGGTGGATTTCCGCCGCGCTTGCCATCGCCGGGGCGGCGCGGTATAATAGAGGAAAGATTTTCAGAAAGGAGCTGCCCCGCATGGACATCCAGCAGATTCTCGCTGCCCGCGGCGTGCGGTTCACCCCAGCCCAGCGGCAGGCGCTCTCGGACGGCCCGCACCCGACCCTGATGCTGGCGGTGCCGGGCTCCGGTAAAACGACCGTCCTCGTCGCCCGGACCGCCTACCTCCTCAGCCGCGGCGTGCCGCCGGAGCGTATCTGCTCCCTCACCTATTCGCGCAGCTCCGCCCACGACATGCGGGAGCGGTTTGCCGCCCTGTTTGGGGAATATTTTCCCGTGCCGCCCCGTTTTTCCACCATTCACAGCCTCTGTTGGCGCATCCTGCGCGATTTTTCCGCTCAAACCGGCCGCCCGCTGCCGCAGCTCACCGGCAGCGAGCACACCCCCGCCTCCAGCCGGCTCGTTCGGGAGGCGTTTGAGTCTCTGCTGGGCAACACTCCCGATGAGGAAACCGTCTCCGAACTGGCGGGAAAGATCGGCCTTTGCAAAAACCGCCTGCTCTCCCGGGCGGAGATCCTCTCGCTGCGCGGAATGCCCGACCACTTCGCCGCCGTCTACACCCGCTATGAGGCCGCCAAAAAGGCTGCGCGCCTTATGGACTACGACGACCTGCTCCTCTACACGCTGGAAATTCTGCGCAGGCGGCCCGCCTTCCTCACCCACTGGCAGCGGCAGTTTGCGTACTGGAACGTCGACGAGTGTCAGGACCTCACCCCTGTTCAGTTCGCTCTGCTCCGCGCCCTGTCGCCGGATGGGCGGGGCCTTTTTCTTGTCGGGGACGAGGATCAGAGCATCTACGGCTTTCGCGGGGCCGACCCCGCCCTGCTGCTGCGGCTTCCGCGGGAGTATCCCGGCCTGCAAATTCTCAAGATGGAGGACAGCCACCGCGCCCGGCCCGAGCTGCTCGCCCTCTGCGAGGCGTTTATCCGCACCGCGCCCGACCGTTACGATAAGCGCCTGCTTCCAACCCGCGCGCCGGGCGGCCGGGTGGAGCAGGTTTCCGCCAAATCCCTGTCCGACGCCTACGGCGAAGTTTCCGCCCTCCTGCGGGAGCTTCCGCCCGGGCAGACGGCCGGCATTCTCTACCGCAGCAATCTGACCGCCTGTGCCCTCTCCGTCTTTCTGCGGGAGGCGGGGATCCCCTTCCGGCTCGACGCCGAGCCGGTGACAATGGTCAAGTACTACGCCCGTTCGATGGCGGCCCTGCTGGCTGTCTGTGCCGACCCGCATGACCTGGATGCCTTCCACCGCTCCGGCTGCGGGCGGGAGCTGGGACCGCTGCTTTACGGAAACGTCTTTCTGCGCGCGGATGGGACCAAATCCGTTCCCGCGCTGCTGCGGGAAGCGGCGGAGCGCGCCCACCGGCCCGGCCGCATTCTGACGCTGGCCGGCGCGCTCGAGGAGGCGGGGCGCCTCTCCCCCGCCAAAGCTCTCCGGCTGCTGGAAACCCGCACCCCGGCGGGCCGGACCATCGCCGCCCGCTTTCGCTCCGGTGATCCGCTCATCCGGATGCGGTATGCCCAGCTGCGCTGGCTGTGCGAGACCTCCCCCGATTTTTCCGCCCTTTTCCGGCGGCTGGAGGAAGCTGCCCGCCCCGCTGCTTTCCGGCCGGAGGAGGCGGCCCTCACCCTCTCCACCATCCATTCCGCCAAGGGGCTGGAGTTCGATATGGTGATTCTCTTCGACTGCTGCGAGGGAATTCTGCCGGCCCGCAGCGCCCTCGCGGCCCTCGCGCTGGGGGAGGAGGCTGCTTTCCGGGAGGAACAGCGCCTGTTTTACGTCGCGGCGACCCGCGCCCGGGAGCGCCTTGTCCTCTTCGGTCCGCCCGCCTCCCTGCCGGGATTCCGGTTCTCGCGATTCGGCTATTCCTTTCTCGCCCCGGCCCGCGCGCCGCAAACGGTCATTCCGTTCCGGGAGGGTGACCGGCTTTTACACCGCGCTTTTGGAGAGGGAACGCTCTCAAAACGCAGCGGAGACGAAGCGGAGATTCTTTTTGACTCCTGCGGGGTGAAGCGCCTCAACCTTTCTCACTGCGTCCGAAAAAAACTGATTTCCAAAATCCCCTGAATTTTTCTGCATAAACGCGGGAATTTTTTCGGATTTTCCGCATAATTTTCCCCTGCTATCAATGATTCACAAATTCCTCCTCCATTTCATACAATTCTTTGTAGGACAAAATTTTGCAAGATTTCAAAATAGATCTTGCAAAATTCCTGTTTTTCGTGTATGATAGTATTCAACACCGTTACCAATCCCTTTGGATATAGATGGAGGAATTTCAGATGGCAGAATACCGCACCCTCACCGCCGCAGAACTGGCGGCCGAAAAAGAAAGACTGGAAACCGCCTACCGCCACATTCAGCAGCAGGGCCTCAAGCTGGATATGTCCCGCGGCAAACCCTCGCCGGAACAGCTCGACCTCTCGATGGGGATGCTCGACGTCCTCACCTCCTCCGACATTCTGGCCTGCGAGACCGGCGCGGACGTCCGCAACTACGGCCTTCTGGAAGGAATTCCCGAGGCCCGGCACATGTTCGCCGATCTGATGGAGGTCGACGCGGACGAGGTCTTTGTCGGCGGCAATTCGAGCCTCAATCTGATGTACGACACCGTTGCCCGCAACATGCAGTTCGGCGCCGCCCCCGGCGAAACGCCCTGGGGCAGGCAGGGCACCATCAAATTCCTCTGCCCGGTTCCCGGCTATGACCGCCACTTCGGCGTCACCGAGACCTTTGGCATTGAGATGATCTCCATTCCGATGTCCCCCACCGGCCCCGATATGGACCTGGTCGAGCAGTATGTTAACCACGATCCCGCCGTCAAGGGCATCTGGTGCGTTCCGAAATACTCCAACCCCGACGGCTACACCTATTCCGATGAAACTGTCCGCCGGTTTGCCGCGCTGAAGCCCGCGGCCCGCGATTTCCGCATCTTCTGGGACAACGCCTACTGCGTCCACGATATCACCGACACGCCGGACACTCTGCTGAACCTGATGGACGAGTGCAAAAAGCTGGGCAGCGAGGATATGGTGTACATCTTCTCCTCCACCTCCAAAATTTCCTTCAGCGGTGCCGGCGTCGCGGCGATGGCCATGAGCCGCAGAAATCTCGCCTGGGCGAAAAAGTTCCTCACCATGCAGACCATCAGCTTTGACAAGATCAATCAGCTCCGCCATACCCTCTTTTTCCGCAACAAGGAGGGGATCAGGGCCCACATGGAGAAACACCGCGCCCTCATCAAGCCGCGCTTTGACCTGGTGCTCGGGATGCTGGACCGCGAGATTGCCGGTCTGGGGATTGCCGAATGGACCCGCCCCAACGGCGGTTACTTCTTCTCCCTCAACGTGCTGCCGGGCTGCGCCAAGCGGGTGGTTGCCCTGTGCAGGGAGGCCGGCGTCGTGCTGACCGGCGCGGGCGCCTCCTTCCCCTACGGCGTGGATCCGCAGGATTCCAACATCCGCATCGCGCCGACCTACCCTTCCCTTCAGGATCTGGAAAAAGCGGCCGAGGTCCTCTGCCTCTGCGTCAGGCTCGCGGCCGTCGAAAAGCTGCTGAGCCAGGCAAACGCCGCATAAGCAAGGCAAACGCAGGCCCCCGGACAGCATTCAGAGCTGTCCGGGGGCTTCTTTGCGGGAAAATTCCGGACTACTGCGGCCGGGTCAGGGCGTAGGACTGCCGGATTACCCGCTCGACCTCGCTTTCGTCCGCGCGCCCGTCCAGCGCCGCCGTGACCCAATGGGTCTTGTTCATGTGGTAGGCCGGGAAAAATCCGGGGACGTGCGCCCGGAGAAAATCCCCCTCCTCCGGCGGGCACTTGCAGTTGACCCAGAGCGTCCCGCCACGCTCGTAGAAGAAGGCGAAGGACCTGCGGTTCCCCCGGTGCCGCATCACCGTCCACTCTTCGTCAAAAGGGTAATCCTCCCAGCAGCCGCCCAGGCTCAGGCAGAAGGCGACCCATTCCCGCCGGTTCCGCATTCAAATCTCTCCCTTTTCTCCCTCTTTTTCCCTTATCCTACCACAAAATTCCACTGCGTGCAAGGCGGTTTGTGACTTTTTTTAAAATCCGGGCATTTGTGAATTGCTTATCAATCTTTTTTGTGCTAAAATAAAAAAGTAGCCAATTTCATTGAAATGGAACAGATATAGATTTCAAAGGAGGTCCCCCCATGCTCGAACTTTATGACGGCGGCGTCTACCTGAAAGACGGCGTCCAGGTTATCCCGGCGGACGCCGGGGCGGAGATGCCTTCCCCGGCAGAGGCCCGCGAGGCGACGATCGCCTACCAGATTATGCGCGCTCACTCCAAATCCGCAGACCCGAAGAAGATGCGGATCAAATTTGACGCGCTCATGTCCCACGACATCACCTATGTGGGCATCATCCAGACCGCGCGCGCTTCCGGTTTGCAGAAATTCCCCATTCCCTACGCCATGACCAACTGCCACAACTCCCTGTGCGCTGTGGGCGGCACCATCAACGAGGACGACCATGTCTTCGGCCTCTCCGCTGCGAAAAAATACGGCGGCATCTACGTCCCCGCCCACCAGTCGGTCATCCACCAGTATGCCCGCGAGGAAATGGCGGGCTGCGGCAAAATGATCCTGGGTTCGGACAGCCACACCCGCTACGGTGCCATCGGCTGCATGGGTGTCGGCGAGGGCGGTCCGGAGCTCGTCAAACAGCTTTTGGAGAACACCTACGACGTCGACGCGCCCGAGGTCGTCCTCATCTACCTCGAAGGCGCGCCCAAACACGGCGCTGGCCCTCACGACGTGGCCATCGCCCTCTGCGGCGCGGTCTTCAAACAGGGCTTTGTCACCAACCGGGTGCTGGAATTTGTGGGCCCCGGCGTCAAAAACCTCTCCGCCGACTTCCGCCTCGGCATCGACGTCATGACCACCGAGACCGCCTGCCTCTCCTCCATCTGGGAGACTGACGAGACGGTGGAGAACTTCTATAAAATCCACGGCAAGCCGGAGCGTTACCAGAAATTGCAGCCCGGTAAAATCGCCTACTACGACCGGATGGTCCGGATCGACCTCTCCGAAATCGAGCCGATGATCGCCCTGCCCTTCCACCCCTCCAACGCGGTGCCCATCCGGGAGCTGCAATCCGATCCCGCTGCCGTCCTTTCCGCGGTGGAAAAAGAGGTGGAAAAGCAGTTTGACGGGCGGGTCAGGCTCAATCTGGAGGAGAAGATCGTAAACGGCAAATTCATGGTGGACCAGGGCATCATCGCCGGATGCGCAGGCGGCCTTTACGAGAACCTGGTGGAAGCCGCCGCCATTTTGAAGGGCGCGTCCACCGGCAGCGGGTACTTCTCGTTGAGCGTCTATCCCGCCTCTGTGCCGGTGAGCATGGCTGTCACGAGAAACGGCGTGGCCGCCGCCCTGCTGGAAGCGGGCGCGATCATGAAGACCGCCTTCTGCGGGCCCTGCTTCGGCGCGGGCGACGTCCCCGCCAACAACGGCTTCTCCATCCGCCACACCACCCGCAACTTCCCCAACCGGGAAGGCTCCAAGCCCGGCCAGGGCCAGCTCTCTGCCGTCGCGCTGATGGACGCCCGCTCCATCGCCGCCACTGCAAAGAACGGCGGCGTCCTCACCTCCGCCGCCGATGTGGACTACACCGTTCCCGAAATGCCCTATGTCTACGACGGGGAAATCTACAAAAAGCGCTGCTACTGCGGTTTCGGCAAGGCTGACCCGGACGCCGCGCTGAAATTCGGCCCCAATATCGCCGACTGGCCGAAGATGTACCCCCTCCAGGAAAACCTTTTAGTCAAACTCGCCGCCGTCATCGGCGACCCGGTGACCACCACCGACGAACTGATCCCCTCCGGCGAAACCTCCTCCTACCGCTCCAACCCCATCAAGCTCTCCGAGTTCGCCCTCTCCCGCCGGGTGCCCGAATATGTCGGCCGCTCCAAGGCGGCGCGCGATCTGGCCGATGCCGTCCGCGCAGGCGAGATCCCCGCGGAGCTGGCGGCTGTGGCGGAAAAGCTGGGCATTCCCGCCGGTACCCTGAAGGACACCACCGTCGGCTCCGGCATCTTTGCCAACCGCCCCGGCGACGGCTCTGCCCGTGAGCAGGCAGCCTCCTGCCAGAAAGTGCTGGGGGGTGTTGCCAACATCGCCTACAGCTACGCCACCAAACGCTACCGCTCCAACTGCATCAACTGGGGCATCCTCCCCTTTACGCTGGATGAAAACACCGCCTTTGACTACCAGCCCGGCGACTACCTGTATGTCCCCGGCATCCGCGAAGCGGTGAAAAACGGCGTGGAGACGATCCCCGGCAAGATGGTGACAAAGGACGGCGTCCGGGACATCACCCTCTACGTCAAGGGCCTCACGAACGACGAAAAGGCCATTATTCTCGAGGGCTGCCTCATCAACTACTATGCCGCCGGTTACGGCAAGGACTGATTTTTGGAAAGAAAGGATGATCCCCATGGAAAAAATCCAAATGAAAACGCCGCTCGTTGAGATGGACGGCGACGAGATGACCCGCGTCATCTGGAAGATGATCAAAGACATCCTCATCCTCCCCTATGTGGACCTGAAAAGCGAGTACTATGATTTGGGGCTGCCCTGCCGCAATGAGACGGACGACCAGGTGACCGTCGATTCGGCCAATGCCACCAAAAAGTACGGCGTCGCAGTCAAGTGCGCCACCATCACCCCCAATGCCGCCCGGGTGGAGGAATATCACCTCAAGGAAATGTGGAAGTCCCCCAACGGCACGATCCGCGCCATGCTCGACGGCACCGTCTTCCGCGCGCCCATCCTCGTCAAGGGCATCAATCCCTACATCCCCGGCTGGACCAGGCCGATCACCATCGCCCGCCACGCCTACGGCGATGTCTACAAGAACACCGAAATGCAGGTGGACGCCGGCTGTAAGGCGGAGCTTGTGGTGACCCATCCCGACGGCACTGAGACCCGGGAGCTCATCCACGATTTCAAGACCCCCGGCATCATCCAGGGCGTCCACAACCTCGACAAATCCATCGAGAGCTTTGCGCGCTCCTGCATGAACTACGCCCTCGATCTGAAGCAGGACCTCTGGTTCGCCACCAAGGACACCATCTCCAAAAAGTACGACCACCGGTTCAAGGACATCTTTGCGGAGATCTACGAGAAGGAATATAAGGAGAAATTCGAGGCCGCGGGCATCGAATACTTCTACACCCTCATCGATGACGCAGTCGCCCGCACCGTCCGCTCGAACGGCGGCTATATCTGGGCCTGCAAGAACTACGACGGCGACGTCATGTCCGACATGGTCGCCACCGCCTACGGCAGCCTCTCGATGATGACCTCCGTCCTCGTCTCCCCTGACGGCGTCTACGAGTACGAGGCCGCCCACGGCACCGTCCAGCGGCATTACTACAAGTACCTGAAGGGCGAACCGACCTCCACCAATCCGGTCGCCACCATCTTCGCCTGGTCCGGCGCCTTCCGCAAGCGCGGGGAGCTGGACGGCATCCCGGCGCTCATGGATTATGCGGACAAGCTGGAAAAAGCCACCATTCAGACCATCGAAAGCGGCGTCATGTCCGGCGATCTGGCGGCGCTGTGCACCATCCCCGGCAAGCGGGTCGTGGGCACCGAGGAATTTTTGGCGGCCATCGGCGAACAGCTCCGCTCCCTGATGGCGTAATGCCAAAGGGGGACACCGCTTTGGCCAAAGGCAACGTATCGCAGTCCGTCGTGCGCCGGCTTCCGCGCTATCACCGCTTTCTGAAGGATCTGCTCGCCGCAGGCACCGTCCGCATTTCGTCCGGTGACCTCTCCGCGAAAATGGGACTCACCGCCTCCCAGATCCGGCAGGATCTGAACTGTTTCGGCGGCTTCGGCCAGCAGGGCTACGGCTACAACGTCAAGGACCTTTACGAGGAGATCGGCCGGATTCTCGGCCTGGACCAGACCCATCGGGCCATTCTGCTGGGGGCGGGCAATCTGGGCCGCGCGATCGCCCTGCACATGGATTTCGCGGCGCGCGGATTTACCCTGCTGGGAATTTTTGACTGCAATCCCGCCCTCGTGGGGATGGAGGTCGGCGGGCAGACGATTCTGGACAGCGCCGGTCTGGAGGAATTCTGCGCGGTCCACCATCCCGACGTCGCGATCCTCTGCATCCCGAAGGAGGCTGCCCGCGAGACTGCCGCCATGCTGGTGCGGCGGGGCATCAGAGGCTTCTGGAATTTCAGCCACTACGACCTCGCCCTCGACTACGAGGGCATCGCGGTGGAAAACGTCCACCTCGGCGACAGCCTCTCCACCCTCTGTTTCCGCCTCAATGCGCTGGCGCAGGAGTCCTGACCCGCCGGCACGCAAAAAAACTCCCCTTTTGCCGCGAAATGCGGAAAGGGGAGTTTTTTGTCTGTCCGGCAAAGGTCAGCTGTTTTTCATAATGGCGCTTTCCACCGTGTCGGCGACGTGCTCGCAGGTATCGACGCACTTTTCCAGATTGTTGTAGATATCCCGCCAGGCGATGACCGCGAGCGGGTCGGTGCAGGTGCTGTGCAGGTCGTGCATACAGGCCATAAAGCGCTTGTCCGCCTCTTCCTCCAGCGTGTTGATGCGCACGATGTGGTCGTGCAGATGCTTGGAGCGCTTGAAATCGGCAAACTCCTGCATCAGCTCCTGAACCTCGGTGCAGCAGCGGATGAGCACTTCTACCACCTGAATCGCGTCTGCGCGCATCTCGGTGATCCCGTTGTAGTAAATTTTAATCAGAACGTCCTCAATCTGGTCGGTCATGTCGTCGAGGTTCTGGCTGACCTGGAGAATATCCTCCCGTTCGATGGGCGTGATGAAGGCTTTGACCAGCGTGTTGAGCAGCTCGTGCTTTTTCAAATCCGCCTCATGCTCGAAGTTGTGCATTTCGTCGAGCTTTTCAGACAGCACAGCGGGGTCAAAGTGGCTCATTACATCCCGAAGCAGCTTGGCCGCCATGCAGGAGTAGGCCGCGCAGTCGATGAAATTCTGAAAGTAGAACGAATCCTGTTTCTTTGACATAGTATTCCCTCAATCCATACGTGAAATTAAAAGATCGCGATAAACAGTTTGGCCATCAGGAAGCTGATCAGACCGCAGCCCGGGAAGGTGAAGATCCAGGTCAGCATCATCTCCTTAACGACGCCCAGATTGATGGCGGAAAGCCGCCGGACCGCGCCGACACCCATGATTGCGCTGGTTTTGGTGTGGGTGGTGGAGACGGGAATGCCGAACAGGCTGGACAGCAGCAGGCAGAATGCGCCTGCCAGGTCAGCGGAAAAGCCCTGATAGACCTCCAGCTTCACCATGTCCATGCCGACCGATTTGATGATCTTTTCGCCACCCACGCTTGTGCCGGCCGCCATGATGATGCTGCACAGCAGCATCAGCCACACCGGGATCGAAAAGCCGCTCACATTGTCCAGACCGTTGGAGAAGGCAATGCCCAGAAAAAGCACCCCGATAAATTTCTGGCCGTCCTGTGCGCCGTGCATGAAGCTCATGGCTGCCGCACCGAAAATCTGTGCGCCGCGGAAGAAGCGGTTGGTCTTCCGCCGGTCCATCCGCCCGCAGATCAGGCCGACCAGCTTGCAGATCACCCAGCCTGCCGCAAAGCCCAGCGCAAGGCTCAGCACCAGTCCGTAAAGGACCTTGGCCCACTCGCCCATATTGATGCCGTCCACGCCGTTGTGAATCGCGATGGCGGCGCCGGAAAGGCCGGCGATGAGACTGTGGCTTTCACTGGTCGGAATGCCGAAGTAGGAGGCGCCCACGCTGTAGACGACGATCGAAAACAGCGCCGCGCAGAGGGCGATCAGCGCCTCCCGGGAGTTGCCGCCGAAGTCCACCATGTTGCTGATGGTGGAGGCGACTGAGCTGTTGATCTGCGTCATGACAAAGACGCCGAGAAAGTTGAACGCCGCGCTCATCCAGATTGCGCTCCGGGTGCTCATGCAGCGGGTTGTGACGCAGGTGGCGATGGCATTGGGGGCGTCCGTCCAGCCGTTTACAAAGATGACGCCCAGCGTGAGCGTGACGGTAATCAGCAGGATCGGACTTGAAAAGACTGTCTGCAAAAAGCCGGCAAATGATACATCCATAAAAAACCTCACCTATTCCCATAATCGGCGGAACCGCAATTCCGTCCGGCCCGCCTGTGAACGGCGCAGGCGCTTTTCAGCCGGCGGCGGACGGGCACGTACAGCCCATGTAATACCAGTGTAAAGCATCGGTAAAAATAAGTCAATAGAAAATTCATCATTTCAGCCAATTTCATAAAGTTTCGATAAAATCCGTCCGGGATTTTCCAAAACAGAAAAATCCTCCGTCTGAAAATCAGACGGAGGATGCAGCGATTGTACCGGGTTGCCGGCCGCCGGTTAGACCAGAGCCAGCACCACGAAGTTCAGAATAAACAGACCGGTCACAACCCACAGAATGGGGTGGATCTCCCTGGCCTGCTTTTTGCAGATCTTCACGAGGCAGTAGGTGATGAAGCCGAAGCCGATGCCGTAGGAGATGCTGTAGCAGAGGGCCATGAACAGGCCGGCGAAGAACGCGGGAACCGCATCGGAGAAATCGGTCCAGCTGATCTCCCGGAAGCTGGAGAGCATCATGATACCCACGATTACCAGAGCGGGAGCGGTCGCGGCATAGGGGATTGCGCTGATGAAGGAGGAGAGGAAGGCGCTGACCGCAAAGCAGAGGGCGACGATCACGCTGGTCAGACCGGTGCGTCCGCCGGCGCCGATGCCCGCCGCGCTTTCCACGAAGGTGGTGGTGTTGGAGGTGCCGAACAGCGCGCCGATCGAGGTCGCAGTCGCATCGGCAAAGAGAGCCTTGTCCATCTTGGATTTGAAGCCGGGGGTGGTCTCCATCGCCTTTTCGTCCTCGGCGCTGAAGATGCCGGACTTGCGGCCGGTGCCGATGAAGGTGCCGATGGTGTCAAAGGTGTCGGTGATGCTGAAGGAGAAAATGGTAATCAGGGCCAGAGGCAGCTTGGCGACATCCGTAAAGAGGCTCGCCAGCCCTTCCGGCCGGAAGATGGCGAACATGGTGGTGGGCAGCGCCTTGCAGGCCTCCACGAAGCTCACAGTGTCCTGCGGAGAGGTCACCTCCATGGGGATACCGATCAGGGTTGCCACGACGATGCCGATCAGGATGGCGCCCTTGACATGCAGCACTTCGAGGATGATAATCAGGGCCAGGCCGATGAGGAAGAGCCAGAACGCGGGCTGATCCAGGGTCGCCAGCGCGGGAACGCCGCTGTCAAAGGTGATAATGCCCACGTTCAGCAGGCCGATATAGGCGACAAAGATGCCGATGCCGCCGCCGATGGCGTTTTGCAGGCTGCGGGGGATCGCCTTGATGATGTACTTGCGGATCTTGGTCACGGTCAGCAGGATGTTAATCAACCCGCAGATAAAGACCATGCTCATCGCCTGCTGCCAGGTAAATCCCAGTCCGAAGCAGACGGTGTAGGTGAAGAACGCGTTGAGGCCCATGCCGGGAGCCTGCGCGTAAGGGACGTTGGCGAACAGACCCATAATCAGCGTGCCGATAATGGACGCAATGATGGTCGCCAGGAAGACCGCGCCCCACTCCATTCCGGTCTGGCTCAGAATCGACGGGTTGACGACGATGATGTAAGCCATTGCGAAGAAGGTGGTGAGACCGGCGACAATTTCCCTGCTCACCGTGGTCCCGTTTTGCCTGAGTTTAAAGAATTTCTCCATAAAACCCTACCTGCCTTTTTTTAATTTTTGCCTTTTGCCCCTGCACCTCGGAGAGGCGCGGGGAAAGCCGCCGCAGCCGGCCGGACGCCGGGCACTGGTTAATAAAATTGTAACACAAAAATAACAGTATGTCAATGCTGCGCGCCGCCTCGAAACAGAAAAAATGCAGCTGCTGCGCGGCATGGGCGGGCTGGCAAAAAACTGCGAAAATAATTGCGGACAGCACTTGCAACAACGCGGCAAATGTGCTATACTATATGCGAATATCCTTGTCCGGGAACCGGACTTGCCACTAATCCAATCGGAGGTTTTCACTGATTATGAACGCATTTGAAATCATCGGCGCGATTATCCTGCTGGTCGCCTGCATCATCCTCGTCGTCCTTGTCATGCTGCAGGAAAGTAAGGATAAAATGTCTCAGACGCTGACCGGCGGCATCAACGAGTCCTACCTGGGCCGCAACTCCGGCCGCACCCTGGACGCCATGCTCGCCAGGATCACGAAGTATGCCGCGATCGTCTTTTTTGTCCTGACTGTTCTGGTCAGCGTTTTTACCGTTTACATCAAGTAAGCATCATCCGGGCCGATCAAAGGGGGCGCGCGCATGAGCGGGACTGGCAGAAAATTCCGGCCAGGACTTTCATGCGCGCGTCCTTTTTCTGTCAGAAGAGATGGGATAAAAACGCCCCCGCCGCCTGATTTGCCGTATTAAAGGAGGATCCGTATGGAAAAATGGCGCAAACGCATCGAACTGTTTCTCGCGAAGGCCGGAAAAAAGGGAATGTCCTTTGAAAAGTTACAGAAGAAGTGCAAGGCCGGCAAGGGTGACCTGAAAAAATTCAGGGCCGCCCTCTCCAGCCTCGCCGCCGAGGGCGCGGTCGTGGAAAAGGACGGCCGTTACCTCGCTGTCCGCGCGCTGGGGATGCAGCCCGCGACGGTTAAGCGGCTGCACAAAACCTACGGCTTCGCCGAGCTGCCCGATGGACAGGAGGTCTTCGTGCTGGGGAGCCGCCTGCTGGGCGCCCTGCCCGGTGACAGGGTTCTGCTGCGTCTTTCCTCCCACCCGCGCGGCAGCCTGCCCGAAGGGGAGGTCTGCAAAATCGTCGAGGAGAGCCGGGCGGAATTCGCCGGCCGGCTGGAGGTCACCCCCGCCGGCGCCTTCTTTCTCCCCGACATGCTGGGGGACTTCCCGCTGCGGGTGATGGGCGGCTGCGGGAACGCGGAAAACGGCGACAAGGTGCTCGCCCGCATTATCCGCCGGGGGGAGAGCCACAAAACCCACCTTGCCGAGCTCACCGCCTGCTTCGGGCCGTCCGACCGCGCTTCGGCCTGCGCTCAGGCGGTCGTGGCGGCAGCCGGACTGAGCGCCGAATTTCCGTCTGCCGTCCTGGATGAAGCGGCCTTTCTCGAGCACCGCGGCATCCCGGAGCGGGAGCTGCTCGACCGGCTCGACCTGCGGGGAGAGATTATTTTCACCATTGACGGCGCCGATGCAAAGGACCTCGACGACGCGGTCAGCCTCTCCAGGGAAGGCGGCTTCTACCGGCTGGGCGTCCACATCGCCGACGTCTCCCATTATGTCAAGCCCCGTTCCCTCCTGGATGGGGAGGCTTATGCCCGCGGAACCAGCGTCTACTACGCCGACCAGGTCCTGCCCATGCTGCCGAAGGCCCTCTCCAACGGCATCTGCTCCCTCAATCCGCAGGAGGACCGGCTTACCTTCTCCGCCCTGCTCACCCTCTCGCCGGAAGGCAGGCTGCTCGACTATACCTTCCGCAAGACGGTCATCCGCTCCCGCGTCAAGGGGGTCTACCGCGAGGTCAATGCCCTGCTCAGCGGTGAGGCGGATGAGCGCCTCCGCGAAAAATACCGGGAGGTCCTCCCCCTTCTGCCGCTGATGAAGGAGCTCAAGGACCTTCGGCTTGCCCTGCGGAAGGAGCGCGGCGCGCCGGACCTCGACTCTCCGGAGAGCAGGCTGGTCATCGGCCCGGACGGGCGTACCGCCGAGGTTCTGCCCCGCGTCCCGGGCGAGGCGGAATCCATCATCGAGGAATTCATGCTGCTGGCAAACGAGGCGGCCGCCTCCCTGGCGCGGGGACTGGACCTGCCCTTTATCTACCGGGTCCACGAGCACCCCGACCCCGAGCGGATCGGCGCACTGCGGGAGACGCTGCGCAAACTCGGCCTGCCCGCCCGTCTGCCGGAAAAGGTCCGGCCCGCCGACCTCGCGCAGCTGCTGGAAGGGGTGAAGGACGGGCCTTACGCCCACATTCTCAACCGGCTGGCGCTCCGCTCCATGGCCAAAGCCCGCTACAGCGACCGCCCGCTCGGCCACTACGGGCTGGTGCTGGAAAATTACGCCCATTTTACCTCGCCCATCCGCCGCTACCCGGATCTCGCCATCCACCGCATCCTGACCTCCTGGGCCGACGGTGAGAGCGTCCGGGAGATGACCCGCCAGTACGCCCGCTTTGCCGCGGGAGCAGCCGCTCACTCGAGCGAGACCGAGGTGCAGGCGGCTGAGGTTGAGCGGGACTGCGAGGACTGCTATAAAGCGGAGTATATGCGCGGAAAAATCGGGGAGGAGTTTGACGGCGTCATCTCCTCGGTGACCTCCTTCGGCTTTTACGTCGAGCTGTCCTCCACCGTCGAGGGGCTGGTCAAGCTGGAGGACCTGCCGGGCGGGGAATACCGCTTCGACGGAATGATCGAGCTTTCCGACGTCCACAGCGGGCGGAAATTCCGGCTGGGAGACCGCGTCCGGGTGCGCTGCGCTGGCGCGGACGTCAACGCCGGAAACGTCGACTTTGTCCTTGCATGACCCGGGAGGACTTTGAAACAGCCCTCCGCCTCGCCGAAGGCCGCAGCCGGGAGGGGATCGGCCGGATGAGGGAAAAATCGGTCCACGCCGTCCTGAAGTACGCCTATGAGCCGCACGCCGAGAATCACGAAATTCCCCTGGGCGGCTACGTGGCCGATATTCTCGGCGAAGAAGGCGTGATCGAGATTCAAAGCCGCGATCTCTGGAAGCTCGCCCCCAAGCTGGGGGCCTTTCTGCCGGTTTGCGACGTCACCGTCGTCTGTCCGCTGGCGGCGCAGGAGTGGATTCTCCGCACCGACCCCGGCACTGGAGAGACCACCCGCCGCAAATCCCCCAAAAAGCTTTGCCCCTTCGACATTCTCCCCGCCCTCTCCCCCGCGCCCATTCGAACGCTGCTGGCAAACCCCCGCCTGCACCTGCGGCTGGTGCTTCTCGAGATCGAACGGCAGGATATCGCCCGTCCGGGCAGCCGCCGCAGGCAGCGCCTCGACCGGCGGCCGCTCGCATTTCTGGAGGAGGTCCGGCTCGACGGGCCGGAAGACTACCGCCGCCTCATCCCCGATATGGGCGGAGAGCCGTTTACCGCGGCGGCGTTCGGCAAAGCGGCAAACCGCCCGCTGGCGGCGGCGCGGGCGGCGCTGCTGCCCCTCATTGAGCTGGGGCTGGTTTCCCGCGCGGGGAAGCAGGGGAACCGCAATCTCTACCAGCTTTCCGACCGCAAGGAGGTTTTGCCATGATTTCGCCGCTGACCGCCCTGTACCTCGCCCTCTGCCTCGTCCACCTCGTCCTCTGCCTGCCTTTTGAGCGGGGCAGGCGCCGCTTCTGGCAGGGCTTCACCAAAACGCTGCTCATGCCCGCCCTGCTGGCCGCCGTCCTGGCGGACGGGGAGGCCGGAGCGCTCGTGGCCGCCGCACTGTTTTTCGGCTGGCTGGGGGATGTGCTGCTCCTCCGGCCGGACAAGCCGCCCTGCTTCCTGGCGGGACTCGCGAGCTTCCTCATCGGCCACGGCTGCTACATTCCGGCTCTTCTCTCCGGGACGGACTTTTCGGCGCTGCGCGGGATTTTGGCGGCGCTCCCGCTGGCTGTGCTGGGCGCGGGGGCCTACGTCTCTCTGCGCCGCCATCTGCCGGGGAAGATGAAGCCGCCAGTCGCCGCCTACCTGCTGGTTATCCTCGGGATGGCCTGGGCGGCGGTCATGCGGGGAGAGGCCCTGCTCATCGCCGGTGCAGCCTCCTTCGTCCTGTCCGACTACATCCTCGCCCGCACCCTTTTCATCCGGCGGCGGAAATGGAGCGACGCCGCCGTCATGCTCACCTATCTCCTGGCCCAGCTCTGCCTGGCAGGGGGATTGGCAGGGCTGCTGTAAAACGGCGAAAACTTCGCAGAAACCGCCCTCCCTGTGTGGGAGGGCGGTTTCTCCTTTGAAAAAAGAAAAATGCCGGATCGAGACGGGCCCCTGCCCGAGAGCAGCTGGTTGGAGGCTGTGCCGCGGCGTCATTCGTGATCGCGCGGGCTGGAGGGAGCAAACTCGCCTTCCAGCAGGGCGCAGTACTCCGCTTTTGTCATGGACGGGGTGAAGCCCGCGCAGATGCGTTCGGCCCCGGCCGCACCGTCCCACAGCAGATCGACGATGGTCATCGCCATCATCTTGGCGGGGAGAATCACCGCCGTCTCCCAGTCCGCGACCCGAAACTCCTTGCTGTGCGCGTTTCCCGCAAATCCGCCGATGGTCGGGTGAATGCAGGGAATGAGCTGGGTCAGATCCCCCATATCGGTCGAGCCGACCAGATCGACGCCGGTGCGGATCTCTTCTTCCCGGAAAAAGGCGCGGGCGTTCTCCCGGAACAGGGCGGTGAGGGCCGCATCCTGCCGCAGCGGGAGCTGCCCGGGCAGGTTGTCGATGAAGGCCTTTGCCCCGATGGCGTAGGCCGCGCCAAAGATGGAGCGGTCTACCGTCCCGCAGGCCCCGCGCAGCGCCTCCATGTTTTTCGCACGGACATAGGTCTCCATCCGCACGTCGGCGGGCACGACGTTGACCAGATCCCCGCCCTTGGTGAGGATGGGGTGAACCCGGATGCCGTCCTCGTCCCGGAAGGTCTCCCGGTTGGCGTGGATGCACATCAGCGCCGCCATCGCGGCGTTGAGTGCGTTGATCCCCTCGTGGGGCGCGCCGCCCGCGTGGGCTTCCCGCCCTTCAAAGCGGATTTCCTTGGCGAGGAAACCCATGCTGCCGCCGTTCAGAAAGAGGCGGCGCTCCGGGGTGGCGGAGTGGGAGTGGACCATCATCGCCATATCGACATCGTCGAAGGCCCCCAGCCGGATCAGTTCCTGCTTGCCGGAAAGAAAGCCGATTTTCCCCTCCTCCCGCAGCCTGCGGCGGTACTCAATCTCGACATACTCCTCAGCCGGGACGGCGAAAAAGACGGCATCTCCGTCCAGCTGCGCCATTGCGCCGCTCTGCACCAGCCCGATGGCCGCGCCCAGCAGGTTGGCGAGCTGGACATGGTGCCCGCAGGCGTGGGCGGCGCCGGTTGTCTCGTCGGCATCGGGGTGGGCGGGACTGACGACCGCGTCCAGTTCTCCGATGACGGCGACGCTGCGGCGGGAGGAACGCCCCTTCGCCGCGGCGCGCAGGCCGGTGCGGGCCAGCCCCGTCCGGCAGGACAGGCCGAGCGCCTCCAGCTTCTCCTGCATGTACCGGCTGGTGCGGATTTCTTTGAAGCCGAGTTCGGGCGCGGCGGCGATCTCCCGCGCCGCCTCAAACAACAGGCCGCGGCTGCCGTCGATGGCCCGGCAGACCGCTTCCTTGAGCAGCTCTTTCATGGTCTTCCCTCTTTCCTGAAAAGTTTTGCGGCAGCTCCGGTCATCTCAGCCAGCTTTCCAGATTTTCCCGCACAAAGCTGTCGTCGTTGAGATGCGGGTACATGCGGTACACCCGGTCGATTTCCTCCGCCTGACCGGGAGAGAGGCCCTCCGCCGGGTCGAGGCACCAGATTCCCTTCATCAGTCCCTGACGCCGCAGCACCTCATGCACGCCCGCGATGCAGCCGGCAAAGTTGTGGGCAGTGTCGAAAAAGGCGCTGTTGCAGTCGGTGATCTGGGCGGCTCTCGTGAGCAGTTCGGCGGGAATTTCCGCCTTGCCGCGGCATTGCCGGATCTCCTCAAACAGCGACACCGCTTTGCGGGTCCAGACAGCCCAGTGGCCGAGCAGGCCGCCCACAAAGCCCTTGCGGCAGATCTGGCCGTCCTCGCGGGTGAAGGCGTATTCGGTGAGGAGGTCGACGGCGATGTTGTCGTCGTTGCCGGTGTAGAGGGCGATTTCTCCGCTTCGGGGGGAAAGGGCGGCCGCCCGGACGACATCGAGGGTCTGGTAGCGGTTGAACGGGGCGCTCTTGACGGCTACGACATTGTCAATCGCGCAGAGCGCCTCCCAGTACGCATAGGAGAAGAGCCGTCCGCCGACGGAGGGCTGAAGGTAGAAGCCGACGACGGGGAGGACGGCGGCAACCTTCCGGGTGCGTTCGAGCAGGTCCTCCTCGGAATAGTCCGCCAGCTCGCCGGGGCTCAGCAGCACCGCGTCGAAGCCGTATCTGGCGGCAGTTTCCGCCTCGCGGACCGCCTGTTCCGTCCCGCCGCAGGCGCCCGCGATTTTGACGGCCGTGCGGCCGCTCTCCCGCTCATAGCGGGCCACTTCCTCCGCCACAAGGGCGAGCAGCGGCTCAAAGAGGGCAATCCCGGGATCGCGGATGGCAAACTGGGTGGTGTGCACCGCCGCGGCGATGCCGCCCGCGCCGGCGTTCAGGTAGTAGCGGAGCAGGAGCCGTTCCCCAGCGGGGTCGAACTTGCGGTTCGCGTCAAGGGCGAGCGGCAGCGCGGGAATGACAGTGCCTTCGTGGAGCAGCTTCAGTGCGGTTTCATGCCGGTTCATCAGAAATTCCCCTTTCTTTCTTCAAAATGGGTGGGCTTGTTGAGCGTGCGTCCGCCGTCGAGAAGCCACTGGGCCTGCCAGTCGATCAGCGTGTCGAGCGAAACGCTGGGGTAACCGAACGCCGCCATGCAGCGGGCGCTGCTGCTGAGCAGGGCGCGTTCGCCGGGCTCTCCGCAGAAGCGGACCTTGCGTCCGAGCAGTTTTCCAAACCGTTCGGCGGCATAGCGGACCGAGACGATTTCCGGGCCGGTTACATTGAGCCGCGCTGCAGGCGATTCCGCCAGCAGCAGGCTGCGGAGGGCGTACTCGTTGGCGTCTCCCTGCCAGATGCAGTTGAAACAGGGGGTGGCGAGGTCGACCTCCTCCCCGGCGAGCACCTTGCGGGCGACGTCATAGAGAACGCCGTACCGCAGGTCGACAGCGTAGTTGAGCCGGTAGAGCAGCACCTTCGCCCCGGCCGTGCGGGAGGCGTATTCGAATATCCGCTCCCGCGCGAGGCAGGACATGGCATACTCCCCGATCGGGTCCGGGGCGGTCTCCTCGTTCGCGCCGCCCGAATGCGGCGGAAGCATGGGGTAGAGGTTGCCGGATGAAAAGACGGTAAACCGCGCCTTTGGAAACCGGCGGATGACCAGCGAGGGGAGAATCGCGTTCATTCCCCAGGTGAGGGCCTCTTCGCCGGCGGTGCCGAACTTCCGTCCGGCCATGAAAATGATGTTTTGCACATCGGGCAGCTTTTCCAGACTGCCGGGCTCCATCAGGTCGGCCGGGAACACCTCCACGCCCTCCCGTTCGAGCAATCCGCGCGCAATGGGGTCGCTGAAGCGGGAAACGGCGACAACAGGGTCCTTCTTTCCGGCGGCCGCAAAGGCTTTCCGCGCCAGCACCGCGAGGGTTGGACCCATTTTGCCGCCGGCGCCCAGAATCATCAGGCCGCCCTCCAGCTTTTTCATATCCGCGATCAGTGCGGGGGACGGCTCTGTCAGCAGCCGGTCCAGTTTTTCCTCAGTCCACATTGTAATCCTTCCTTTCCTGTTAAACAGAATGACGTGCACAGCGGTTAAAAGTAACCATCTGGTTATATTCTAGCACAACTGCTTTCTGTTTTTCCACCATCATTTTTGCTTTTGGGCATGTTTTGCGCAATTTTTATAAATATGCACAAATGATTCGCGATACATCCGAAAATATATGCGAAATATTCCAAATTCTGCGCGTGGATTGCCTCTGCCCCGGATTGAAAATCGTTTCATGGAATGATGCAAAGATGATACGGCGGAGGGCGAATATCTCACGCCCGGTTCCGGCAACTTTCTGCAAGGTCCGGCTGCCTTTTTTCGAATTTTTTACGGAGAACTTACGGCGGCTTGCATTGGAGTTGATTGCCCGGCCCCGCCTCCTGTGTTATCATAAGACCGCTGCCTCCGGGTGCTTCCCCACTTCCATTTTGAATGCAATCAACCGCAATGCGCAGAAAGGGATATATTTTGCCATGAACACCTACAAGCTTCTGACCCCCGGCCCCTTAACCACCACCGACACTGTCAAGCGGGAAATGCTGGCCGACCGCTGCACCTGGGACAGCGACTACAAGGCGGTCACCCAGAAGATCCGCCGCCAGCTTCTCGAGCTTGCCCACGTCTCTCCCGCCGAGTATACCGCCGTCCTGATGCAGGGGAGCGGCACCTTTGGGGTGGAGAGTGTTTTCACCAGCGTCATCGGCGAGGGGGAAAAGGTTCTCATCTGCTCCAACGGCGCCTACGGCGAGCGGATGACCGCCATCTGCGATCACGCGAAGATCGCCTATACCCACTACGCCGAACCCTATGACCGCATTCCCGATGCTGCCCGGGTCGCCGGACTGCTGGCCGCCGATCCCGCCATCACCCATGTGGCCATCGTTCACTCCGAAACCACCTCCGGCATTCTGAACGACATCGAGGCAGTCGGAAAAGCGGTCAAAGCCGCCGGCCGCACCTACATCGTCGACGCCATGTCCTCCTTCGGCGGCGTCGAGATCCCGGTCGCGGAATGGGGAATCGACTTTCTCATCTCGAGCGCCAACAAGTGCATTCAGGGCGTCCCCGGCTTCTCCTTCATCATCTGCCGCCGCGGCAGGCTGGCCGAAAGCGCCGGAAAAGCCCGCTCCCTCTCGCTCGACCTGTATGAGCAGTGGAAGGAAATGGAGAAGGACGGCAAGTGGCGCTACACCTCCCCGACCCACGTCGTTCTCGCCTTTTCGAAGGCCCTCGATGAGCTGGCGGAGGAGGGTGGAATCCCGGCCCGGAACCGCCGCTACACCGAAAATAACCGCCTCCTGATCGAGAAGATGGCCGGACTCGGCTTCGACACCTACATCGGACCGGAGCATCAGGGACCCTTCATCACCACTTTCTTCTATCCGCGGGGGATTTCCTTTGCGTTTGGCGAGTTTTACGCTTACATCAAGGAACGCGGCTACGCCATCTACCCCGGCAAGCTGACCGAGGCAGACACCTTCCGCGTCGGCAGCATCGGCGAAATCTACCCTGAGGATATCGAAAAGCTGACCGGCATCATCGTCGGCTTCCTCGAGATGAAAAAGGAGGCGCGCGCATGATCCAGGCCGTCATCTTTGACTGGGCGGGCACCACCGTCGATTACGGCTGCTTCGCTCCCGTGGAGGCATTTATCCGCGCTTTCGCCCACTTCGGCATCGCCGTCACCATGGAGGAGACCCGCAAGCCGATGGGGATGCTCAAACGCGACCACGTCCGCGCCATGCTCCGGATGGAACGCATTGCCGCCCTGTGGGAGGCGCGCTGCGGCCGTGCCGCCTCCGAGGAGGACGCCGAGGCTGTTTACGCCCAGTTCGAGCCGCAGCTCTTTTCCATTCTGGGCGGCTGTTCCACCCCCAAGCCCGGCACTGTGGAGGCAGTGAAGGCGCTCCGCGGGATGGGGATCCGAATCGGCTCTACCACCGGCTACACCGACGCGATGATGGAAATCGTCGTTCCGGCCGCCGCCGCGCAGGGCTATGCTCCCGACTGCTGGTTCAGCCCCGACAGCGTGGGCGGCAGGGGGCGCCCTTTTCCCTACATGATCTTTGAGAATCTCAAAACGCTGGGGGTCTCCGCGGTCAGAAACGCCGTCAAGGTCGGTGACACCATCTCCGATATCAGGGAAGGGCTCAATGCCGGCGTCTGGTCGGTCGGAGTGATCGAAGGAAGCTCTGAGCTGGGTCTGAGCGAGGCGGAGTACTTCGCCCTCTCCCCGCAGGAGCGGGCTTCCGCCTGCCGCCGCACATCGGAAGCCTTCCGCGCCGCTGGCGCCGACTTCGTCCTCCGCAGCCTCGACGAGCTGCCGCAGCTTGTCCGCAGTCTGGGCGCATAAAGGCGCAGCTGTTCGAAAAAAACCGCCGTCCGGAATTGCTCCGGGCGGCAGTTTTTCGTTACAGCTGTTTTTTGTAGAAATACCAGGTCATTTCACCGGCCCGGGCGCTCCCCATCAGCCGGTATCCGTGCCGGGGATAAAACTCCGGCGCCTGAAAGGAAAAGGTGTCGAGGGTGAGCACCTCTGCTCCTGCCTTTTTCGCGAGCGACTCCGCCTGTTCGAGCAGCCTGCCGCCCAGTCCGCTGCGGCGCAGGTCCTCCCGCACCCAGAGGACGTCCACGTGGGCAAAGCCCATTGCGCGCCACCCGATCAGCCCGGCAGCCACCTTTCCCTCCGAATCGAAGATGCAGAGGGAAAGGTCTCCGTCTACAGGGAAGTGCGGCCGGTTATAGGCCCGCAGCCCGGCCGATATCTCCCGCTTTGCCTCCTGCGAGGCGGGCACGATCTCCCATTCCGCCAATTTTTTCACCTCAGAACCGGCAGTACTGCTCCATGTAGCGGTCCATGCTGGCAAGAAGCGCCGGGTCCATGCCCCGCTCGGAGAGGTACTCGCGGATGTCGCGGACGGTGATGATGGCATGTACGTCAATGCCGAACTCCTCCTTGACCTCCATGACCGCTGTCTTGAAGCCCTCTCTGCCGATTTCGCAGCGGTCGACCGAGATAAACATGCCGGTGACCTGGACATCTGCGGCCGCCCTGAGGACCGGCACCGTCTCGCGGACCGCAGTTCCGGCGGTGATGACGTCCTCGATGATAATGATATTGTCGCCGTCTTTGGGCTGGTAGCCGACCAGTGAGCCGCCTTCGCCGTGATCCTTGGCCTCTTTGCGGTTGAAGAAGTAGGGTTTGTCGATGCCGTAAAGGGTGGAAAGAGCGCTGGCCGCGGCCGTTACCAGCGGAATGCCCTTGTAGGCGGGGCCGAACATGGCGGTGAAGTTTTCACCGCAGGCTTCGCGGATGCTTGCCGCATAGAATTTGCCCAGCGCCGCGATCTGCGCGCCGGTGCGGTAGTTTCCGGTGTTGACAAAGTAGGGGGAGAGCCGTCCGCTCTTGGTTTTGAACTCTCCGAAGCGCAGCACGTCCGCGCCCATCATGAACTCGATAAACTCTTTTTTCGCCTGTGTCAGCATAATCCATCCGTCCTTTCAGTCTTTCCTTTCAGTATAACATATTTCGACCCGGGTGGCAAGACGGCGGAAGAGAAGAGCCGGACCTGGATCGGTTATAACGCCTTGAACTATGAAGATGGACTTTGTTTTTTGCAAATAAAACCTGTCGGTATATAAAATTTGAAGAATTATTTTACTTTGATTAGCGTAGGAATAGGATTGAAAGGGCGAATGAATATGGCAGCCGGGAGCAGCTGTTTTCCTGCATGAAAACAGCTGCCCTTTTTATGCCTGCCGGCAAAAAGGCGCGGCAGACGCCGGAATCAGCGATTTCAGAACAGTCCCTCCACGTGGACGTTTCGCAGCGAGACGGAGACGTTTTCGCTGCAATCGAGCAGCCCGCCGGCCGGGATGCCGTCCCGCCAGCCGAAGGAGGCGTCCTCCAGCGCAATCTGAAGCGGCGCGCCCGGCAGGGTGCGGGCCAGCGAGGGGGTGGAGAGACCGGACACGGCGATGCGGCGGAAGGTGACGTCGCGCAGGGGACGTGCGGCGTGCATCCAGTCGCCCGCGTAGTTGTAGTGAAGAAGGCTGTCCAGTCCCTCGAAGGTGCAGTCCTGGATGAGCCAGTTTTCGCTGCTGCCGCACTCATCGTAGATCATCGCGTAGTACTCGAAGGCGCACAGCGTGTTGTGCCGCCCCGACACCCTGTGCGGATAGACACCCGGTCCCCAGAAGCGGCAGTGCTCGACCAGCAGATTTTTCGCTCCCAGCCGGAAGCTGTTGCAGGAGGTGTTGAACGAGCAGTTCCGGACGGCGACATCTTCCGCGTCGTAGCCCGCGATGCAGTCGTCACCGGTCTGAAAGTCGCAGTTTTCGATCTGCACGCCGATGCAGTGGTGGATGTTCACCCCGTCGTGGCCGCCCAGGACGGTGACCCCCTCCATGCGGACGCGGCGGCAGCTGTCGAGCTGATGGCACCAGTTGGCCGCGTTCCGGTAGGTGTAGCCCCGGAGGGTGACGTTGCGGCACCTGCTGAAGACCATCCCCATCGGGCCGCGGAATTTTTCCTCCCCGTTTGGGTCGAAGCAGTCGGCGCCGTCGATGACGCTGCCCTCCTCGCCGATGACGGCGACGTTTTCCGCCTCAAAGGCGGTGATGGGCGCGTTGACATAATGATCGGGCAGGTTCCAGATCTCCCGGACAAAGGGACTTTGCAGGTAACCCAGGGTGGAAGGAAC
>CALXIG010000146.1 GCA_944388305.1 uncultured Clostridia bacterium
ATGATCGCGGCGGGCGCGCTGCTGGGCTTTGACGCCAAAAACGCTGCCCGCATCTACAAACGCGACCACAAAAAGCACGCAAGCCCCAACAGCGCCCGGACCGAATCGGTCTGCGCGGGCGCGCTGCGGGTGCAGCTGGCGGGGAACGCCTGGTATTTCGGCAGGCTGGTCGAAAAGCCGGCCATCGGCGACCCGCTCCGGCCGGTCGAGCGCGCCGACATCCGCCGCGCAAACCGGCTGATGTACGGGACGACGGTGCTGGCCCTCGTGATCTTCGGGCTGGTACGGCTGGGGGTGGCGCTCCTTGTCCTGTGAAAATACCCTCGTCCACGGCGGGGACATCTACACTGACCGCGGCCTGCCGCCCGGGGTGAAGCTCTGTGATTTTTCCGCAAACCTTAACCCGCTGGGGATGCCTCCGGCTGTCCGGGAGGCGGCCGCCGCCGCCGTTTCGGCGAGCGAGGCCTACCCCGACCCGCTCTGCCGGGAGCTGCGGGCAGCGCTCACGGCGCAGAGCGGCCTGCCCGCCGGGCGGATCGTCTGCGGCAATGGGGCGGCCGACCTCCTCTACCGGCTCGCCTGGGCGGTGAAGCCGGCAAGCGGGCTTGTGCAGGCCCCCACCTTCGCGGAGTACGCCCTCGCCCTGCAAAACGCCGGGGCGGAAGTCCAATTCGCCTTTCTCCCGCCGGATCTCCGGCCCGGGGAGGAACTGCCGCGCGCCGTCCGGCCGGGGACAGGTGCCGTTTTCTTCTGCAACCCCAACAACCCCACCGGCATTTCCGCCGGGCGGGATTACGTCCGGGCGCTGGCAGAAAAATGCCGCGCGGCGGGGGCGCTGCTGCTGATAGACGAATGCTTCCTCGGCTTTGTGGAGGGCGGGGAGGAAAAATCTGCCGTCCCGCTGCTTTTTGAATATGAGAACCTCCTCGTCCTCAAGGCCTTCACCAAGATGTACGCGATGGCGGGGCTGCGGCTCGGCTACCTCCTCTGCGGGTCGGACGCGCTTGCGGAGCGGGTTTCGCGCAGCGGCCAGGCCTGGAGCGTCTCCACCCCGGCGCAGGCGGCAGGGCTCGCCTCCCTGGGCATCCCGGACTACCCCGCCCGCACCCGCGCCTTCCTCGCGGAAGAGCGCCCACTGCTCGCAAATGCGCTGCGGGAATGCGGGGCGGAGGTCTTCCTTTCCGAGGCAAACTACCTGTTCTTCCGCTGGCCGGACGGGCATCTCCCCGCAAAACTGCTCCGGCGCGGCTTTCTCATCCGCTCCTGCGGCAACTATCCCGGGCTGGACGGGCATTACAACCGCATCGCTGTCCGCACCCGGGAGGAAAACGCCGCCTTTGCCGCCGCGCTGCGGGATATTACCAGAAAGGGTGACTGAATTGGCAAAAGCAATCATGATCCAGGGCACCGCCTCCAACGCGGGCAAAAGCCTCCTCGCCGCCGGCCTCTGCCGCATCTTCAAGCAGGACGGCTACCGCGCGGCGCCCTTCAAGTCCCAGAATATGGCGTTAAACTCCTTCATCACCCGGGACGGGCTCGAGATGGGCCGCGCCCAGGTCATGCAGGCCGAGGCCGCCGGCATCGAGCCGGACGTCCGGATGAACCCCATCCTTCTGAAGCCGACCGGGGACATGGCCTCCCAGGTCATTGTAAACGGCGAGGTGCGGGGGAATTATGCCGCTAAAGACTATTTCCGGGACAAAACTTCCCTCATCCCCGAGGTGAAGAAGGCCTACGAGAGCCTCGCCGCCGAGTATGACATCATCGTCATCGAGGGGGCGGGCAGCCCGGCGGAGATCAACCTCAAGCGGGACGACATTGTCAACATGGGGATGGCAAAGCTCGCCAAAGCCCCCGTCCTCCTGGTTGGGGATATCGACCGGGGCGGTGTTTTCGCCTCGCTGGCGGGGACGATGCTGCTCCTCGACCCGGATGAGAGGGCGCTCGTCAAGGGGACTGTCATCAACAAGTTCCGCGGCGACCTCTCCATCCTCGAGCCGGGGCTCAGGACGCTCGAACAGCTCACCGGCGTGCCGGTGCTGGGGGTCGTCCCCTACCTTTCCCTCGACGTCGACGACGAAGACAGCCTCACCGACCGTTTCGCGCACCGGAATGCGCGGGCGGCCGTCGACATCGCGGTCATCCGGCTGCCGCGCATCTCCAACTTCACCGACTTCAACCCCCTCGAGTACCTCGACGGCGTCTCGCTGCGGTATGTAGGCTCTGTCGCGGAGCTGGGCGAGCCGGACCTCATCATCCTCCCCGGCACCAAAAACACGATGGGCGACCTGCGTTTTCTCCGCGAATCCGGACTGGAGGCGAAGATCCTGCGGCACGCCGCGGCCGGCAAGCCGGTCATCGGCATCTGCGGCGGCTACCAGATGCTGGGAGAGACCCTCTTCGATCCGGAGGGTGTCGAATATGGCGGGGAGATGGCGGGACTCGGGCTGCTGCCCGTCTCGACTGTCTTTGCGGGGAAAAAGACCCGCGCACAGGTGCGCGGCGTCCTGCCGCCCCTTTCGGGCATCTTTTCGTCTTTGAGCGGGCAGCCCTACGAGGGGTACGAAATCCACATGGGCGTGACCGGCGCCGGCGGAATCGTGACCGGCTGCGGCAACGTCTACGGCACCTATCTCCACGGCTTTTTCGACCGGGAGGAGGTCACAAAGGCGGTTGCCGGCGCCCTTTTCCGGCAAAAGGGACTCAATCCCGATGCGGTCCATGCCTTCGACATCGCCGCATATAAGGAAGAACAGTACGACAAACTGGCCGCTGCCGTGCGCTCTGCGCTTGACATGGCTGCGCTATACCGCATTCTGGAACAGGGGGTCAACACATGCGTCTGAAACAGGGTCTGATTCACTATTATTACGGAAACGGCAAGGGCAAAACAACCGCCGCGATGGGGCTCGCCCTCCGCGCAATGGGCAGCGGGCTGCGGGTGCTCATCGTGCAGTTTCTCAAAAATGGCACCTCCTCCGAGGTGGCGATGCTGCGCCAGATGGGCGCGCGGGTGCTGGCCCTCGAATCACTGAAAGGGTTTACCTTCGGTATGACCGGCGAGGAGCAGGCCGCCTGTGCGGCGGAGCACAACTTAAACCTCGAGACGGCCGCCGCCATCGCCGCAGAGGGGGGCTGCGACCTTTTAGTCCTCGACGAAATCGGCGACGCGCTGGAGCTGAACCTGCTCAACCGGGAGCGGCTGGCCGCCCTGCTGGCCGGGCGCGCGCCCCAGGTGGAGGTCGTGATGACCGGTCACAAGCCGAATGAAATGCTGCAAAATGCTGCCGACTATGTGACGCAGATGCGGAAGGAAAAACACCCCTACGAGCGCGGCATCCGCGCCCGGAAAGGAATCGAATTCTGAGCGCAGCGCGCCGATCGAAAAAGAGACAACCAGGGCATCTCCGGACCCGGAGGCGCCCTGGTTTCGTGTCTTTGCCCGGAAATCAGGCATTTTTCTTGAAAAACGCTCCGTTTTATGCTACAATTTGGAGAGAAGTATTCGATTCCCGCAAAATTTTCCGAAAGGATGATCGCTTTATGTACACCGGTTCTCTGCTTGGTGAGAATTCTCCTGTCAAAGCCACCTTTGCCGCCTTTCACACCGGCACTGGACAGCCCTTCCCGGCCTCCGGCCTGCCGGAAGGCAGGGGATGGAGCTGGGACGCGCTGCTCGACGCGGGGCTGGACCTGCATATTTCCCTCGACCGGCCCTGCTT
>CALXIG010000147.1 GCA_944388305.1 uncultured Clostridia bacterium
CTGGTGACCTCGTCCTTACCAAGGACGTGCTCTGCCTACTGAGCCATATCAGCGTCGGCTGTCCTTCGAGACAGCTTCTATATTATAGCAAACTTTCCCCCGCTTGTCAAGAGGTTTTTTCAAAAAATGACCTTTTCCGGCAAAATCTGCCATTCCGGCAGTTGAAAAAATAATACTTGCAAATTCCTGATTTTTGCTTTATAATAGTCTGTGGAACTCGTGAAATTATGCATAAAACGCGAAATATCCCGGAAATGAGGCATTGACATTGAAACACGAACGCATCATTGATGCACACACGCACATTTTTCCGCAGAAAATCGCCGCCAAGGCGGTCGATTCCATCGGACATTTTTATGATCTCGCCATGCACGACGGCAACGGCACCGCCGGGGCGCTGCTGGAAAGCGGCCGCAAAATCGGCGTCGAGCGCTATCTGGTCTGCTCTACCGCCACCCGCCCCGGTCAGGTCCGGGCGATCAACGATTTTATCTGGGAGGAGAGCGTCGCGCACCCGGAATTCATCCCCTTCGCCACCATTCATCCCGGCCTCGAGAATCTGGAGGAGGAGATGGAGCGCATCCTCAGCCGCGGTTACTACGGTCTGAAGCTCCACCCCGATTTTCAGGAATTCAACATCGACGACGACCGCGCGATGGAGATCTACCGCCTGGCCGAGGGAAAGCTCGCCATCCTCTTCCACACCGGCGACGACCGCTATGATTTTTCCGCTCCGCGGAGGATGGAGCGGGTTGCGGAGCGGTTTCCGGACCTCACCTGCATCGCCGCCCATTTCGGCGGATACCGCCGCTGGGAGGAGGCGTTTGACTGCTACCGGGCGCCCAACCTCTACATGGATACTTCCAGCGCGCTGTTTGCGCTGCCGGTGGAGAAGGCGTGGCGGTTTTTTGAGCGTTTTGGCCCCGACCGCTTCTTCTTCGGCACCGATTTCCCCATGTGGACCCACGAGGACGAGCTGGCGCGATTTGACGCACTGGGGCTTCCGCCGGAGATGCGCAATAAGATTCTGTACGGAAATTTTGCGCGGACGGTCCTCAAGGAGTCCGTCTGACCGCCGGAAAGGAGATTGTCATGACTGCCGAGACCCTTGCGCGGCTGGCCGGAGAGACCGGCCGCATCGTGCGGGAGGCCGGGGAGCTGGTGCGCTCCATCCGGCGGCCCGCCGTTTATGAGAAAGAAGGCCACGCCAACTTTGTGACCGCCGCCGACCTTGCGTCGCAGGAATTCCTCCTCTCCCGGCTGGCGCCGCTGCTGCCAGAGGCTGCCTTTTACGCGGAGGAGGGTGCGCCGGGCGGCCTGCCCGCGGGACTCTGCTGGCTCATCGACCCCATCGACGGCACGACCAACTTCATTCGCGGCGCGCGCTGCTCGGCCATCTCGGTCGGATTGGTGGAAAACGGGGAGGCGCTGCTCGGCGCCGTCCTCAACCTGTACACCGGGGAGCTGTTCCATGCCTTTCGCGGCGGCGGCGCCTTTGCGGACGGGGAGCCGGTCCATACCGCCGGAACGCCGGTGGAGACTGCCCTTGTCATGTGCGGCACCAGTCCCTATTACCGCGAGCTGGCCGGTGAGACCTTCGCTGTGATGCAGCGCATATTTCTGCGGTGCGGGGACATCCGGCGCAGCGGTTCAGCCGCCCTCGATCTGTGCAGCATCGCGGCCGGGCGGAGCGACGGCTTTTACGAGGCGCGGCTCTCCCCCTGGGATTTTGCAGCCTCTGCTGTCATCATCACCGAGGCGGGCGGCGTCATCACCGCGGGCGGCAAGCCGCTGGATTTCAGCCGCCCCATCCCGGTGACGGCGGGGACGGAGGCAGTGCACCGGGCGATTGTAGAATGTCTGCTGTAAGCAAAAGCGCGCATCCCAAAGACCGGGTGCGCGCTTTTTTTGTCTTTTTTGCGGAATCGTGCGGAATTGCGGGGCTGGCTACGCTCTGATCGACAGCAGCTTCTGCTTGAGGTCGCCCTCGAGGCGGAGCAGCTCGGCCTCGGCGTCGCGGCGTTTCTGCCTGCCCTCTTCCTGAATGCGGATGACCTCGTCGAGGGTCGAGATCAGGCTCTCGTTGGTGTGGCGCAGCGTCTCCATATCGACAATGCCGCGCTCCGATTCCCGGGCGGTGTCGATGGTCGCCATTTTGAGGGTGTCCGCGTTGCGGCGGAGCAGCTCGTTGGTCATGTCGCTGACCGCCCGCTGAGCGGCAGCGGCCTGGCGGGAATGCTCGACGCCCAATGCGAGCACCATCTGACTCTTCCAGAGCGGAATGGTGTTGACCAGCGTCGACTGGATTTTGTCCGACATGAGGGTGTCGTTGTTCTGGATGAGCCGGATCTGAGGCGCGGTCTGGATGGAGATCATCCGGGTCAGCTCGAGGTCGTGAATCTTCTTTTCAAACCGGTCGCAGAGGGCGTTCAAATCGCTGACCGCCTGCGCGTCTTCCGGCAGTCCGGTCTGGGCCGCGCGCGCGGAGAGGGCCGCCAGCTCGGTCGAGCGCACCTGCTCGAGCTTGCGTTTGCCCGCGATAATGTAGAGGGAGAGCTCCTTGAAGTAAGCTTTGTTCATCTCGTACATCTTGTCGAGCAGCGAGACGTCCTTGAGCAGCTGCACCTGGTGGCCTTCGAGGACCTCGCAGATGTGGTCGATGTTGGCTTCCGCCTTTTCATACTTTGCCTTCATCGCGGTCATTTTGTTGGCTGAGCGCTTGAAGAAGCCGAAAAATCCTTTCTCCTCTTCCTCAATTTCAAAGGATTTGAGTTCGGTCACAACCTGTCCCAGCACCTCGCCCACCTCGCCGAGGTCTTTGGTGCGGACGGTGTTCAGCACGTTTTCGGAGAAATCCGCGATTTTCTTCTGGGCGCCGGAGCCGTACTGGACGATGATGTTGGAGTTGGTGAGCTCAATTTTGGGCAGAAATTCCTGCACAGCCTTCTCCTCCTCCGGGGTGAGGACCGGCTCGGCCGGGAGAACCTTTGCGGGTTCCTCCGGGGTGAGGGCGGGAGCGGCCGGCGCTTCCGGCTCCAGGTCGAGGGTGAGGGTGGGGACTTTTTCGAGGGAATCGTTCATCGGGATAGCTCCTTTTCAATAAAATGGTCAGCTGATACTCAGGTCGCTGTCAATGAGTCCTTCCTGGGAGAGCATGGTTTCCAACGCGGAGATATCGGCCGAAAGGCCCATCAGGTCCTTCTGCATCAGGTTGGCATAGAGATTCTGAAACGCGAGGTTGATGTTGTCCAGCGCCTGGCGGATCTCCGCTTTGGCGGCGCGAACCTCCTCCGTTTCCACCGTCCGAAGCTCCAGGTCGCGGTAGGCTTCGGAGAATTTGAGGGTGGTAGGGAGGTAGTAGCTCATCAGCTTGCGGATCTGCGGCATTTTTTCCGGATTTTTGGAGACATAGGAGAAGATCTGCGCGCAGATTTTTTCCAGAGAGTCGAGTTTCGCCGAGATTTCCGGGTCGGGCAGGTCGATGTTGATCTGCCGGATCTTGCGGATGTATTCCTCGCCGGTCCGGCGGAGCTCCTCGGCAGCCGCGGCGTCCGGGTCTTCCTGCCGGAGGGCGGCCAGGCGCTCGGCCTCGAGCTGTTTCTGACGCAGGTTTTCCTGTAAGGCGAGGTACTGGTCGTACACCTCGCGGCTCAAAATGAGGCAGGTCTGCTGATCGTCAAAGTAACAGTCGCGGAGCATCCCGTCGCTCATCATCCGCTTGAGGTCTTTGCGCACCTGGTCTTCCGTCAGGGAGAAAAACTGCGCCATATCCCGAATGGCGGCGTAATCGACCCCCTTGAGCTGTTTCTGATAGTTTTGGGCGCGCTTGAGATAGCGCATTTTGGCAAAGCAGATAACCGAAGCCGTCAGACAGCCGATGGATGGGACAAAGGCGAAGGCGGTGTCCAGGATGGACCCGATCGGGTTGTAGAAGCTGAAGGAGAACAGCTCCTCAAATCCGCCGCCCAGGGTAATCAGGGCGATTCCCAGCAGTACGACGGCTGCGATGCCGATTCCGCCGGGATCAGCTTTCTTCCATTTGGCTTTTTTCCCGTTCTGCCCGCCGTTTCGCGCGGAGGAGAAGTTTTGAAATTCCCGCGGCTTCGCCGGTTGAGACGCTGTGCGGGGCGGAGCGGGCGGTTTCTGAGCGGACGCGTCCTGCGGAGCGCCCCATTGGACGGGCGCCGTTCCGTTGCCTTTGGGCGGATTCCAGAAGCCGTTGGCGGCCCTGCCGACCTCGCGCGCCATGTCCTGCGCGGCCTGGGCGATATCGCGGCCCGCGCTTCGGACGTCGGCTTTGAGGCTGGCCATCTCCTCCGGTGTGAGGATTTTTTTGGTGGCGTCGTTGATCTGTCTGCTCAATTCGGTGAAAAGATCGTCCATGTATGAAATTCCTCCAAGAATATCATTCCGTATCACCCCTATTATAGCGCATTTCTTTGAAAAGCACAAGGGAAGGAAGCGGGATTTTACCAAAAAATAATCTTTCCGGCGGACGCGCAAAAATCCGGTTGGAAACGCCGGGGAAATGTGGTATACTAAAACCGGTATCTCTCCCCGGCGCGGCCGGGATTTTCAGGAAGGATGATGACATGCCTGTTCCCTCTCTCTTTGACATCATGGGGCCCATCATGATCGGGCCGTCCAGCTCCCATACGGCCGGCGCCGCCCGGCTGGGCAAGATGGCCTACAAGCTCGCCGGCGGCGGCATCCGCAGGGCGGTGATGTACCTGCACGGCTCCTTTGCCGCGACCTACCGCGGCCACGGCACCGACAAGGCCCTCCTCGCGGGGCTTTTAAACCTGAACCCCTCCGACGAGCGGCTGCGGGATTCCTTTGCCCTCGCGAAGGAACGGGGGATCTCCTACGAGTTCATCCCCACCGACCTCGGAGAGGGTGTTCATCCGAATACGGTGAAATTCGTCATTACCAGCGTGGACGGCGAGACCTTTGAGATCACCGGCTCCTCCATTGGGGGCGGGCAGGTGGTGGTCAGCTGCATCGACGGGATGGAGGTCTCCTTCACCGGTGAGCGGCCCATCCTCATCACCGCCCACCAGGACACGCCCGGCGTCATTTCCCACATCACCGCCCTGCTCTACGGGCGGGGGATCAACATCGGGGACATGCGGGTCACCCGCAGCCGGGAGGACAAGAGCGCGCACATGTATATCGAACTGGATAGCCTCTGCGGGCAGGACCTGACGGCAGAGGTGCGGAAGATCCCCGGCGTCGTCCGGGTCAAGCTGCTGCTGCCCATCGACGAAGGCGACGGCGCGCGGAAGGGGGAGAGCGCATGAACGCGGAACAGATTCTCGCGGAGTGCCGGGAGACCGGACTGCCGCTGAGCAAAATCGCCGTCCGGCGGGAATCGGCGGCCACCGGCCTTTCGGAGGAGGAGATTCGCGCCCGGTTTGACCGGATGCTCGGTGTGATGGAAAAATCCGCCTCCGCCGCCCGGGAGCAGGCGGTGTACTCGGTCAGCGGCCTGACCGGCGGAGACGCCTTCCGGTATGAAAACTACCGCGGCCGCTCCCTGCTGGGGGAGACGCTCTCCCTCGCGGTTGCGTGCGCCCTTTCCTGCTCCGAGGTAAACGCCTCGATGGGACGGATCGTCGCCTGCCCGACCGCCGGTTCGTGCGGGATTGTTCCGGCGGCGGTCCTCGCGGCGGGGCGCGGACTTTCCCGGGAGAAGCTGATCGACGGCCTGCTCTGCGCGGGGCTGGCCGGACAGATCATCGGGGAACACGCCTGCCTCGCCGGGGCGCAGGGCGGCTGTCAGGCGGAGTGCGGTTCGGCAGCCGCGATGGCGGCGGCCGCTGTCGTCGAGATGCTGGGCGGCAGCCCGCAGCAGAGCTTTGACGCGGCGGCCATCGCCATCAAGAACACGCTGGGTCTGGTCTGCGACCCGGTCGGGGGATTAGTCGAGATTCCCTGCGTCAAGCGCAACGCGGGCGGGGTGGCCGGAGCCCTCTGTGCAGCCGACATGGCCCTCGCGGGCATCCGCAGCCACATCCCCTTTGACGACGCGGTCGAGGCGATGGACCGCGTGGGGCGGCAGCTTCCCGCCTCGCTGCGGGAAACGGCGGCGGGCGGACTTGCCGCCACCGTGACCGGGCGGGCGCTGGCGGAAAAAATTGCCCGCTGACGCCGGAAAGGAGAACAGAATGTCCGAATACCGTCCCGACTATTACGGCCGTTTTCGCTGCGCCGCCTCGGCCTGTACGGACAGCTGCTGCGCCGGCTGGGAGATTGACATCGACCCCGGGAGCGCCGCGCGCTACCG
>CALXIG010000148.1 GCA_944388305.1 uncultured Clostridia bacterium
CCCACAACCACCCCACCGAGATCGAGCCTTTCGGCGGCGCCGCCACCTGCCTGGGCGGCGCGATCCGCGACCCGCTCTCCGGGCGCGCCTATGTCTACCAGGCGATGCGGGTCACCGGCGCGGCCGACCCGACCGTCCCCTTCCGCGAGACCCTGCCCGGCAAGCTCCCCCAGAAAAAGCTCGTCACCACCGCCGCGCACGGCTACAGCTCCTACGGCAACCAGATCGGCCTCGCCACCGGCGAAGTCACCGAGATCTACCATCCCCGCTATGTCGCCAAGCGGATGGAAATCGGCGCGGTTGTCGGCGCGGTGCCGGAGGACCATGTCGTCCGCGACGTCCCCGATCCCGGCGATGTCGTCATCCTGCTGGGCGGACGCACCGGCCGCGACGGCTGCGGCGGCGCAACCGGCTCCTCCAAATCCCACACGCTGGAATCCATCCACACCTGCGGCGCCGAGGTGCAGAAGGGCAACCCGCCCATTGAGCGCAAGATCTCCCGCCTCTTCCGCAACGCGGAGGTTACCCGCATGATCCGCCGCTGCAACGACTTCGGCGCAGGCGGCGTCTCGGTCGCCATCGGCGAGCTGGCCGACGGGCTTGCCATCAACCTCGACGCAGTGCCCAAGAAGTACGACGGTCTCGACGGAACCGAACTCGCCATCTCCGAGTCTCAGGAGCGCATGGCGGTCGTCGTCTCTCCCGAAAATGCGGACAGGTTCATCGCCCTCGCCAACGCCGAAAACCTCGAGGCGACCAAAGTCGCCGTCGTCACCGCCGAACCGCGGCTGACGATGGACTGGTGCGGCAACCGCATCGTCGACCTCTCCCGCGAGTTCCTGAACTCTAACGGCGCGGAGAAACACACCACCGCCCGGATCTCCGGCGGCGCCGTCAAACCGGTCAACGTCCGCGCAAACACCCGGGAAGGCTGGATGGAACACCTCGCCGACCTCAACATCTGCTCCCAAAAGGGTCTGGTCGAGCGCTTCGACTCCTCCATCGGGGCGGGCACCGTCACCATGCCCTACGGCGGAAAGTATCAGATGACCAAAACGCAGGCCATGGCGGCCAAAATTCCGGTCCTGAAGGGCGATACCAACACCTGCTCCATCATGGGCTGGGGCTATAATCCCTACATCACCGAGCAGAATCCCTACCTGGGGGCCATGTACGCCGTCGTTGAGTCGGTGGCCAAGGTCGTCGCGGCGGGCGGCACCCACAGCCCCTGCTGGCTCTCCTTCCAGGAGTACTTTGAGCGGATGAAGACCGACCCCGCCCGCTGGGGCAAGCCGATGTCCGCCCTGCTCGGCGGCATGGAGGCCCAGCTCGGACTCGGCTGCGCCGCGATCGGCGGCAAGGACTCGATGTCCGGCACCTTTGAAAACATCGACGTTCCCCCCACCCTCGTCTCCTTCGCCATTTCCACCGGCGACGTGCGGACGGTGATTTCGCCGGAATTCAAGCAGATCGGCTCGGTCGTGGTGCTGCTGCTTCCCAAATACCGCGAGAACGGCGTACCCGATTTCGAAAGCGTCAAGGAGGTCTTCACCCGGGTGGAGACCATGATCCGGGAAGGAAAGGTCCTTTCCGCCTGGACGCTGGGCTTCGGCGGCGTCTCCGAGGCCGTCTGCAAGATGGCGTTCGGCAATCAGGTCGGCTTTAAATTTACCAAGGATCTCGACCCCGACCTGCTGTTCAACCCCGTCTACGGCGGCTTCGTCCTCGAGCTGGCCGGCGGCGTCTCCGCCAAAGAGGAGGAGATCATCGGTGTGACCCGGATGGATCCCGTCATTGTGAGCGCCGACAGCTCCAAAATGGCCACCCTCGCGGAGCTGCAAAAGCCCTACGAGGACCGGCTGGAAAAGGTCTTCCCCTGCAACATCGAGACGAGCAGCGAGCCCATCGAGGCTTACGCCTATGAGGCCCTCTCCCGGCCCGCTCCCGCGATCAAGACGGTGGCGCCGCGGGTCCTCATTCCGGTCTTCCCCGGCACCAACTGCGAGTACGACACCCAGCGCGCCTTTGAAAAGGCCGGCGCCAGGACCGACATCTTTGTCATCAACAACCTGTCGAGCGCGGCCATCGAGGAATCGGTCGCGGAATTTGTCCGGCGGCTGAAACAGGCTCAGATCGTCATGATCCCCGGCGGTTTCTCAGGCGGCGACGAGCCGGACGGCTCCGGCAAGTTTATCACCGCCTTCTTCCGCAACCCGGCCATCAAGGACGGCGTTCACGAGCTGCTGAAAAACCGCGACGGCCTGATGCTGGGCATCTGCAACGGCTTCCAGGCGCTGGTGAAGCTGGGTCTGGTGCCTTACGGCGAGATCGTGGATATGGCCGACGACTCCCCCACCCTGACCTTCAACTCCATCGGCCGCCATCAGTCCAGAATGGTGACGACCCGCATCGCCTCCAACAAGTCTCCCTGGCTCGCCCACACGCAGGTCGGCGACTACCACACCGTCCCGATCTCCCACGGCGAGGGCCGCTTCGTCGCAAACGACGAATGGATCCGCCGCCTCGCCGGAAACGGCCAGATTGCCACCCAGTATGTGGACCTGACCGGAGAGCCGACCTACGACATCCACTTTAACCCCAATCTGTCGGTGGCCGCCATCGAGGGCATCACCTCGCCCGACGGCCGTGTCCTTGGCAAGATGGCGCACAGCGAGCGCACCGGCGAGAATATCGCCAAAAACATCTCCGGCGACAAGGATCAGATGATCTTCAAGAGCGGCGTCGAGTACTTCTCCTGACCGCTCCCCGCAAAAAAACTTTCCCCCGGAACCGCGCGTTCCGGGGGTTTTGTGTAAAGGAGGCTTTCCTGTGGACTGGATGGACGAAGTCCGTCAGAAAATCAACCGCAGAAATCAGATTCTTTTTGAGAAGGACAGCCCGCTTCTCGCGGAGCTGTCCGCCCTTCTGGCGGAGCAGAACCGCAGGGCCGTCGTGCTGTGGGCGTTCTCACTGGCGGAGGACGCCGTCTCGCTGCT
>CALXIG010000149.1 GCA_944388305.1 uncultured Clostridia bacterium
GAGGGCCTGGAGGACTTCCCGGTCTGCAGCGAGCATTACTACCTCCACATCGACCCCGCCGTCGAGGTGCTCGCCACCACCCGGTTCCCGATCGTCTCCTACTACCACATCTCCAACAAGCCGGTCGACATGCCGGTCGCCTGGACCAAGTTCTGGGGCAACGGGCGGGTTTTCTACACCTCCCTCGGCCACCACGACGACGTTTTCGACAAGTCCCCCAGCGCCGGGATCCTGATGGAGCGCGGAATGCTCTGGGCTGCCGAGGGCAAGGCCTACGCCGAGGAGCACGGCCTGACCACCGAGCGGTTTGAAAATCAGGCGAAGATGTATTGACTTCCAAAGGAGGATTTCCCATGTTCAAGCCTGTCAAGGTCGCGATGATCGGCTGCGGCGCGATCAGCGGCATCTATCTGACCAACATCACCAAAGTCTTTCAGGAACTGGAACTGGTGGGCGTCTGCGACCTCATCCCCGAACGCGCGGAAAAGGCGCAGAGGGAGTACGGCGTCCCCAAAATTTACCCCACCATGTACGACGCCTTTGCCGACCCGGAGGTCGAGGTCGTTTTAAACCTCACCCGCCCCTACCAGCACTTCGACGTCTCCAAAGCCGCCCTTGAGGCCGGCAAGCACGTCTACTCCGAAAAGCCGCTCGGCGCGGATTTTGAGGAGGGCAAAAAGCTGGTGGCGCTCGCGAAGGAAAAGGGCCTCATGCTGGGCGGCGCGCCCGACACCTTCCTCGGCGCGGGCATCCAGAGCTGCCGCGAGCTGATCGACCGCGGCGTCATCGGCAAGCCCATCGGCGCGGCCTGCTTCATGATCTGCCACGGCCACGAGACCTGGCACCCCGACCCGGAATTCTACTACAAGCGCGGCGGCGGCCCCATGCTGGATATGGGCCCCTACTATGTCACCGCCCTCGTCAACCTGCTGGGCGGCGTCCGGTCCGTCACCGGCGTCACCAGGACCTTTTTCCCGAAGCGGATCATTACCAGCGAGCCGCACTGCGGCGAGATCATCGACGTCGACGTCCCCACCCATCTGACCGGCATCCTGGAGTTTGACTCCGGCGCGGTCGGAACCATCCTCACCACCTTTGACGTCCATTATAAGAGCCAGGCCCGGTTTGAGGTCTACGGCACCGAGGGCACTATGCTGGTCCCCGATCCCAACTGCTTCGGCGGCCCGATCATGGTCCTCCGGCCCGAGGATGGCGAGTGGAAGGAAATGCCCCTCACCTTCGATTACAAGGAAAACAGCCGCGGTCTCGGCCTCGCCGATATGGCCTGCGCCCTGCGCACCGGCAGTCCGTTCCGCGCCTCCTGGGAGCAGACCTTCCACGTGCTGGAGATCCTCACCTCCTTCCAAAAGAGCAACGATTCCCACGCGGCCTACCGGATGGAGACCCACTACGACCGCAGGGCCGCCCTCAAACGCGGACCCATTCACGGCATCCTGGAGGAAGACGCGGCTCTGTAGCCGTTGTCCATTGTTTCCCAAGGAGGAATGATGATGAACACCCAATTTCCCCGCACCGAGGTCGGCGGCGTCTCCCTCTCCCGCATGATTATCGGCACCAACTGGCTCGCCGGCTGGAGCCACCGCACTCCCTCCGCCGACGCAATGATTAAGGAGCGGCATTCCGCCCCCGAAAGCATCGAACCGATGCTCGACGTCTTCCTCTCCCACGGAGTCGACACCATGATGGCGCCCTTCGGCCAGACTCCCGCCATTCTGGAAGCGGTCCGCCGGGCGGAGGAGAAGAACGGCCGCCGCATGATTCTCATCGACACGCCGCACATCAATGTCGACGACAACCCGGCCGCCCGCCGCGAGGCGGAAGCAGTTATCCGGCACAGCCGGGAGATGGGGGCGCAGTTTTGCCTCCTCCATCACGCGAGCGTCGAGCAGCTGGTCAATAAAAATAAGCATGAGATCACCCGCCTGAACGACTACACCAGGATGATCCGGGACGCCGGGCTGATTCCCGGGCTTTCCGCCCACATGCCGGAGCTGGTGGTCTACAGCGACGAGCAGGGCTACGACGTCGAGACCTACATCCAGATCTACAACTGCATGGGCTTTCTGATGCAGGTCGAGATTGAGACGGTCAACCAGATCATCCGCAAGGCCAAAAAGCCGGTCATGACCATCAAGTCGATGGCGGCCGGCCGATGCACCCCCTTTGTCGGCCTCAACTTCTCCTGGGCAACCCTGCGCGACTGTGACATGGTGACGGTCGGCTGCTTCAACGAGCGGGAGGCTGCCGAAGATATCGAGATTTCCCTCGCTGCGCTGGAGCGCCGCGCGCCCAATATCGGGGTGCGCAGCAGCCCGATCCAGAATCAGGACGCTTTCGGCAAAAAATAACCGCATGACAAAAATGGCCCGCTGTCCCGAAGGACGGCGGGCCTGTTTTCGCATTTTCCGGATCAGTCGAGGTTTTCGCGGATTTTCCGGGCGATTTCTTCGTATTCGGCGTCGGTCAGCAGGACCTTGCCGCTGTTCATCTCAAAGGTGGAGCCCCACTCGACTTCGTCCCTGTACTTGGGGACCAGGTGGAAGTGCAGGTGGCAGCCGGTGTCGCCGTAGGCGCCGTAGTTGACCTTGTCGGGATGGAAGGCTTTGTGCAGGGCGCGGGAGACCTTTGCGATGTCCGCAAAATAGGCATCGCGCTCCTCGTCGGTCAGGTCGATGAATTCGCTCACATGCTTTTTGTGGGCGACGATGCAGCGGCCGGGATGGCTCTGTTCCTTGAACACATAGACCATGCTTGTCTCCAGCTCGCAGGCAAAATAGCCGAATTTGGCGACGAGGTCGCCTTTCATGCAATAGGCACAGGTGGTATCCAGCATTGAAAACACTCCTTTTTTCTTTCTAGCATAGCAGATTTTTGTGCAGATTGCAAGGGGAAGCGTCACAAAAAATTGCGGTAGCGGGCGGGATCATAGCCCAGCTCCGCGGCGCAGATGTCCGAAAGGGAGCGGCCGCTTTCCTGCCACTCCTCGGCCGCAAGGTCGGCTTTGATGCCGCCGTAGCGCAGCAGGAGCACCCGGTCGAAGAGATTTTCCGCCTCTTCGATATCGTGGGTGGAGAGGAGGACGGTCTCGCCGTGCAGCAGTCCGGCCGTCATCAGCTTGAGAAAATCCTTGCGGGAAAAGACGTCCTTGCCCGCAAAAGGCTCGTCGAGAAGCAGGTACTTCGCCCCTTTGGAAAAGCCCGCCGCCAGCTCGAGGCGGGTTTTCTGTCCGCGGGAGAGGGTCCCGGCCCGCTGCTTCCGGTACAGCTCCAGCCCGAAGAAGGAGAGCAGCCGGGAAAACCGCTCCCGGTCAAAGCGCGGGTAGAAGGCGCAGAGGAAATCCGCGTAGTCCCATGCCGTCATCTCCGGGAAAAAGCTGCCCTCGCCGCTTAAGAAGGCGATTTCCTCCATGCAGGCTTCCGGCGGCCTGCCGTCGTAAAGGACGCTGCCCTTTCCCCGCAGAATGCCTGCCATCCGCTTGAGGAGGGTCGTCTTGCCCACGCCGTTGCGCCCCAAAATGCCCACGATCTGGCCGTCCGGGACGGTGAAGCTGAGGTTTGCCAGCACCCGTCCGGTTCCGGGGTAGGTTTTTTCGAGATTTTTGACCTCAATCATCGCGCTCGCTCCTTTCAAAGGTCAGTTCGGCCATTCTGCGCTTGTACGAACCCGAATAGGGGGAGTCCTGCCCGGCCGGAGTTTTGATTTCCGCCCGGTAGAGCGGTTCTTCCCCCTCGCCGTAAACGGCCAGCCGGTATTGCTTCTGCGCGCCAACCGTCTCCTGGAACCCCGCCGCGGCCAGCCGCCCTTCCCGGCAGACCGCGTCCGACACGCGAAAAGGCAGCATCCTCGCCGGACAGGCTGCCTGCCACTGCCCGCCCGTTTTCATTACCGCAGTCAGGAAGGTGCTGTCGCTTTCCCCGCTGCGGAACCCGGCGCAGAAGCCGTTTTCATC
>CALXIG010000150.1 GCA_944388305.1 uncultured Clostridia bacterium
CGATGGTCCCTTCCCCCATGAGGTGGGCGTTGTAGTCGTTTAGCTCCGCCATCTCCTCGAGCCTGGCCCAGGAGCGGGCGTAGACGTCGACGCCGACCCCGTCGATGATGAAGGTGCGGCTGAGGGTGTCCGCAAAGCCGTCGGCCGGGACGAAGAAGTCGATGCTCGGGACGGCGCGTTCCTCGGGGAAACGGAGGTTCACGCTCTGGATCATGAGGCAGATCTGGCCGGGGTAATCCCGCCCGGCCTTCTCGATCGCCCAGGCGAGCACCTGCTCGCGGGTCTGCGCGATATGCCGGAGTTCTTTCATGGAGATCATCCTTTCTGTTCGTGGGATCGGTACCGTCTGGTTTCAGCATACCACAGCGGCCGGCGGGGCGCAAGGGGCGAGTTTGGGTTAAGGTGATTTCTACACGGGCGCGTCAAAAGGGGGCAGATGCGCAAAAATCCCGCCTTCCGGCAGGGCGGCTGCGGAAGGCGGGAAAACGGATTCGGGTTATTTGCCGAGCTTTTCGACCATTTCCATCGTGTCGCGGGCGATGGTCATCTCTTCGTCGGTCGGGATAACCCAGACCTCGGTTTTACCTTTGGAGATCTTGTGGTCCTTGCCGGTGCGGGTCCTGTTCTCGGTTTCATCGAGTTCGATGCCGAGGAACTCGAGGCCCTCACAGATTTCGGCGCGGGCTTCGTCGGAGTTTTCGCCGATGCCGCCGGTGAAGAGGACGGCGTCGAGGCCGCCCATCGCCGCGGCGTAGGAGCCGATGTATTTCTTGATCTGGTAGCGGAACATGTCGCAGGCGAGTTTGGCGCGTTTGTTGCCCTCCTTGGAGGCATTGACCAGGTCGCGGGCGTCAGAAGACAGGCCGGAGATGCCCAGGAAGCCGGATTTTTTGTTCAGAAGGGCGTTGACTTCGTCCGCGGTGAAGCCTTCCTTGTTCATCAGGAAGGTGACGATGGACGGGTCGACCGAGCCGGAACGGGTGCCCATGATGAGGCCGTCGAGAGGGGTCAGGCCCATCGAGGTGTCGACGCACTTGCCGTTTTTGACCGCGGAGATGGAGGAGCCGTTGCCGAGGTGGCAGACGACGACTTTGCTCTCGCCGCCTTTGCGGCCGGTGATTTCCAGATAGTGGCTGGAGACATAGCGGTGGGAGGTGCCGTGGAAGCCGTATTTCCGGATGGAGTATTTCTCATAATACTCGTAGGGAATGCCGTACATGAACGCCTTGTCGGGCATGGTCTGATGGAAGGAGGTGTCGAAGACGGCGACCATCGGGACATTTTCGCCCAGCGCCTTGCGGCAGGCGCGCATGGTGGCCGCCTGGGGCGGGTTGTGGAGCGGTCCAAGCTCGCGGAAGGAATCGATGTCGTCGATGACCTTGTCGGTGATGAGGGTGGATTCCTTATAGACCTCGCTGCCATGGAGGACGCGGTGGCCGACGGCGGCGATTTCGGAGACGTCGCCGATGACCTTGCCCTCGCCGGTGGTCAGCACCTCGACCAGCTTTTCAAAAGCCTCGGTGTGGGTGGGAAAATCGCAGCTCAGTTCGAGCTTGAGGCCCGCGTCGGTTTTGTGGGTGATGAGGCCGCCCTGAATGCCGATGCGCTCGCAGTTGCCTTTTGCGATGACATGCTCGTTCTCCATGTCGATGAGCTGGTACTTGAGGGAGGAGCTTCCCGCGTTGATAACCAGAATTTTCATGAAATTCACCAATCCTTCGTCAATAATTTTGAGCGCCGGGGAAAATCCGCAAAAAACAAAAGAAGAGGCCCCCTGTGCGCGGCCTTTTCTCCTTTTTTTGAGGAGAAACTCCTCCCCGGTCTTGACTTTCATTATCCTACCATATATATTAGTATAATAGAGGAAAAATTGCAAGTATTTCGGCGGAATTTTTCTGATTCACCAAAAATTTGGCGAAAGGATGTGAAGAAATGCGCTTTGCCGGCATTGTCGCGGAATATAATCCTTTTCACAACGGACATGTCTATCAGATTGAGGAGACGCGCAGGGCCGGTGCCACTCATATCGTGGTCGCGATGAGCGGGAATATGGTGCAGCGGGGAGAGACCGCCTGCTTTTCCAAGTGGACCCGGGCGGAGGCGGCCATCCGCGGCGGGGCGGATCTGGTCATCGAGCTGCCCGCCGTTTACGCCTGCGCCCCGGCGGAGCGGTTTGCAAACGGCGCGGTGGCGTTGCTGAGCGCATTTGGCCAGCCGGGCCTTCTCTCCTTTGGAAGCGAGTGCGGAGACCTTGCCCTCCTCGAGCGGGCGGCGGAGGCGATCGACCGGGTGGATCATACGCCGGAGCTGCGGGCCTATCTGGACAGAGGCTACGCGTTTCCCAATGCCCGCAGAAACGCGATTGCCGACCTGTGCGGCGAGGAGCTCGCGCAGATCCCCTCCAGGGCAAACGACATGCTGGCGGTGGAGTATATCCGGGCGATTCGCCGGCAGGGGGGACTGCTCAAGCCCCATGCGGTGCCGCGGGTCGGCCCGCAGCACGACGGCAAAAAGCCGCTGGGACGCTACGCGAGCGCTTCCCGCCTGCGGGAAATCTGCCAGAAGTGTTCGGTGCGTCTGGCAGCGCCGTTCATCCCGGAGGAAGCCTACGCCCTTTACCGCCGGGATTACGCGACGGGGCGGGCGGGCGCTTCGGTGTACGAGGCGGAGCGGATGATGCTCTACTATCTGCGGACGCTGACAATTCCGCAGATTGCGGCGCTGGCGGATGTGAATGAGGGGCTGGAACACCGGTTTTACCGCGCGGTCCGCGAGGCGAACAATATGACGGAGGCCGTCGCGCGGATTGCCAGCAGACGGTATCCCGAAAGCCGCGCGCGGCATGTTCTCGCCTGCGGGCTGCTGGGCCTCACCAAGGAGCTGACCGCGATGCCGCCCGCCTACATCCGGCCGCTTGCTTTCAACCAGCGGGGACAGGCCCTGCTGAAATGCGCCAAGGCGGCGAAAATCCTGCCGGTGATTCATTCGTTCGCCAAGCTGGAACGGGCTTTTCCGGATTTCGCCCGGCCGGAATACCTGGCGACCGAGCTGTTTCGCATGAGCCTGCAAAAGCCGCTTGCCGAACTTTCGGAGTACAGCGAGCACCGGCCCTTCTGCCTGACCTCTCCGGAGGAGGAGCGGTGAGGCGGACGGCCCGGCCAGGGGCGGGAATTTTTTGTAAAAACGTCCGGATGTATCCGGCGGAATCAAAGGAGAATGACGATGATTGCTGTTGCTATCGACGGCCCCGCGGGGGCGGGGAAGAGCACGATTGCGCGGGCGGCGGCCCGGAAGCTGGGATTTCTGTACATCGACACCGGTGCGCTCTACCGCTCGATTGGACTCGCCGTCCTGCGCGCGGGAAAGGACCCCGGCCGGGAAGCGGATGTCCTCGGCTGCCTGCCGGAAATCTCCCTCTCCCTCCGGCATGAGAACGGAGTCCAGCAGGTTTATCTGAACGGCGAAAATGTATCGGAGGAGATCCGGCTGCCGGAGATTTCGAAAGCCTCCTCCCAGGTGTCGGCCTTCCCGGCGGTGCGGGAGTTTCTGCTCGAGCGCCAGCGGGAGATCGCCCGGAGCAGCAATGTGATTATGGACGGCCGGGATATCGGGACGGTGGTGCTGCCGTTTGCCGATGTGAAGATCTTCCTGACCGCCTCTCCGGAGGAGCGCGCCCGCCGCCGCTATCTCGAGCTGAAGGAGAAGGGCGGCAGCGACAGTTACGAGGAGGTTTTGCAGGCGGTCCGCGAGCGTGACTACCAGGACTCCCACCGGGCTGCGGCGCCGCTGCGGCAGGCGCAGGACGCCGTCCTGGCGGATACGACCGGCTTCACCCTGGAGGAATCGGCGGCGCTGATTCTGCGCCTGATCGAGGAAAAAATGAAGGGCGCCGCCGGGAAAGACGGGGAGGGGGAACGGACATGAGCTTTTACACATTTGCCCGCGCAGTTGTCCGCGTGATTGCGCACATCCGCTACCGCCTGCGCTTCGAGGGACTGGAAAACGTCCCCGAGGGACGGGGCTTTCTCCTCTGTTCCAACCACATTTCGATGTTTGACCCCATTCTTGTGGCGATCCGGATAAAGCCCCGGTGCTATTTTATGGCAAAGGAGGAGCTGTTCCGGTTCAGGCCGTTCGGCGCGCTCATCCGGGCGCTCGGTGCCTTCCCGGTCTCCCGCGGAAAGGGAGACACCGCCGCGATCGACCGGGCGGTCAGCCTGGTAAAGGATGGCAAGGCGCTGGTGATCTTTCCGGAGGGACACCGTTCAAAGGACGGAAAGCTTTTGAAGCTCAAGTCGGGAGCAGTCGTCATCGCCTCTCAGACGGGCGGGGATATTCTTCCCTGCATCATCCGAAAGGGGGAGCGCAAAGGGCTGCGCCGGCCGCTGACCGTCCGGTACGGCAAGGTCATCCCATGCGCGGAACTGGGCATCACCGCGGCGCATGTTCCGTCCGAGATCCGGGCGGGCAACCGGATTCTGACCGAGCGGATGACCGCGCTTCTGGAGGAGACCCATGTCTGAGATCATCCTTGCGCAATCCGCCGGCTTCTGTTTTGGCGTAAAGCGGGCGGTGGAGCAGGCGTTTGCGCTCGCCCGTTCCGGGCGGGATGCCGTCACGCTGGGACCGGTCATCCACAACCCGCAGCTGACGGCCCGGCTGGCGGAGATGGGGCTGCCCGCCGTCGCTTCTCCCGCCGAAACGGCGCCCGGACAGACGGTTTTGATCCGCTCGCACGGCGTGTCGAAAAAAATTTACAATTTGCTCGCGGGGCACCCGATCGTCGACTGCACCTGTCCGTTTGTGGCAAAAATTCACCGGATCGCGGAGGAAGAATCCGCGGCCGGGCGGACAATTCTGATCGCTGGAGACCCGCGGCACCCGGAAGTACAGGGAATTCTGGGCTTTTGCACCGGTGCGGCCTTCACGGCGGAAACGGAAGAGGAATTGCTGGAAATCCTAAAAAACCTGAAGGAAAACGGCGAGAATCCTGTATCCGTGGTCGCGCAGACGACATTTCAGGAAGTTTTATGGGAGAAATTTCAACGAATTATCGAAAAGTACTATACAAATGCGAAAATCTTTGATACAATATGTAGTGCAACTGCAATCCGTCAAAAGGAGGCCGCCGCTCTTGCGGAGCGCGCGGACTACATGGTCGTCATCGGGGGGCGAAACAGCTCCAATACGTTAAAGCTTTATGAAATCTGTTCCCGATTTTGCGAAACCGACCTCATTGAAACAAAATCGGAACTTGACAAAACGAAGATTTTCCTGCATAATAGAATAGGCGTTACTGCCGGTGCTTCTACCCCGGCTGATATAATCAAGGAGGTTCTAAACACAATGACTGAAATTATGGAAACC
>CALXIG010000151.1 GCA_944388305.1 uncultured Clostridia bacterium
TCTTTCCATTTGTCATCATCAACGCTTACCGGATCATATACGAAATTCCCAATCCGGTCGCGCCGGTTCACTGGGGGCTGGGAATTGCCTGCGCGGTGGTGGCGCTGCTGTGCATGTGCCTCACCACTTTGGCAGCCTGCAAGAAGCAGACGGACGAGGTCCCTTCTCAGCTGATGCGGCCGAAGGCCCCAAAAAATGGCAAGCGCGTGCTGCTGGAGCGGGTTGGCTTTATCTGGCGGCGGCTCAATTTCAGCCAGAAGGTGACGGTCCGCAACCTCTTCCGCTACAAGCGCCGCGTGCTGATGACCATTGTGGGAATCGCGGGCTGCACCGCCCTGCTGCTGACCGGCTTCGGCCTGCGCTACGCGATCAGTTCGATCGGCGACAAGCAGTATGAAAAGGTCTTTGTTTATGACACGATGGTTTCGCTCGACGACAAGCTCTCTGCCTCGGAGCTGTCCAGCTACGCCAGAGATGCCGCCGGAGTGGAGGGAGTTGCGGGAATTCTGCCGGCAGCTTCCCGCAGCATTGACGTCCGCGGCGAGAACAAAATTGTGAGCGTCACCCTCATGGTGCCGCAGGAGCCGGAGGAGCTCGGCGCCTACATCGACCTGCACGAACGGGCCAGCGGAGAGGCGCTCTCGCTGTCGGACAGCGGCGTCATCATCAACGAAAAGCTGGCGCGGCTTTTGGACGCGGATGAGGGGGACAGCATCACCCTTGTCAATCCGAGCGGCAGGCCGGTGCCGGTCACAGTGCTCGGAATCTCGGAAAACTATGCCATGAACTATGTGTACATGACTCCTGCCCTCTACCGGCAGGAGTTCCGGGAGGCGCCGCTTTACAGCACGCTGCTGCTCAACCAGGCGGAAGGCGTCTCGGAGAGCGCGCTGTCCGAGGACCTTCTCGCCCTCGGGGACGGGGTGCTCGCAGTGACGCACACCTCCGGCATCGAGGGGACCTTTGATTCGATGCTCGGCAGCCTCAACGCCATTGTCTGGGTCATCATTGTCTCGGCGGGACTGCTGGCCTTTGTGGTCCTTTACAACCTCGCCAACATCAATGTCAACGAGCGCATCCGGGAGCTGGCCACCATCAAGGTGCTGGGCTTTTACGACCGGGAAGTGACGGGATATATCACAAGAGAGAACAACATTTCCGCATTTTTCGGGATTGTTCTGGGACTGTTCGCGGGGGTCTGGCTGGAGCGGTTCGTCATCCGGACGGCCGAGGTGGACGCGGTTATGTTCGCGCCCGATATCGCGTGGTACTGCTTCGTCTTCGCCGGACTTCTGACTCTGCTGTTTACTCTGGCTGTCGATGTGGTGCTGCACTTCCAGCTCAAGAAGATCGACATGGTTGAATCCCTCAAATCGGTTGAATAGAAAATATCCCGCTTCCTGCAATAACAGGAGGCGGGGTTGGTTTTATTCCAGCACAGTTTTTGGAAGTTGTCAATTTGCAGGAAAAAGCAGGCCCCCGAACAAAGCGGGAGGCCTGCTTGAAATTTAATATTCCGCCGAGCCGGTAGTGCGGGGGAAGGGGAGAACGTCGCGGATGTTGGCGACGCCGGTGAGATACATCACCAGCCGCTCGAAGCCCAGTCCAAAGCCGCAGTGGGTCGTCCCGCCGTAGCGGCGCAGGTCGAGGTACCAGCTGTAATCCTCCGGATTCAGGTGGAAAAATTCCAGGCTCTGCATCAGGACGTCCAGCCGCTCCTCGCGCTGGCTGCCGCCGATCAGCTCGCCGATGCCGGGAACCAGCATATCCATCGCAGCGACCGTTTTGCCGTCGTCGTTTAAGCGCATGTAGAACGCTTTGATCTCACGGGGGTAATCCGTGACAAAGACGGGCTTCTGGAAAATCTGCTCGGTGAGGAAGCGCTCATGCTCGGTCTGGAGATCGCAGCCCCAGAAGACTTTGTAGTCGAACTGGTCGTTGTGGGGTTCCAGCAGCTTGATGGCGTCGGTATAGGTGACGTGGCCGAATTCGGCGCTGGCCAGGGCGCTGAGCCGCTCTACCAGCCCCTTGTCGTAGAAGTTGTTGAAAAAGGCCATTTCATCGGGACAGTTGTCCAGGACATAACGGATGACAAACTGAATCATGTCCTGCGCCACCCGCATGTCGTCGTTTAAGTCGGCGAAGGCCATCTCCGGCTCGACCATCCAGAATTCCGCCGCGTGACGGGCGGTGTAGGATTTCTCCGCGCGGAAGGTGGGACCGAAGGTGTAGACGTTGCCCAGCGCCATGGCCATGCACTCCGCTTCCAGCTGGCCGGAAACGGTGAGGTTTGTTTCCTTGCCGAAGAAATCCTGGGAGAAATCGACCGCGCCGTCCCCGGTCAGAGGCGGATTCTTGGGGTCAAGGGTGGTGACGCGGAACATTTCGCCCGCGCCCTCGCAGTCGGAGCCGGTGATGAGGGGGGTGTGGACGTAGGCAAAGCCCCGCTCGTTGAAGAATTTGTGGATAGCGTAGGCGCAGACCGAACGAACCCGGAAAACCGCCTCAAAGGTGTTGGTGCGTGGGCGGAGATGGGCGATGGTGCGCAGGTATTCCAGCGAGTGCCGCTTTTTCTGAAGAGGGTAATCGGGGGAGGAGGCGCCTTCCAGCCGGATTTCAGCGGCATGAATCTCATAGGGCTGCTTGGCCTGGGGCGTAAGCACCACCTCGCCGGTCACAATAATGGCGGAACCGACGTTGTATTTGGTCACCTCTTTGAAATTGGCGACCTTTGCCTCTTCAAAGACGACTTGCAGGTTTTTGAAGCAGCTCCCGTCATTGAGCTCGATAAAGCCCAGGGCTTTGGAGTCGCGGATTGTTTTGACCCAGCCGCAGACGGTGACGGTTTCTCCGGAAAGGTGGGGGAAATCCCGGTGCAGCGCGGCGATTTCGGTGCGGATCATGTCAGATGACCTCCTCGTTAGATTGGTACATATAAAAATACTATACCCTATTTTTGCGCGTTCGTCAAGAGAACGGGGAGAAATTGGACGGGAAATCTGGAAAACCGCCGCGTTTGCCGCAGAAAAAAACCCGTTCGAACTTTGGTGTTCGAACGGGACTTGGTACGCCTGATTGGAATCGAACCAACGCACCCGGCTCCGGAGGCCGGTGCTCTATCCACTGAGCTACAGGCGCATAAGAATTTGCAACATTAATTATTATAGCAAAGACGGAAGGATTTGTCAAGAGGTTTTTGCAAAAGAAATTTGCGGGGCAGAAAATCAGGCCCGCCCCGCCGCGCGGATTATTCCGCGTCAAACAGCACTGCCTTGATCGCTTCGACAATGTCCTCGGTGCGCAGGCGGGGAACCTCCAGCGAGTCGAGCATCTGGTCGGTTTCGCTCGCGGTAGAGTCCAGATAGCGGAAATTCCGGGTGAACTGGTTGATCGCCCGGCGGAGGATCTCGGCTTCATTGATGGAACCGGCGCGGTTCAGTTCCTTTCGGAGCAGCATGATCGAGACCTGCACCGCCTGCTCCCTGGTATAAAGAGCGTGCGGGGCTTCGCGGATAAGTTCGTCCAGGCTTTGCAGCGTCATCATGGAGATTCTTCCTTTCTGTGGGCGGCGGGGCGCCCTTTTCTTTTATTATAGTACAGTTTGCGCAATTTGAAAAGGTTTTTGCGGATATTTCACATTTTTTTCAGGTTTCTATCCACTTCCTCTGAATGGAAGAGAAAATTTTTCGGATTTTTCGAAATCCCTTTACAAAGCGGAGCAAAGATGCTATAATGTTATTCGTTACCGCATAGATAGCTTTGTGGAGTAAGCCCCAACGGGGACGTTGCCTGCCCTTGGCTCTCTTTGCCGGCAAATTTTTGAAAGAGGTGACCTCACCATGATGAGAAAAGAAGAAAAAACCCAGATCATTGAGGCGAACAAGCGTCACGAAGGTGACACCGGTTCTCCCGAAGTTCAGATCGCGATTCTCACCAAGCGGATCAACGACCTGACCGAGCACCTGAAAGCCAACAAGAATGACCATCACAGCCGCCGCGGCCTGCTGAAAATGGTCGGCCGCCGCCGCAATCTGCTCAACTACCTCATGAAGACCGATATCGATTGCTATCGCGCCCTGATTGAGCGGCTGGGCATCCGTAAGTAACTTTTGCAGTCGGAGGCAGATGGGAAATCCATCTGCCTTTTGGCATATCTTCCGGCGGCTTCTGCCGGGAAAGCAGTTTCCACAATCTTTTCGTGCGGGGAGCGGGAGTTTAGCATTAAATCGTACGGCCGCAGGGCGGCCGCAGGATTTATTGCTAAGCCTGCGGTACCGCACAGTCAGGAGGTACAAATGGCACACGAAATCAGAACCTTTGAAACAACCTTTGCGGGCCGCCCCCTTGTGATTGAGACCGGCCGCACCAGCGAGCTTGCAAACGGCGCCTGCTGGGTCTATTACGGCGAGACCGTTGTAATGGCCAATGTCACCGCTTCCGCCAAACCCCGCGAGGGCATCGACTTCTTCCCCCTCTCGGTCGATTTTGAGGAGAAGCTCTACGCGGTGGGCAAGATCCCCGGTTCCTTCCTGAAGCGGGAAGGCCGCCCCTCTGAAAAGGCGATCCTCTCTTCCCGCATGATCGACCGCCCCATCCGGCCCATGTTCCCCAAGGATATGCGCAATGACGTGTCGGTGGTGGTCACTGTCCTCTCCACCGATGTCGACAATTCCCCCCAGATCGCCGGTTTCATCGCCGCGGCGACCGCCATCTGCATTTCCGACATTCCCTTCCGTGAGCCTGTGGCCGCGGTGAACGTGGGGCTTGTGGACGGCAAATTCGTCCTGAACCCCATGACCGCCGACCGGCAGAAATCTGATCTGGATCTGACGGTGGCCGGCACCGCCGAGAAGATCGTCATGATCGAGGCGGGCGCCAACGAGGTCCCCAACGACGTGATGCTCGACGCGATCGCCCTGGCCCATCAGGAGATCAAGAAAATGGTCGCCTTCATCGGCGACATTCAGGCGCAGATCGGCAAGCCCAAATTCGCCTTTGAGTCGAAGGAAGTCCCCCACGAGCTGCTTGACGCAGTGCTCGAGGAATTCGGCGACGATCTGAAGGCGGCGCTTGACACCGACGACAAGAATGTCCGCGAGGAGCGGCTGCTCCCCATCAAGGACGCCATCCATGAGAAATACGACCCCGAATACGCCGAGACTCAGCCCACCCTGCTGGATGAGGTCATTTACAAGGCGCAGAAAGTTATCGTCCGCCGTTGGCTCCTGGACGAGCAGAAGCGGGTGGACGGCCGCGGCATGGACGAGATGCGGCCCCTCTCTGCGGAGGTGGACCTGCTGCCCCGCGCGCACGGCTCCGGGCTCTTTACCCGCGGCCAGACCCAGGTGCTCACCGTCGCAACGCTGGGTCCCGTCTCCGACGCGCAGCTGCTTGACAGCATCGACGAGGTTGAGGAGAAGCGCTACATGCACCAGTACAACTTCCCCTCCTATTCCACCGGCGAAACCAAGCCTTCCCGCGGACCCGGACGCCGGGAGATCGGCCATGGCGCCCTCGCGGAGCGCGCGCTGGTTCCGGTGCTGCCCTCTGTCAATGAATTCCCTTACGCGATGCGGCTGGTGAGCGAGGTGCTTTCCTCCAACGGCTCCACCTCCCAGGCGTCCATCTGCGGCTCGACCCTGGCGCTGATGGCGGCCGGCGTGCCCATCAAGGCCCCTGTGGCCGGCATCTCCTGCGGCCTCATCACCGAGGGCGACCGCTGGATGACCATGGTTGACATCCAGGGCCTCGAGGATTTCTATGGCGATATGGACTTCAAGGTCGGCGGCACCCACAAGGGCATCACCGCCATTCAGGTCGATATCAAGATCGACGGCCTGACCCTTGACATCATCAGGGACGCCTTTGAAAAGACCAAAAAGGCCCGCGATTATATCCTCGATGAGGTGATTCTCAAGGCGATCCCCGCGCCGCGCGATCATGTTTCCAAGTATGCGCCCAAACAGAAGTCCACCGTGATCCCTGTGGACAAGATCCGCGAGGTCATCGGCACCGGCGGCAAGGTCATCCAGAAGATCTGCGCCGAGTGCGACGTCAAGATCGACATCAACGAGGACGGCAGCGTCTTCATTCTGGGCATCGATCAGGACAATGTCGACCGCGCGATGTATATTGTCGAGACCATCGCCCGCGATCCGGAGATCGGGGCCATCTACAAAGGCAAGGTCACCCGTCTGATGAATTTCGGCGCGTTTGTGGAAATTGCCCCCGGCAAGGAGGGACTGGTCCACATCTCCAAGCTCGAAGATTACCGGGTTGACAAGGTGGAGGATGTTGTCGCAGTCGGCGACGAGGTCTACGTTAAGGTCACCGAGATCGACGACCAGGGCCGCATCAATCTCTCCCGCAAGGACGCGATGAAGGATCTCGCGCGCCGCGCAAAGAAATAAGCAGTTCGAAAGACGATTCAGGGCATACCGCCGGACAGCAGGCGGTATGCCCTTTGTCGAAAGAGCTGTCTTTTCAAACCGGGAAAAATGTGCTATACTGAGAAGGAACTGCGAATCGGAAGGGCTGGCCGCAATGCCTGTGATAAAAGGGCTGGAAACAACCTTCAATACCGTTTGCGCGGCCTGTGACCGCTGGCGGCCCGGCTACCCGCCGGAGCTTTATGCGGACGTTTTTGCCTGCTGTCCGCTCGGGGCGGACAGCCGCGCCCTCAACGATCGGGACCGGGACCGGGCAGGCGACCCCGCCCATCCTCGACGACGGCGCTGCGGTCACCGCCGTCGAGCCGGGGGACAGACTCTCCGCCTTTGTGCGGGAGAAATTCGCCGGGCCGCTCGGGACCTGCTCCGGCCATCTCGCGCTGGAGGAGGGGAAGCGCCGGGAGTTTTTCGCCGCAATCCGGCGGGTTATCGAGCAGGCGGGCGGCCAGATCGCCATCTGCGATACGGTTGACCTCGCCCTCGCGCGGAAGCCGTAAATCTACTGCAAAAATCAGGCTGCGGAAAGGTGAGACATCGTGCAGGAATGCTTTGATACTGTGATTATTGGGGCCGGAATCGCCGGCCTGTACACTGCGTTAAACCTTGACCCGGCCATGCGGGTCCTGGTTCTGGCCAAAGGCAGCCTCGAACGGAGCAGCTCCGTTCGGGCGCAGGGGGGGATCGCCGCCGCGATTGACAGCGCGGACAGCGAGGACGCCCATTTAAACGACAGCCTCATTGCAGGCGGCTTTAAAAACAACACCGAGGCCCTCAAAATTCTGGTCAGCGAGGCCCCCCGCACCGTTCAGAATCTGATGGATTACGGAGTGCAGTTTGACCGCCGTGCAGACGGCAGCCTCGACCTCTCGCTTGAGGGCGGACACAGCCACCCGCGGGTGCTGCACTGCCGCGACGCCACCGGCCGGGAGATTATTCACCGTCTGATGGAAGCAGTCTCACTCAATCGGAACATCACTGTCTGGGAGGACGCGATGGCGGTCGGAATCCGGCAGATTCTGGGCGGATTCGGTCTGGAAGTGCTGCGGGAGGGGGCGCGCGTCCCCGTCGCGGCGGGAAGTTGCGTTCTGGCAACCGGCGGCGTCGGCCGGGTGTACGAATACACCTCCAATTCCGCTTCCGCCACAGGGGACGGCCTCCTGCTCGCCGGGCAGCTCGGCGCCAGAATCCGGCACATGGGCTGGATGCAGTTTCACCCGACCGCCTTTGCCGACCATCAGCGGGAATGCTTCCTGCTCTCCGAAACCATGCGGGGGGACGGCGCGCATATTTTGAACGCCGAGGGCCGGGAATTTCTGGGCGGCTACGATCCGCGGGGGGATCTTGCCCCGCGGGACGTCATCTGCCGCGCCATGCGTGCGGAGAGCCGGCGGCTCGGGGACGATCGCTTTTTCCTGGATTTCAGCGCGGTCCCGGCAAAATTTGCGGAGGAGCGCTATCCCAACATCAGTGCGAAACTGCGCGCGGAGGGATTCTCCCTCACCGAAGATAAAATCCCGATCTATCCCTGTCAGCACTACCTGATGGGGGGGATCGACACCGCCCTCAACGGGGAAACCAATGTCCGAGGCCTGTTTGCGGTAGGGGAATGCGCCCACACCGGCATCCACGGCAGCAGCCGATTGGCCGGAAACTCCATGCTAGAGGACCTGGTCTTCGCAAAACAGATTGCCGAGGAGCTGAACGGCCGGACCGGCTTCTCCGCAAAAGGGGGAAGCTTCGGGCTCCCGGGCCGGACCGGGACCGAGGCGCTCCCCGCCGGGCTGCGCACCGAGCTGCGTGCAATCATGCAGAGGGCCTATTTCATAGAACCGGATCCGGCAGCCGTTGTGTCGGGCATTGAGCGGGTGCGGGAGATCCGCTCAATGCTGGATGGCAGCCGTTTTGCGCTGACCCGCCAATATGTCGAAACGAAGGCGCTGGCCAACGCGGCCTATCTGATTTTGAAAGAGGTCCTGTAACGCCCGGCCGTTTTTGACCTTTACGATCTTGGATCATCACACAGGAGGATTTTATGCTGATCTCCATGCAGGAAATCGGGGTGTCCTTTGGCAGCACCGTCATCCTTTCCGGCGTGACCGCCGAGGTGGGAGAACACTCCCGCATCGGCCTTATCGGCGCCAACGGGGCGGGCAAATCGACGCTTCTCAACGTCATCTGCGGCCTTCAGGAGTACGAAACCGGTTCCCTCGACAAGAAAGCCAACCTGAATATCGGTTATCTCCGCCAGAACAGCGGCCTTTCCGGCCAGAATACCATTCTGACCGAAATGCGGCAGGTCTTTGCCCCGGTTCTCAGGGCAAAGGAGGAGATGGAGCGGCTCCACGTCGAGCTTGCCGCCTGCCGTCCCGACAGCCCGGAATATGCCGCGCTGTCGCGGGAATATGACCGCTGTCTCGCCTTTTTCGAAGGAAATGACGGCTACCTCGTCGACGTCAAAATTCAAACCGTTTTAAACGGCATGGGCTTTGAGGACAAGGACGGGGATACAGTCGTCGCCACCCTTTCGGGCGGGGAAAAGACCCGGCTGGCCCTTGCGAAGCTGCTGCTCAGCGAGCCGGAGCTGCTCATCCTGGACGAGCCGACCAACCACCTCGATTTCAAGACGCTTCTCTGGCTGGAGGACCATCTCGCCCACTACAAGGGCGCGGTCATTGTCGTCTCCCACGACCGGTATTTCCTCGACCAGACGGTCGGAGAGATCTGGGAGGTTGAATTCGGGGAGATGCGGGTCTTTCCGGGAAATTATTCCAAATATAAGGTGCTCAAGGCCGAGCTGATGGCCCGCTGGGAGAAGGAGTACGAGGCCCAGCAGGAGGAGATCGCCGACCTGGAGGACTTTGTCGCCCGCAACATCGTCCGCGCCACCACCTCCAAAATGGCCAAAAGCCGGGTCAAGAAGCTGGAGGCGATGGAGCGGATCGAGCGGCCGCGGGAATACAACAAAAAAATTTCTCTCAAATTCGCCTTTGACCGCGATCCGGTCAAGGACGTCCTCATCGTGGACGGGCTCTCCCTCTCGGTCGGTGAGGGCCTGGAGCGCAAGCACCTCTTCGACAATCTCTCCTTCCACATCGAGCGGGGGGAGAAGATCGCGGTCATCGGGGAAAACGGCATCGGAAAATCCTCGCTGCTCCACGCGCTGCGCGGCGAACTGAAGCCGGACAAGGGCAAGATCCGCTGGGGGCAGGAGGTCAAAGTCAGTTACTTCGACCAGGAAAACCGCCAGCTCCACCCGGAGCTGACCGTCATCGAGGAGCTGTGGAGCCGCTGGCCCCGCAAAAACGAGACCGAGATCCGCACCATGCTCGGGCGGGTGCTGCTTCAGGGCGAGGATGTCTACAAAAAGGTCGGCGTTTTGAGCGGCGGCGAGCGGGCCGAGCTCGCCTTTGCCATCCTCATGATGGAGCGGGGGAATTTCCTCATGCTCGACGAGCCGACCAACCACCTTGACCTCCGCAGCAAGGAGATTCTTGAGGACGCGCTGCGGGATTTCGAGGGGACGCTGTTCTTTGTCTCCCATGACCGCTATCTGCTGAAGGCGGTGCCCGACCGAATCATCGAAATCTTTGACGACCACGTCGAGGTCTTCAAGGGCAACTACGACTACTACATCGAGAAGCAGCGGGAGAAGGCCGCCAAAGCTGTCCCGCCGCCCAAGGTGGAAAAGGCACCCTCCGAGGGGAGCGTGACCTATCACCGCAGCAGGCAGCAGAAGGCCGAGGAGGCGAAACGGCGCGCCCGTCTGCGCGAGCTGGAGAAACAGATCGAGGAGATGGAGGGGGAGATTGCCGCTATCGAGGCCGGCTTGCAGAATCCGGACGCCTTTGCGGGCGATTACCAGAAGATGCAGGAGGCATGTACCCGCCTGGAGGAGCGCAAAAATGCGCTCAGCGAGGCGATGGACGAGTGGATCACCCTCGGGGATGAGTAAAAACAGCTCCGGACAGGATATGTTCGGAGCTGTTTTTACTGTTTTTTTCAACTTTTTATTGATTTTTGTACAAATCTGTGATATAATTAAATTGAAAAATATATTGGAGGTGATAATAGAAATAAAAGATATTAGAGAAGATGGATTGTGATGTATATGACGGATTAGGACATTACAACTGCTGTACGGTCGAATATAAACCTGATAACTGATTTTCCCAATGGATAAGGAGGGAGCGCATGAAGAAATGGTTCCATCTCATTGCTCTGGCGTTTTGCGCTCTGCTGTTTGCCGCCTGCGGCGGTGTTGAAACCATCTCCTTTACCCTTGATGAGATGGAGAACGGCGGACCGTCCCTGCCCGGGGCGGAGCCGCGCAGTACGCTGGAGGAGGTCCGGGAAGGCGGTTTTCCGCTTTTGGACGAAATCATGAGTCAGTACGAGATCGGAGAAGAAAAGCTGGAAAGCGTGAGCTACCGGCTGGATTCCGACAAGGCTGTGCTGACAGTCGCCGGTTACAAAACTCATTACTGCCTGTTCCAGTTTGTCGAAGGCCAGCTGACCAGCATCCAGACGTATTTTACGGAGCAGGACGCCAGCGAAAAGGTGTCAGAGGAACTGACCAGACTGTACGGCGATCCCGTCGTCAATGAAACCGTTGCGGGACGGCTGGAGCGCTGGAACCTGGAAGGGGAGCAGGCGATACAGCTGGGGGTACTCCATGGGACAAACCATCCCGGCAATTTCCAGCTTGCGTATCCATGGTTTGTTCCAGAAGGGGAGCTTGAACCATCAGTTGCAGGAAGTTGACAAATGCTCCAGGAGGGAGCAAGAATGCATGAACCTCAAATGGAATATGTGCGCTTTACCGGCGCAGAAAGGGGCTGTCGCCCTACCCTCCACCTGATGGTCGGGCTGCCGGGGTCGGGCAAGACGACCTTTGCGCGGGCGCACGCCAAAGAGTGGCGGGCGGTTGTGCTGACCCCCGACGTCTGGCAGACCGCCCTCTTCGGAGACGATTTTGCCGGTGCTGCGGACAGCGCCGAGCACGACAGGCGGCATGAGACGATCGAAAAGCTCCTCTGGAATATGGCGGCCGAGCTGCTCGCCCTGGGAACGAGCGTTGTCCTCGACTACGGCTTCTGGGCGCGGGAAGAGCGGGAGGATTTCCGCCGGCGGGCCGCGGCGCTGGGTGCGGACTGCGCCCTCCACTACATGGATGTGGGGGAGGACGAACTGCTCCGCCGACTCGAACGGCGCAACCGCGAAAACGGCGGGGATGTCTTTTGCGTCTCGCCCGAGGATTTGCGCCAGTGGGCGGCAGTTTTCCAGCCGCCGAATGAGGAGGAGCTGCGGGCGTTTGGGCAATCATGAGGAGAGCGCTTTAAGATACGGCGATGTTCGCCATTTTGTGAAAGGTACGGAAAAACCGCCCTGCCATCCCGGCAGGGCGGTTCTTATGCGCGCAGCTTCATTCGACCATGGCGAGAATGGCCGATTTGGGGCGGACGCCGACCGAGGTCTCGACCGCTTTGCCATCCTTGAAGAGGATGAGGGTGGGGATGCTCGAGACGCCGAACTGCTCAGCGAGAGCAGGCTGCTCGTCCACGTTGACCTTGCCGACCTTGATGGAGGCGGTTTCCTCCGCAATCTCATCGACAACGGGGGAGAGCATGCGGCAGGGGCCGCACCACGCCGCCCAGAAATCGACGAGGACGGGCTTGTCCGATTCCAGCACCTCGGTGCGGAAATTTTCTGCGGTAAGGGTGATGACAGACATTTCAAATCCTCCCTTGTATTATTGTTTACCTTTCAAGTGTATATTACATTCTTTTTCAGGAAAAGTCAAGTTGTTTTGCGGGAAATTTACATTCCTGACACATATTGTTGCCGCGGCGGGGAAAACTATGCGGGCAATGTGAAAAAAGGGGGATTTTCATGCAAAGCAAACAGGGATTCCGCTGGTACTGTGCGCTGGTTGGAGCGGCGGCGGGCTTTTTGAACGGACTGTTCGGCGCGGGCGGCGGGACAGTGGTCGTGCCGCTTTTGGAGCACAGCGGTCTGGAGCCGAAAAAGGCACATGCGACCTCCATTGCGGTGATTCTGCCGCTGAGCCTGGTCAGCGCGCTGCTGTACCTGCGGGGAATTGCGGCACCCTGGGGGGAGGCGGCCGCTCTGCTGCCGCTCGGCATTGTGGGTGCGGTTGTGGGGGCAAAGCTGCTGCTCAGGGTCGACAACCGGCTGCTGCGCAAAATTTTCGGGGTGCTGATTCTCGCCTCGGCGGTGAGGCTCTGGCTGCGATGAGCTGGCTCATTACGGCCGCGGCCTCCTTTGCGTCGGGAGTCGCCGCCTCAATGGGATTGGGGGGAGGCTTTGTTCTGCTGGTTTATCTGACCGCCGTCGCCGGCGTGGAGCAGCTTGCCGCCCAGTGGATGAATCTGATCTTCTTCCTGCCGGTGGGCGGGCTGTCGCTCTGGATGCATCTGAAGAATGGCCTGATCGAGAAAAAAGTCCTCCTCCCGGCCATTCTCGCGGGAGCCGCCGGGGCGGCGTGTGGGGTGCTGCTGGCCAATTTCCTGGGAAATGAGGCAATGACCAGGATTTTTGCCGTCTTTCTGGCAGCGGTAGGGCTGCGGGAATTTTTCGGAAAATAAGCGCCTGCGTACCAGGCGTCCGGGATGAGGAAGCGAGGCCCTCATCCCGTCATTTTTTTTGCGAATCACCTGAAAATTCCCCCAATTCCCATTGAAAAAGTGAGGAATTCCCGTTTTCGGTTGCCAATTTGGGCGGGATGTGGTATGATAAAGCTGATATCGGAAAGGGTGAATGAAGATGCTGCATTTTGAGAGCGATTACCAGGAGGGCGCACACCCTGCGCTGCTTTCCAGGCTGATGGAGACAAACCTGGAGCAGGCGCCCGGCTACGGGGCAGATCCGTACTGCGAGTCGGCGCGGGAGAAGATTCGGTCGGCCTGCGGCTGTCCGGAGGCTGCGGTACATTTTCTGGCGGGCGGCACCCAGACCAACCTGGTGGTGATTGACGCGCTGCTCGCCCGGCATCAGGGCGTGCTTGCCGCCGTCACGGGGCACATCAACGGGCACGAGGCCGGTGCGGTCGAGGCCTGCGGCCACAAGGTTCTGCCCCTCCCCCAGAAAGACGGCAAGGTTTCCGCGGCGGAGGTCCGCCGGTACCTCGAGCGGTTTTACGCCGACGAAAGCTGCGCGCACATGGTCGCGCCGGGGATGCTTTACCTCTCCCATCCGACCGAGTACGGGACCCTCTACACCGCCGCCGAGCTGCGGGCGCTGCACGAGGTCTGCGCGGAATACCGCATCCCTCTCTTCCTCGACGGGGCAAGGCTGGGATATGCGCTGGCGGCAGGGGAAAACGACCTCTCCCTCGCGGAAATTGCCCGCTGCTGCGACGTCTTTTACATCGGCGGCACCAAGGTGGGCGCGCTGTGCGGGGAGGCGGTGGTCTTCCCGGACCCGTCGCTCGCGCCGCATTTTTTCACGGTGATGAAGCAGCGGGGCGCGCTGCTCGCCAAGGGACGGCTGCTGGGCGCGCAGTTCGACGCTCTCTTTACGGACGGGCTGTATGAAAAGATCGCCGCTCACGGCGTGCGGATGGCGCAGCGCCTTCAGGAGGGCCTCGCGCGCAGGGGCGCGCGCTTCTTCCTCAGGACGCCGACCAACCAGCAGTTTGTCATCCTTGAAAACGGGGAGATGGAGCGGCTGTCTCACGATGTGGGCTTTACCAGGTGGGAGACCCTGGACGAGGGGCACACCGTCGTCCGCCTTGCGACGAGCTGGGCGACGCGGGAAGCGGATGTCGACGCGCTGCTGGACCTGTTCTGAGGAACGGCAGCTCCATCATAATTTTCAGCAGAAAGCAGGTTGTATTTATGGATGTGTTGAAAGAACGGGCGGCCTTTGAGGCCAATTTGCAGCCGGCAGAGCGGACGGTCCTCACCTTTACCGGTGTGGACGGCTTCGATGTCTATAACTGCTCCATTCCCTTCACCTGGAAGGGCAAGCGCTACATGTTCGGCCGGGTGGAGCGGCGCGGCGAGTGGATGCGTTCCTGGGTCCGGCTTTTTGAAGAAACCGGCCGGGATACCTTTGCGCTGGTTCGGGATTCGATGATCTACCAGCTCGAGGATCCCTTCGTCGCCTTTGTGCAGGGGGAAATGGTGCTGGGCGGTACCCACGTGCGGCTCAAGCAGGGCAAGCTCGACACCTATTACGGCTATTTTTACCGCGGCTCCGACCTGCACGACCTCCGCTACTTCACTACCGGTCCGGACCGGATGAAAGACATCCGTCTGGTCGGACTGGCGGACGGGCGGATTGGCGTCTTCTCCCGCCCTAAAAATGACGAAATCGTCAAAAAGCACGGCAGCTCGGCGATGATCGGCTTTGCCGTGATCGACCGGCTGGAGGATCTGACCGCCGAGGTCGTTGAGCACGCGCCCTACATCGAGGGACTGTTCGAAGAAGGCGAGTGGGGCGGCTGCAACCAGGCGTACCTGCTCGACAGCGGGCTGATCGGTGTGATCGGCCATCTGAGCTATTCCCGCGATGGGATCGCGAGCTATCTCAATATGTCCTTTGTCCTCGACCCCGCGACCCATCGGGTGCAGGACTTCAAGATTATCGGCACGCGCCGGTCTTTCCCGGACGGTCCGGCCAAGCAGCCCGCCGATCCGGCCCGCAAGCCGCTCGTCGACTGCGCTTTCACGACCGGCATCGAGATGCGCCCGGATGGGATGGCCGACCTTTACAGCGGCATCGGCGATTGCCGCGAAGGGCGCTGCGTGATCCCCTACCCCTTCGAGGGATTCGGCAAAATTGTCAGCCCGAGCGGCTGCTGACCGCCCTTTTTTTCCAAAAGCAGGCCCGGCGTCCCGAAAAGACGCCGGGCATTTTGTTATTCCGCCTCGTCCAGCCCGCCTGCGGCGGAGGCCGCCATCAGTTCGGCCCACCGTTCGGCCGGTTCGTCCAGAATTTTGTTCCGGTGCTGGATGCGGAAGAACTGCCGCTTCCACTGGATGTCCCGGACGGGCAGAACGGCCAGCTCCCCGCAGTCGAGATATTTCTGGACGATGCGCAGGGGGAGAATCGCCGCGCCCAGTCCGCGCTTTGCGCCGCCGATAAGGGCAAGGGTGCTTATGGATTCCCAGAGCGGCTTCAGGGTGACACTGTGCATGTCCATCAGATTGTCGACGACGGCCCGGGTGCCGCTGCCTTTTTCCCGCAGCAGCAGCGGGATCGACGCGAGATCGGCGCAGGAGATTGTTCCGCGCCGCAGAAAGGGAGAATCCGGCGCGCAGACAACGGTCAGTTCGTCCTCCGCAAAGGGAATGATGACAAGCTGCGGCGCCTTGGGAAGTCCTTCCACAAAGCCGATGTCCAGTTCGTTGTTCAGCACCTTCTGCTCGATCAGGCTGGTCCGCTCGACCAGCACCTCCACCAGGATGTCCGGGTAATCGCCGGCAAACTGTTCCGCGCACGCGGGCAGCAGGCAGCTCCCGACCGTCATGCTCGTCCCGACCCGCAGGACGCTCTTGCGCGCGCCGCTGCGCAGGTGCTGCTCCATGTCGTCGATCTGGCTGATCAGGGAGCGCGCGTAGCCGAGCAGCTCCTCGCCGGCCGGAGTGAGGTAGAGCTTTCTGCCGATCCGGTCGAAGAGCCGCAGGTCGTACTTCTTTTCCAGCTCCGCGACCGCCAGCGAGACCGACGGCTGCGACAGATAGAGCTCCTGCGCCGCCCTGGTGATGCTCATGTGGCGGCAGACCGCTTCAAAAATACGGAGGTAGCGAAAGGTCATCTCTGTTCCCTCTTTTCATTGGTTTTTCTGATGGATATAATCTAATTATACTACTTTACTTATCATTTCGCAAGGTGTATAATGAAGTCATTAAGGGCTTGCAGCCGGAAAAGGGGATTTTGTGGAGAGAAACGCATCATTTTACTGGACCCTGTTTCGCTCGACGTTTGCCTTGAGCGCGTTTACAGTGGGCGGCGGCTACGTCATTGTGCCGCTGATGAAGAAAAAGTTTGTGGATGAACTGGGATGGATCAACGAGGACGAGATGCTGGACATCGCTGCAATCGCACAGTCCTCGCCGGGCGCGATTGCGGTCAACGCCTCCATTCTCATCGGTTACCGGCTGGCGGGACTGCCGGGGGCGCTGGTGACCATTCTGGGGACGATTCTGCCGCCGCTGATCCTGCTGAGCGTCATCGCGGTGTTTTACGAGGCCTTCCAGGACAACGAGTACTTCGTGGCGCTGATGACCGGGATGCAGGCCGGCGTGGCGGCGGTCATTGTGGATGTGGTGATGAAGATGTCTCTTGGCGTCGTCAAGGGGCGGGACCCGGTGGCCATTGTCACAATGGCGGCTGCTTTTGTGGCCTCCTACTTTTTTGACGTCAACGTCATCCTGCTGATTCTGATCTGCGGCGTAGTGGGGTATCTCAACTATCTCTATCAGAAAAAGTGTGCGGAGAAAAAGGAGGCGGCGAAATGAGCGCGTACCTTGAGCTGCTGTGGAGCTTTTTTCAGATTGGGCTGTTCAGCATCGGCGGCGGTTATGCGGCGATGCCGCTGATTCAGGCTCAGGTGGTGGACCAGCACGGCTGGCTGAGCCTTTCGGAATTCGCCGACATCATCACCATCTCTCAGATGACGCCCGGTCCGGTGGCAATCAATTCCGCCACCTTTGTGGGAATGCGGATTCTGGGTCTGCCCGGCGCGATTGTGGCGACGCTGGGGTGCATTCTGCCTTCCTGCGTCATTGTGACCGCGCTGGCGTATTTTTACTTCAGGTACCGCAATGTCTCGGTGGTGCAGGGAATTCTGGGAGGGCTGCGTCCGGCGGTGGTGGCGCTCATCGCGTCGGCGGGGCTCACCATTCTGATGCTGGCGGTTTTTGGCGGAGCCAGCACCGGTGTGCTGGATTTTCCGCTGGATCAGATTGACTGGATCGCGGTGGTGCTGTTTGGCGCGGCGCTCATCCTTCTGCGGAAAACCAGGCTGGACCCGATCCTCATCATGGGAGGCGCCGGCGTGATTGCAATGGCCGCCTATCCGCTGACGGCGCATCTGGCCGGGTAAAAACTGAATATGGGAAACCTGGGGGGCAGACGCAGTCTGTCCCCCATTACAATTTCGCACAGAATTCTTTGTAAAAGTTGCTGATTTTCGACAGAATAATTGCAATCGCAACAAATCCATGATAAAATAGTCACAACACAGTAATTTTTTAGAAAAGATGGTGTATTTCTTATGGTTTCCGCAGCGTTTAAACGGCTGTTTTCGGTGAAGCACTTCCTGCATGGACAGGAAGTGCTCGGCGAAATTCCGCCATCCCGGCAGTGCTATCTGACTACGATTCATATGGCGTGGCCGTCCATTCTGGAGTCCTTTCTGGTGGCGCTGGTCGGCTTTATCGACACAATCATGGTCAGCTCGCTCGGCTCCTATGCGATTGCAGCGGTGGGCCTCACCACCCAGCCGAAATTCATCTGCCTGGCAGTCTTCATTTCGATGAACGTCGCCGTATCTGCCCTGGTCGCCCGGCGGCGGGGCGAGGATGACCGCGAAAGTGCCAACAGCATTCTGATGCAGGCAATGATTATCACCATCGGCCTGACCGTTGTGATCTCCGTCGCGGCCTGCGCCTTTGCGGACCCGATTCTCCGGCTGGCGGGAACGGCGGAGGACACTCACGAAGCGGCGGTCGCCTATTTCCGCATTATTTCCGGCGGCATGATTTTCAACGTGATCTCGCTGGTCATCAACGCGGCCCAGCGGGGCGCGGGCAACACCAAGATTGCCATGTGGACGAACATCGTCTCCAATGGTGTCAACATCGTCTTCAACTACCTGCTGATCGGGGGAAATTTCGGCTTCCCGAAGCTCGGCGTCGCCGGGGCTGCCATCGCGACTGTTCTGGGTACCGTCTGCGCCTGCGGGATGAGCATCTACTCCGTCTGCCACAAAGACCGCTTCCTCTACCTCCGCGCGCTGAAAAAGATCGGTTTTGACCGGCGTTCCCTCGGCGCCCTGGCAAACCTCGGTTCCAGCACGCTGGCCGAGCAGATCTTCCTGCGCATCGGCTTTCTGACCTACGCCATGATCGTGGCGCGGCTCGGCACCACCGCTTTTGCGGCGCATCAGGTGGGCATGAACATCATGAGCATTTCTTTCTCCTTCGGCGACGGCCTTTCGGTTGCGGCGGTCGCGCTGGTTGGCCGCAGCCTCGGTGAGCGGCGGCAGGATCTCGCGCGGATTTACGGCGCGATTTGCCAGCGGCTGGGATTTCTGTTCTCTGTTTTGCTGTGTATCGTCTACGTGTCGCTGAGCCGGCAGATTTTCCGCCTCTTTTCGGACGAAGTGGAGATTCTCGATTACGGCGTGATGATCGTCAACATGATCGCGGTGATCGTATTTATGCAGATCACCCAAGTGATCTATTCCGGCTGCCTTCGCGGCGGCGGCGACACGCGGTTTACCGCGCTGGTCTCACTGGTCAGCGTGGCCTTCTTCCGGCCGTTTTCGGGCTGGCTGTTCTGCTACCCGCTCGGCCTGGGCCTGACCGGCGCCTGGATTGGCCTGGCGATCGACCAGTTCTGCCGCCTGCTGATGACTTTCATCCGCTTTAAGAGCGGCAAGTGGATCAAGCTCAACATCTAGCCTTCTCATGGAAAAAGAAAACCAGCCTTCCGAAAGCCGCACACTCATAAGGAAGTAATGGTATCTTGCAAGGCAGCATGGCAACTTGCTATGCTGTCCTGCTTTTTCTTTCTCGTTCAATGGTCTGCTTGTCCTCGTCCTGTTTCAACTCCCCGACGAAGTTCCAGATAATCTGGATTTTCTGCCGCCGGTGGCCGCTGGACTTGTCCGGCGCGTGGACGATAATCTTCTTTACAAACT
>CALXIG010000152.1 GCA_944388305.1 uncultured Clostridia bacterium
GGCGCCGGCACCAACCGGATGAACATCTACACCGTCCGCAAGGCGACGCAGGGTGTCGCCGATTATATCAACGCGAATTTCCAGAACGGCTCCATCGCCATCAGCTATGACAGCCGCATTAAATCCGACGTTTTCGCCAAAGAGGTTGCCCGCGTCTGCGCGGCCAACGGCGTCAAAGCGCACATCTACCCCGAGCTGATGCCCACCCCCGCCCTCTCCTTTGCGGTGCGGGAGCTGAAATGCTCGATGGGCGTTATGATTACCGCCAGCCACAACCCCGCCAAGTATAACGGCTATAAGGCTTACGGCCCCGACGGCTGTCAGATCACCAACGAGACGGCTGACGCCGTTCTCGCCAACATCCTCGCGGTCGACGAGTTCGACGGCGTCAGGACCATCTCCTTTGAGGAGGGACTTGCCTCCGGCATGATCTCCTATATCGGCAGCGATGTGGTGGAAAGCTATTACGCCAACGTCCTCAGGCAGTCCATCCATTCCGAGATCGTCAAGACCAGCGGCTTTAAGGTCGTCTACACCCCCCTGAACGGCACCGGCAACAAGCCTGTCCGCGAGATTCTCAAGCGGATCGGCATTCAGGATGTCACCGTCGTTAAGGAGCAGGAACTGCCCGACGGGAATTTCCCCACCTGCCCCTTCCCGAATCCTGAAATCAAACAGGCCCTCGAGCTGGGTATGAAATACTGCGAGGAAACCGGCTCCGACCTGCTGCTCGCCACTGACCCGGACTGCGACCGCGTCGGCATCGCCGTGAAGTGGAACGGCGACTATAAACTGCTCACCGGCAACGAAGTCGGCGCCCTGCTGCTCGACTACGTCGCCTCCCAGCGCATCGCGATGGGCACCATGCCCGCGAAGCCCCTCGCCGTCAAGACCATCGTCACCACCGACCTGTGCGAGCTGATCGCCAAAAAGTACGGCGTTGAAATGGTCAACGTCCTCACCGGATTCAAGTATATCGGCGAACAGATCGGCCGGATGGAGGCAAAAGGTGAGCAGGACAACTACATTTTCGGCTTTGAGGAGAGCTACGGCTACCTCGCCGGCACCTATGTCCGCGACAAGGATGCCGTCGTCGCCTCCATGCTCATCTGCGAAATGGCCGCCTTCTACTCCAAACAGGGCAAGAACCTGGTGGAGGTCCTCAACGATCTTTACAGCACGTACGGCTACTTCCTCTGCACCCAGCAGAGCTTTGCCTTCGAGGGCGAGCAGGGCATGGCCGATATGAAGAAGATCATGGAGGAGCTGCGCGCAAATCCCGCCAAAGAGATCGGACCCGACAGGGTTCTCGGCTTCGGCGACTATCTCGGCAGCGTCCACACCGACATGACCTCAGGCGAAAAATCTGTCATCCACCTGCCCAAATCCGACGTCCTGATGTACGAGCTGGAAAACGGCTGCAAGGCGGTCATCCGTCCCTCCGGCACCGAACCGAAGATCAAGATTTACTATTTCGTCCTCCGCAAGGATGAGGCGGCGGCCCGCGAAAAGGAGAAAGAACTGCAAGCCAGCTTCACGAAACTCTTGAAAATCTGACTCCAAATCTTGGTGATTCTTCCAAAGGTATTCCAATCCACTTGACAGTGACGAAAAAAATACTAAAATGGATAGTGTATTCGATTACACAGAGACTGGATTCATCAATGAAATCTGGAGGTTTACCTATGAGCGTGAAAACGATTGGCGTTCTGACCAGCGGCGGCGACGCCCCCGGCATGAATGCTGCGATTCGCGGCGTCGTTCGTGCCGCGATTAAAAGCGATATGAAAGTCCTCGGTGTGAGGGACGGCTACGCCGGGCTGATTAAAGGCGAACTCGTTGAGATGGACATGCGCAGCGTTTCGAATATCATTCAGCGCGGCGGCACCTGTCTGAAAACTGCCCGCTGCCTGGAGTTTAAGGAGTGGGCAGGCGTGCTGAAGGCAAAAGCGGTCTGCGAGCAGTTCGGGCTGGACGGTCTCGTCGTCATCGGCGGCGATGGCTCCTTCCGCGGAGCCGCCGACCTGTCCAGGGCCGGTATTCCCTGCGTCGGCATCCCCGGCACCATCGACAACGACATCGCCTGCACCGAGTACACCATTGGCTACGACACCGCCATGAACACCACTATGCAGATGGTGGACAAGCTGCGCGACACCGTGCAGTCCCACGACCGCTGCAGCGTCGTTGAGGTTATGGGCCGCCGCGCGGGCTACATCGCCCTGAACGCGGGCATCGCCTGCGGCGCAACCTTTATCTGCGTGCCGGAGATCGGCCTGGATATGGATGCGCTTCTGGCCAAGATCAAGGCGGCGAAAAAGCTCGGCAAATCTTACTACATCATCATGGTGGCGGAAGGCATCGGCCATGTTGAGGACATCGCCAAGCGCATTGAGGAAGAAACCGGCATCGAGTCCCGCGGCACTGTCCTGGGACACGTGCAGCGCGGCGGCAGTCCGACGGTTACCGACCGCGTCGTCGCGAGCCGGATGGCCTACCACGCTGTGGACCTGCTCAAGAAAGGGATTGGAAACCGCGTTGTCGCCCAGCAGAAAGGGGATATTGTCGATTTTGACATCCAGGAAGCGCTGAGCATGAAAAAGCAGTTCCCGATGGATCTGTACAACGTCGCCAACGATATTTCTTTCTAAAAAATACTGTCTCTGCGCACCCCCGTCCTGTCCAGGGCGGGGGTTTGTCGCATTTTCCGCCTCTGCCGCATAGAATGGGGCAGATACTGTGGGAAGGGTGACGAAAATGCGGAAGAAGAGACCGGTTTCCCGAAGGACCCGCCGGCTGCTGCTGGCCTGCGCCGCGGCAGCGGCAGCGCTGCTGCTTATCTGGGAGTGGCGGCTCAGGCCGATTGCCCGGGAAATCGCCGCCAGACAGGCGGAAATTGCCGCCCAGCAGGCGATGAACCGCGGCGTTTCCGCGCTGTTCGACAGCCTCGCGGACGCGGAGATGGTCGAGATCGCCCGGGACGGGGAGGGACATATCGTCTCGGCGAGCGGCAATATGGCGGAGATCAACCGCTTTCGGCTCGCCCTTTCCGAGCAGCTGGGAGAGAACCTTGCTGCGCTCGACAGGGTGGAGGCCGCGGTTCCGCTCGGCACCCTGAGCGGCAGCAGCGCCCTCTCCGGGCGGGGACCGCTGCTGCGCTGCCGCTTCCTTCCGGCCGCGAGCTACTCGCTGCGGCTGGAAGGGAATTTCTCCGACGCCGGCATCAACCAGACCCGCTGGCAGCTCACTCTGCTGCTCGAGACGCGGGTAGACGCCTTTCTGGCCGGGGAGCGGGTATCGGTCACTGTCCCCGCCGAATACCTGATCGCCGACACTGTGCTGGTCGGCGAGACCCCCGACAACTACACCCATGTCCTCACCGACGGGGAAGGGCTGGTCGGCGATTTGAACGATTACCGGGCGCAAAATTTTGCGGAAGCTGCCGGAAAGCCTTGACAGCACCGGAGATTTATATGATAATAAAAGGGAGTTTTATCGAAATTCCCCCGTTTGAAGGGAAAACAGCGGGAAAATTCCCGCAGAAGGAAGGTTGTCAATCATGGAAAAGCTGCGGAAGGGCTCTTACCGCGTTGGCTGGGTGGGGATCTGCGTCTTTGCCGCGCTGATGGCGCTGATTGCGCTGTCCTGCGGCTGGCTCTGGAGCAGCCGCGCCGCGGGCCGCCCGGCGGAGGCATTCGGCTTCGAGTGGATGCCCCTGCACACAGACGGAATGGAGCCCGCCCTCTCCTGCGGCAGCCTGCTCTTTCTGGAGCCCGCGGACGGGACCCTTTCGGCGGGCGAGGTGATTGTGGCCGGGCGGGAAAACGGCAACGGCGGCGAGGTGCTGCGCCTGCTCGAGGCAGGGGAGAAGACGGTGCTCGCCAAACAGGACCGCCTGACCGTTTCCCGGGAAATTTCCCGGTCTGAAGTTACGCACACCGTCGCCTTCGGCCTTCCGCTGCTCGGGTATCTTGTGGACTTTGTGCTGACTCTGCCGGGTCTGATCGCCGTGATCGGGGCGCCCTGCCTGATTTTCCTGCTCTGTAAGGTGATCGCCATCCTCCGCCGGCCGGAAGAGGAGAATCCGCAGCTTTCGCCGGAAAACAGCCTGCGCCGCAAACTGCCGCGCATGGAGGCGGAGGATGAGAAGGAGCATTTTGTCGACGTGACCGACGAGTATACCGGCATCCCCGGCCGGAAAAGGTACCGTTCCCCCTTACGCGATATGCTGGAGGAGGACGACAAATTTTCCGACCTCGACTTTAACCCCCTCATGCGCGATGGAGAGGCGGGCGGCCTGGAACGGGTCGAGATCCCCGCAGGGGAGGCGCCCCTGCTCAAGCTCCTCCTCGACAACGCGGAAATCGCCTCGGTCCCGCTGGAAAAAGACCGCTCCTTCCGTATTAAAAGCGGCTCCTGGCGAATAGATATTACTGTTGCGCGGGAAGCGGAAGCCGCGGAATAATTTCCCATCGTCAAAATGCAACAGAAACTCTGCTTTTGGGTACTATTAGGGTGAACCCTCTTTCGGCTTCCGCCTCGCCGGGCATCCAAACTGACCGGATGGAGTGGGAGCATGAGAAAACGATGGAGGATGGTATGCCGTCTGCTTTTTCTGTTGTCCGCGTTATTTTTGTTGGGGGGCTGCGGATTGCGGGAAATGGCGGACTGGAGCGGGCTGCTGCCGGATTTTCGAAGGGCCGCGTCCGAGCCGGCAGAGCCGGCCGAAAACGCTGGAACACTGACGGAGATCCTTTCCCAGCTGCTGCGCGGGGAAGAAACGGAGGAGACGGATGAGGTGCGCGGCGTGTGGCTGTCCTACCTGGATTTATCCCCCCTTCTCGTGGGGAAGTCCGAGGAGGATTTTGCCGCTTCCGCCGCACAGATTGCCGGAAACGCCGCCGGATTTGGACTGAACACGCTGTACGTGCAGGTCCGCCCGTTCGGCGACAGCTTTTATCCTTCGGCATATTTTCCCTGGTCGGCCTGGGCAAGCGGGGAGCTTGGACAGCCGCTCTCTTTTGACCCGGTTCAGATATTGCGGGATGAGGCCGCGAAACGGGGCCTCTCCTTCCATATCTGGATCAACCCGATGCGCGGCTTCCCGGAGGAGGATGCCGGTCTGGTGCCGGAATCCTTCCCCGTTCGAAGCTGGTACGGGGACCCGCTGCTTCGGGAACAGAATCTGATTCTCGACGGAGGGACGATTTATCTGAATCCCGCCTCCCCGGAGGCGCGGGAGCTGATTGCGGCCGGGGCTGTCGAGGCGCTCGAGCGCTACGGTGCGGACGGCGTCCACATTGACGACTATTTTTACCCTCCGAATCTCTCCTTTGAGGCGGATGCGGCATCCTACCGGGCCTACCTGGAGGAAGGCGGCGCCCTTTCGCAGGAGGATTGGCGGCGGGAAAACACCTTTTTGATGGTCAGAACGCTGGGGGAGGCGGTCCATGCCGCCGATCCGGACGCCAGCTTCGGCGTGAGCCCCCGCGGCATCCCCGACCAGAACTACAACGACCTTTACATCGACCTGACGCGCTGGCTGGAAGAGCCGGGGCTTCTCGATTACATCGCGCCGCAGCTCTATTTCGGCTTTGTCCACGACGCCGCCCCCTTTGACCGGATGGCGGAGGAGTGGAACGCCCTCGCAGAGCAGTACGGAGTGCCGCTCCTCATTGGGCTGGCCGCCTATAAGGCCGGCGCTGAAGATCCTTACGCCGGTTCCGGCGCGCAGGAGTGGATCGAGTCGCCGGACCTTCTGGCGGAGCAGATTGAATTCGCGAGAGAACTGCCCGCCTACGGCGGCGTGATCTTCTTTCGGTATGACAGCCTCTTTGGCAGCGGGATCCCGGATGCCGCCAGGGAGGCGAAGGAGGCGCTGGCGCCGCTTTGGGCGGAGCCCGCCTCCTGACTTGGCACAAGGACGCAGGGCCGCCCGCCCGGCGAGCAGATTTCGCGGGCAGCCCCGGAAAGAAAAGGGATGGTTATGGCAAAAAAATTCGCTTTCAAATTGGTATCGCTCTTCACTTCGCTGGTTGTGCTTTGTCTCGGACTGGGCGCCTTTCCGGTTTTTGCGGCGGACAGCGGGGTGATGGAGCGGCTTCTGGCAGATGTTTCTCCGAAAGTCTCCGTCAGCCTGCGCGGCGGCGACAAGCTGGAGCTGGAGGCGCTGGCCGCGGAGGGTTCGGAGGTGACCGCAAAGGTCAACGGCAGCACGGTGACCCTTGCCGCTACCTCCGAGCGGGAAAACGGCGCAGTCTGGTATTCCGGCACCTACACCGTCCCGAATGTCGGCTCCGATCAGGAGCTTGGCCGGATCGAATTTACCGCCCGGAAAAACGGCCGGACGGAAACGCGGATCGGCGGCACCCTCAAGGCAGTGGTGCCGGTTCAGTACGTCGAGGTGGACAAGCCGGAGGACTCCGATTCGGGTGAGCTGGAGGGCGTCACCCCCGTTTCCGGCGACATCATCCGCATCGAAAAGGATTACGCGGATATTTTCAGCTCAGTGGACCGCGGCGAGGAGTACGCCTCCCCCTATTACTACAATCTCCCCGCCAATACCATGGACTACACGATCGGTACGACCTCCGCGAGCTACATCCTCAAGTCCGGCCGGCGCGTCTCCAAAAATAACGCGACGGTAATCAGCAGCGGCACAAACGGCAACAACCGCATCACCGGCGTCACTGTGAAGGACGACGGGACCTTTACCACCCTGACCTTCCGGCAGAGCTGGGCGGTACCGTTCAACATCACCCCCTCGCCGCTCACCTACACCGGTTCGACCAACACCGTGAGCAGCTGCAATCCGACCAGCATCGTCATCACCTTCGACTACACCACCGCCTATTCGGCGGGATCGATGGATTTTCCGCGCGGCAGCGCCTTCTCCTCGGCCAGCTGGAAGACCAGGATGAACGGGGACATTCCGCAGGTGGAGCTGACGCTGAAGCTCTCGCAGAAAGGCGGATATTACGGAGCCTACGCCTCCTACACGAGCAGCGGAACCCTCACCCTCAAATTTCTCAACCCGGTCGACAGTCTGGACGGCGCCCGAATCGTCATTGACGCCGGTCACGGCACCGGAGACCCCGGCAACACCGGCGGCGGTGTGCAGGAGGCGGACATCAACCTGCGCCATGCGGAGGCGCTGATGGAGGAGCTGGAGGACCGCGGCGCGGAAGTCACCCTTCTCGAGACCCGCGGCAGCAGCTATGTCGGCGTCACCGAGCGCGCCGAAATGGGCGTCGAGGAGATGCCGCATCTCTACATCGCCGTCCACCAGAATTCGGTCGAAAATAATTCTTCGGCCCGCGGCGTCGAAACCTACTATAACACTCCCTACTCCCAGCGGCTTGCAAAGTACATCAATGACGCGATGTACCAGGCTTACCGCAGCCTTCCCTATGCCGACGGCGCGAAGGACCGCGGCGCAAAATTCAGCGAATTCGCCGTCACGCGGCCCAAGCAGTACGCTTCGGTCCTGATCGAGTACGGGTTCCTGACCAACGAGCAGGAGCGGGAGATCCTCACCAATTCGAAATATGACAGCGTCTTCGCCGAGGCGGTCGCGGACGGAATCGAGAAATTTTTCTCGGGAGAGTGAGAAGTTTTTGCCGAAACAGCAAAAATTCACAGGATTGTCAAACTTCCCTCTTGCACAAAGTCCGCCGGTATAGTATAATGTAGGTATTATGTTGCGGACAGGTTCCGCGGCGAATACCATTTTGGAGGGAAATTCATGACAACTGCTTTGTTGGAAACCGCTTCGTCCACCGCGACAACGGAGGGCGGCTGGCTGCTGATGCTCGTGCAGATCCTGCCGCTTGTGCTGATTGTCGTTGTGATGTATTTTCTGCTGATCCGTCCTCAGAAAAAGCGGGAGAAGGAGATGCAGAAAATGCGCAACAGCCTTCAGGTCGGCGATGAGGTCACGACCAGCGGCGGCATCATCGGGCGAGTCGTTTCTCTGCGCGAGGATACCGTTGTGATCGAGACCGGTTCCGACCGGAGCAAGATCCGGGTGAAGCGCTGGGCGATCCAGTCCAACGAGACGCTGCACGACGAGGAAGCCTGACCTGCTTCCTGTCATATATCCTGCTCTGCCGGCATATCTATAAACAACCGAAGGGAGTGTTGTTTATGGGGATGACCGAGCTGCAGGAGGAAAAATCCCTGCTTTACCGTGCAAAGGCTTACGTCCGCCCGGTTTTGCTGGGTGCGCTGGCGGGAGCCGCCGCGTCGGCGGCGCTTCTTTTCCTGCTGGCGCTGGTTTTCGGACTTCTGCACGCGGCCGGCAGCGTCATTCCGTTCGCCGCGATCCTCATCGCCCTGACCGGCGGCTTCGTGTCGGGGCTGACAGGGGCGAAGCTTCGCGGAAAGCGGGGAATGCTGACCGGAGGGTGCAGTGCGTTGCTGCTGGCAGCTGTTCTGCTCCTCGCGGGAGCGCTGGTGTCTGGTATGCCGGGCGCGTCTGCGTTCACCCGTGCGGCGGTAATTGCCGCCGCGGGGATGGCGGGCGGCGTGCTTGGAGTGAACGGAAAGAAGGCCCACAGAATTTGACATCTTTTTAAGAAATGGAGAGATTAAAATGAAACACGTCAAAACGCTGAACAAATGCAATCTGAAAGAGACTGCCGCGAAGGGCGGCTGCGGCGAGTGCCAGGCTTCCTGCCAGTCTGCCTGCAAGACCTCCTGCACCGTCGGCAACCAGAAGTGCGAGAAGGCTGACAAGTAAGACCGTAATCTCTGGAATGAATCCGGGCGAACGGCGTTTTCCGCAAGGAGGCGCTCGTGCGCCCGTTCGTTTTGCTTTGCAGAAGAAAGGTGACAGAAAAAACCATGATCCATAAATATCAGTTGAACGGCTACAATATCGTGCTGGACGTCCACAGCGGCGGCGTTTCGGTGGTGGACGATGCGGCTTACCGGCTGCTGGATTTCCTGGACGCACCGATGGCGGAAACATGCCCGCAGGAGCTGCTGGACAGGCTCTCCGGCGAGTTTTCCGCCGAAGAGCTGCGGGACGCCTACGCCGAACTGTATGAGATGTACCGGGATGGCTACCTCTTTTCGAAGGACGATTACGCCCAGTTCGCCGACCGGATGGTCTCTTCCCCCATCAAGGCGATGTGCCTGCATATCTCCCACGACTGCCAGCTCCGGTGCAAGTACTGCTTTGCCTCGACCGGCGACTTCGGCGAGGGACGCAAGCTCATGGACTTCGAGACCGGAAAGCGCGCCATCGACTTCCTGATCGAACACTCCGGCTCCCGCCGCAACCTGGAGCTCGACTTCTTTGGCGGCGAGCCGTTGATGAACTGGGAGGTCGTCAAGCAGGTGGTCGCCTATGCGCGGGAACAGGAAAAGCTGCACAACAAGAATTTCCGCTTTACCATCACCACCAACGGCATTCTGCTCACGCCGGACAAGTACGACTTCCTCAACCGGGAAATGTCCAATGTCGTCCTCTCAATCGACGGGCGGAAGGAGGTCAACGACCGGATGCGCCCCAATGCGGGCGGCCGCGGCACCTACGACACCATCATGCCCAGATATCAGGACTTTGTCAGGGCCCGCAAGGCTTCCGGCAACGACCAGTACTATGTCCGCGGAACCTTTACCAAATATAACCTCGATTTCGGCGAGGACGTCCTCCACTTCAACGAGATGGGCTTCGATCAGGTCTCGGTGGAGCCGGTCGTCACCGACCCCAGCCATGACTACGCCCTCCGGGAAGAAGACGTGCCCGCCATTTTTGCGGAATACGAGCGTCTCGCAAAGGAGCTGATCGCCCGCCGGAAGGAGGGGAGAGGCTTTAACTTCTTCCATTTCATGATCGACCTCGATCAGGGTCCCTGCGCCATCAAGCGGCTGCGGGGCTGCGGCTGCGGCAACGAGTACGTCGCCATCACCCCCGACGGGGATATCTATCCCTGCCACCAGTTCGTCGGCATGGAGGAGTGGAAGATGGGCAGCCTCTACGACGGCAGCTTTGACACCAAGATGAAGGACTACTTTGCCCGCGCCAACATCTACGGCAAGGAGGACTGTGCGGACTGCTGGGCCAAATTCTACTGCTCGGGCGGCTGCAACGCCAATAATCTCCAGTATGCGGGGGATGTCTTAAAGCCGTTCAAGTTCTCCTGCGAGCTGGAAAAAAAGCGGCTGGAGTGCGCCATTATGATCAAGGCGGCCCTGGCCGACGCGGAATAAACAAAAGAGAAAGGGGAATGACCTGTGCTGAAAATTGGAACCATTGGCTGCGGCAATATGGCCACCGCTATTTTCCGGGGGATTGCCGCCGGAATGGGCGGGGAATGCGTCCTCTTTGGCTATGACCTGGATATGGAGAAGGCGGAAGCGCTCCGCGAAATCGGGATGGAGCCGCTTCACTCCGCTGCGGAGGTGCTGGCCGCTTCCGACTATGTCCTGCTGGCGGTCAAACCCCAGAATATGGACGAGGTCCTTGCCGGTCTGGCCGCCTGCCCGGAAAAGGACCGGGTCTACCTCTGCATCGCCGCCGGTGTGACGGCTTCCCACATCAAAAAGGCGCTCGGTTTTGACGCCCGTGTCGTCTCCATCATGCCGAATACCCCGCTGCTGCTCGGCGTGGGCGCGACGGCAATGGCGCAGATTCCCCCTGTTTCAGAGGAGGAATTCGCGGTCGCCAGGCGCATCTTTTCCTGCGCGGGCATCGTGCGGGAAATTCCTGCCGGCAGGATGAATGAGGTCATCGCCTTAAACGGCAGCGGCCCGGCTTTTCTCTACGAGTATGCCAGGAGCTTTGTCAGCTACGGCGTCTCGCAGGGGATTGATTATGAGACGAGCCTCGCCCTCTTCTGTCAGACCATGCGCGGCGCGGCCGAGATGATGGAGCATTCCGGCAGAAGCCTCGACGCCCTGATTGAGATGGTCTCCTCCAAGGGCGGCACCACCATCGCCGGGCTGGAAGCCCTCCGCGCCCACCATCTCGCGGAGGCGGCCGCGGCCTGCTGCGAGGCCTGCACCGCCCGCGCCTATGCCCTTTCCGGGGAAAAATAACCGCCTGTCCGCATAATTTCCGCCCTCTCCGCATAGGATGTACCATCCCAAACGGAAGGACGGATGAAAAATGGACAGGAGCTGGACAACGGAGCAGCCGGCCGTCTTTGCAGCCTCTGAGCGGAAGACAGCCCGCGGCGAGCCGGACCGCACGCAGGAGGACCGGCGCGAAAATTCCTGCGATGTGCCGCGAGACGGCCAGAAAAAGGCCATTTTATTTCCGGCGGCGCCGGAGGCTGTTCCCCCTGCGGCGCGGGGACAGGAGCGGAAAAGGTCTGCCTGTGCCGGCCGGATGACCACCGTTCTGGCGGTGCTCTTTCTGGCCGGGGTCGCCTACGGCGCAGCGCTTTCGGGGATGCTCGACCGCGAGACGGCGGCCGCGCTGGAGCAGATGACCCGCGGGTTTCTGGCGGGACGTGCGGAGAGCGGCTTCTGGGACGTCTTCCTGCGGGCGATCGGTTCATCGCTGCTGCTCGGTTGCGCGGTTTTTCTGAGTGGATTCAGCGCGGTGGGGCAGCCGTTTGCGGTGTTTTTCCTCCTGTTCCGGGCAGCCGGCCTGGGAATGAGCATGGGGTATTTCTACGCCGTTCTGAACGGGACAGGAATCCTGCTCGCCCTCTTTCTCCTGCTGCCGGCGGGGGCGCTCTCCGGTTACGCACTGCTGCTCGCCTGCCGGGAGGCGCTGCGGATGTCGGGGCGTTTCTTCGCAGCCATGACCCGGGAGGCTGCGATTTCTCCGAGAGCCTTTCGCATGTACGGGGTGAAATTTCTCATTATCGGCCTGATGCTTGTTTTGGCCGCGCTGCTTGATGCAGGATGCACAAGATTATTTTTGACATTCTGGGCAAAATGAAAGCGTTCAAAAATCGTTTATAAAATCGCCCGTTTCTGTCTCTTGACAAAACTTGTTTTTTGCTGCATAATAGTGTAAGTGCCTAAAAAAGAATCTGACGTCGGGGCAATTCATGGAAATAATATCAAACATTCTTTTGAACGGCAAATCCCAGGAGTAAGAAACGGAGATATCAAGTATGGCATTTTTTGGTCTTTTCAACTACAGCAAACCCGGCCCGGGCGTCGACAAAAACGCCCCCAAAAAGAAGCGGTTCTTCTTCTTCTTTGAGCTGTATTTCCGCAAGTTCTGGAAGCTGATTCAGCTGAATCTGCTGTTTCTGGTATGCTGCATCCCGATTGTCACGATTGGTCCGGCGATCTGCGGCATGACCTATGTGCTGCGCAACTTCGCCAATGAAAAGCCGACGTTCCTGCTGTCGGATTTCTGGGACGCATTCAAGAGCAACTGGAAGCAGGGCTTTGCGCTCTGGCTGATCTTCACTCTGGTCAGCGTTGTGGCGGGCGTCTCCTTTTTCTGGTATTTTGTCAACTCCAGCAATTCGTGGGCGATGCTCATCCCCTTCGGCCTGTGCATTCTGCTCTGCCTGATTTTGCTGTTTATGCAGTTTTACGTCTATTTGATGGCGGTGACGGTGGAGCTCAAACTCAAATACATCCTCAAAAATTCACTGATTTTTGCGTTTTTGGGGCTGAAAACAAATCTGATCACCGCGTTTTTCGTGCTGCTGATCGTCATTCCGACGACCCTCTTTTTCCCGCTGACCCTGCCGGTCATCCTGCTGCTCGCCTTTTCGACGGTCGGCTTTATCGCGACCTTCAACTCCTACCCCTACCTGGTCAAGTATATCATCGACCCGCATGAACAGCAGTTGCGCGAGGCGGAAGAGGAGGACGAGGACTGGGACGACGAGGAGGAGGAAGAGGACGAGGCTATCTTCACCGACATCGGATCGCAGGAGCGTCCGGCTCAGCCGCAGCAGAAGGGCGGAAATCAGAGCGGCAAGGGACGCATTATCCGCTGACACAGACGGGACGGCGCATGGCGCCGCCCCGTTTTTTGTGCGCCTGCACCTGCGCGGAATTTTGGAGCGGCGCTCTTGCAAACGGCGCCGGAATGCCTTATAATAAAATTGTAAAACAGTTATTTTGGAGGTTGATACCATGCCGAAAACCGTTCCCATCGACGAACTGACCCCCGTGATCGACGAGGTCTGCGGCAGGCTTTCCGGCCGCCCCAAGCTGGCGGCGCTGTTCCGCAACTGCTATCCCAACACGATGGCCACCACTACCAAGTATCTGGAAGATGGCTCCGCCTTTGTTTTCACCGGCGACATTCCCGCCATGTGGCTGCGGGATTCCTCCGCTCAGGTGCGTCACTATATCGGCGCGGCCAGACGTTCGGAGCCGGTCGCGGAGCTCATCGAGGCGCTGATCGCCCGGCAGATGTTCTGCATTCAGCTCGACCCCTACGCCAACGCCTACAATGAGACCGACAACAACAAGTGCTGGGAGCGGGACGAGCCTGCCCAGGGCCCGTGGATCTGGGAGCGCAAGTATGAAATTGACTCGCTCTGCTACCCCTTCCAGCTCGCCTGGCTGTTCTGGAAGGCCACCGGCCGCACCGGCTGCTTCACCGCGTCTTTCCGTAAATCCGCGGAGGTGGTCCTCGACCTGTGGACGGTGGAGCAGGATCACAGCGGGAAATCGCCCTACTACTTCATCCGCAAAAACTGCCCGCCCACTGACACCCTCTCCCACGAGGGGAAGGGCGCCCCGGTCGCTCGCACCGGCATGACCTGGTCGGGCTTCCGCCCCAGCGACGACGCCTGCGTCTATGGCTACCTCATCCCCTCCAATATGTTCGCGTCGGTTGTGCTGTCCTACCTCGCGGAGATTTTCGCCGAAATTTACAAGGATGAAGCCTTTGCCGCCCGGGCGCGCAGGCTCAGGGACGAGATCGACGGGGGCATCCGCAAATACGGGGTGTACGAGCATGAAAAATTCGGCAAAATCTACGCCTACGAGACCGACGGCATGGGCCATTACACCCTGATGGACGACGCGAATGTCCCGAGCCTGCTGTCCATTCCGTACCTGGGCTGGTGCGGACCGGACGACGAGATTTACCGCAACACCCGGCGCTTTGTCCTCAGCGGGGAAAATCCCTATTACTATGAGGGCACCGCCATGAAGGGCGTCGGCAGCCCCCACACCCCGCCCCGCTACGTCTGGCACATCGCCCTCTCGATGCAGGGGCTCACCTCCGACAGCCGGGAGGAGCAGGAGGCGCTGCTCGACATGCTCGAGCGGACCGACGCCGGCACCGGTTTCATGCACGAGGGCGTTTTCGTGGACGATCCCGCCCAGTTTACCCGCCCGTGGTTTGCCTGGTCCAACTCCATTTTCTCGGAGTTTGTGCTGCACTATCTGGGGATGGAAAACGCCTGATTGGGCATTTCTTTCAACATCTGGCCGGGAATTTTCCAATTTTTGGAAGATTTTCGGCAAAAACAGACGAATCTGTGGAAGAAAATACAGCGCTTTTCTCAAAATCCGACTCTGGAAAAACGGTGCGGCTTCTGGTATACTGGTATTGGAAGTTTTTTTGTGTGAGGCAGAAGGAGATTGTTATGACAATGGAAGAAGCCGCCCCATTGATGGGGTGGAATCTGGACGAGACACTGCGGCGGTTTTCCGGCAACAGAGCGCTGCTCGCGCGGTTTGTGCGCAAATTTCCGCAGGACCCGACCTTTGGAAAACTGGAACAGGCGGTTGCGGCGGGCAGCGCCCCGGAGATTGAGGCTGCCGCCCATGCGCTCAAGGGGATCGCCGGAAATCTGGGGTTCCAGGAGCTGTTCCGGGCGAGCGCCGCGATGGTGGACGCCGTCCGCGCGGGAAAGACGGAGCAGCTCGCGCCGCTCTGGGAAGCGGTGCAGGCGGGATACCGCGCGGTGGCCGCGGGAATCGAACAGATTGAGTGGTAGCGCTGCGCTGCCGGGGCAGGTCCAAACAGCCTGCCCCTTTTTCATCGGCGAACTTTGGAAGGATGGATGCGTATGGCCGGACAGGCGACACGATACGAAGTTTTGGAAAGGCTGCGGGCGGCGGGCGGTTCCCTCGTCTCGGGCGGGGAGATCGCCGGGGCGCTCGGCATCTCCCGGACCGCGGTCTGGAAGCACATTTCCGCCCTGATGGAGGAGGGCTACCACATCGAGACAGCGGCCAACAAGGGCTACCGCCTGCTCGAGAGCGGCGTTTTCTCGGGGTATGAGATTTCCCGCAGGCTGGATACCGGGCGGATTGGCCGGCCGCTCATCTTCCTGGAATCGGTGGACTCCACCAACGAGTACGTCAAAAAGCTCGCGGCGGAGGGCGCCGCGGATGGCACGGTTGTCGTCGCGCGGCAGCAGACAGGCGGCAGGGGGCGTCTCTCCCGGCGGTTTGAATCTCCGGCAGGCAGCGGGGTGTATCTGACGGTTCTTCTCCGCCCGGAAATTGCCGCCGCCGACCTTACCCTTGTCACCCTGCTGGCGGCAGTCGCGGCGGCGGATGCGGTCGAAGCGCTCTGCGGCGTCCGCCCCGGCATCAAGTGGACAAACGACCTCTTCCTGGGCGGCCGCAAGATCTGCGGCATCCTCACCGAATGCGCGGTGGAGGGGGAAAGCGGCCGGGTTTCCTACGCCGCAGTGGGGATCGGGACCAACCTCCTGCAGGAGGAGGAGGATTTCCCCGAAGAGATCCGGAATATCGCCGGGTCGGTCTTCATGGGGAGCGGCGTCCGCGTCGCTCCTGCCGCCTATGCGGCTGCACTTCTGGGCAGCTTTGAGCGGCTGTTTTACGGGGGACGCTTTCCCGAAAACCGGGAGGCGCTGCTCGACCGCTACCGCAGGGACCTCTTTTTCCTCGGACAGCAGGTGAAGGTGGTGGGGCTGCGGGAGAGCTTCCCTGCGACGGCGCTCGGCGTCGATGACGAAGGGAGGCTGCTGGTCCGCCGGGAGGACGGCGCGGTCACAGCGCTGAACAGCGGGGAGATCAGCGTGCGGTTTTGAGAGATTTCCGCGGAGCGTCTTGCGGTTTTCGTTGAAATGTTGTATAATTATGAAGGAATCGTGAGGAGGCGGCGTGATGATCTGGCTCAACGGCTGTTTCGGCGTGGGAAAAAGTGCGGTGGCCGGGGCGCTCTGCCGGGCAATTCCGGGGGCATTTCTGTTTGATCCGGAACAGGTTGGCGCCTTTCTGTGGGAGAATTTTCCGCCTCCCATGCGGCGGCAGGGGGATTTTCAGGACCTGCCGCTCTGGCGGAGCATCACCTTTGAGATGCTCCGGTATCTCTCCCGGGAGTACGCCGGCCCGCTGATCGTGCCGATGACGGTCGCTTCGGCGCAGTACCGTTCCGAGATTTTCGGCCGCCTGGAGGCGGAGGGAATCCGGGTGCGCGCCTTCCTCCTTACCGCGCCGCGCGAAACGGTGCTGGCCCGCCTGCGCGGGAGGGGAGAGGAGCCGGGCTGCTGGGCGGAGCGGCAGCTGGATCGGTGTCTCGCGGCCTTTGCGCGGGGCGGTTTCGGCGAGCCGCTCGACGCGGAAGTTCTGACGCCGGAGGAGCTTGCCGGACAAATTGCGGCGGTCTGCGGACTGCGCGGTTGAGAAAGGGTGTGGGTGGATGGAACGGAATACCCGGGTTCTGGTGACCCCGGCTTCGGACGGGGATATCCCTTTTTTACAGAATATCGAGGTGCGGCTGGCCGGATATTTCGGCCGGGCAGAGGGACAGTACGCGGAACAGCCGGACAGCGACAGCTGCCTGCTCCTGTTCTGCACCGAGGGGCAGGGTTTTGCCGAGATCGACGGCCGCGTGACGCTGGTTGGCAGCGGGGAGGCAGCGCTGCTGCTGCCCGGGCATCCCCATGTCTACGGCGCGAGCCCGGAGCACCCCTGGTCCATCCTCTGGGTCAATTTTACCGGACAGATCGTCGAATTCCTGCGGGAAAAGCTGGAGATCGAGGGCAGCGGGGCCGTTTTGCGGCAGAATATCCGGGAGTGCCTCCCGCTGCTGGAGCAGGTCCTCGAAATTCTGGCGGAAGGACAGGACCTGATGCGGCTGCTGGAGGCTTCCGCAAGCCTGCAGCTCGCGCTCTGCCGGATCACTGCGGCCAATCTCTGCTATGGCGCGCAGCGCCGGCACGTCGAGCGGGCGAAGGAGTACCTGCTCGCTCATATTGAACGGGAAACTTCGCTGGAGGAGCTGTCCGCCGCGACCGGCGTCTCCAAATTTTACCTCATCCGTATTTTCAAGGCGCATTTCGGCACCTCGCCGATGGAGTATCTGCGCGGGGTGCGGATGCAGCGGGCCTGCGACCTGCTGCTGGAGACCGACCTCCCGGTGCGGGAGATCGGCCGGCAGCTCTCCTACAGCTCCTCCTATCACTTCGCCCAGTGCTTCAAGCAATACGCCGGCTGCAACCCCAGCGTCTTCCGCAGGTCGATGGGGAAAAGCCGCGCCGGAAAAAATTCAGCAAAAGAAAGGTCCTGACACAATGGAAATCCAACAGGTAAAAGAATACTTCAGACAATGGGGACGGGAGGGAGATGTCCTGGAATTTCCCGTTTCCAGCGCCACAGTGGAGCTGGCGGCCAAAGCGCTGGGCACCGAGCCGGGCCGCATCGCCAAAACCATCTCCCTTTACGGGGAGGAGGGGGAGTGCCTGCTGATCCTGGCGGCGGGAGACCGGAAGATCGACAACGCCAAGTTCAAGCAGACCTTCCACAAAAAGGCAAAGATGCTGTCCGCAGAGGATGTGGAGCCCATGACCGGCCATGCGCCGGGAGGTGTCTGCCCCTTCGCCAATCCGCCGGGATGCCGGGTGTATCTGGATGAATCCCTGAAGGAATACGGCACGGTCTACCCGGCCTGCGGCAGCGCCAATTCCGCCATCGCCCTGAGCTGCGGGGAACTCGCGGAGTACTCCCGGGCGGAAGGCTGGGTGGATGTCTGCAAGGGGAAGGAAGGCTGAGGGTGGAGAAGCTCAAATCCTTTCTGAAAAAGGAGCCGGTGCTGGCTGTCTCCGGCGTGCTGGCGGCAGTTTCCGCCTTTCTGGTTCTGCCGTCGGCGGAATATCTGGAATACCTTGACCTGCGGACGCTGGGCATTCTCTTCTGCCTGATGGCGGCGGTGGCGGGCCTGGATGAGGCCGGGCTGTTTTCCCTGCTGGTGCGGAAGCTTTCCGCCGGGGTGGGAACGGTGCGGCGGCTCTGCCTGCTGCTGACAGCCGCCTGCTTCCTCTTTTCGATGTTCATCACCAACGATGTCGCGCTGCTGACCTTTGTGCCGCTGACTATCGCGCTGCTCGCCGGGGCGGGACAGCGGGCGCTCATTCTGGCTGTCGTTTCCGAAACCATCGCCGCCAATCTGGGCAGCGCCCTGACTCCCTTCGGCAACCCGCAGAACCTCTTTCTGTATTCCCGCTATGGGCTGGGACTGGGGGAGTTTTTCCGCGTGACCGGACCGCTCTGCCTGCTGGGTGCTGTCCTGACCTTCGGCGGACTGCTGCTCGCGAGGCCGGGGAACGCGCCGCTTGCGCCGGCCGGCGTGGCGGGGGAGGAGAAGCCCTTCTCCGGCCGGAGAACGTCCTTTTTTGCCGGACTGTTCCTGTTCAGCCTGCTGGCGGTCCTGCGGGTTTTGGACTGGCGGCTGGTGCTGGCGGGGGTGGCGCTTCTGCTGGCCCTGTTTGCGCGGCCCATTTTCCGGCGGGTGGACTACAGCCTGCTGCTGACCTTTGTCTTCTTTTTCATTCTGGTCGGCAACCTGTCGCGCATTCCGGCCGTCAGCGGCTGGATTTCCTCCCTCCTTGCGGGGCGGGAGCTGGTTGTCTCCGCGCTGGTGAGCCAGGTGATCAGCAACGTCCCCGCCGCCCTCATGCTCGCGGAGTTTACCGGCAGCTGGCAGGGCCTCCTCGCCGGGACCAATATCGGTGGGCTTGGAACGCTGATCGCCTCGATGGCGAGCCTGATTTCCTTCCGGCTTTACGCCAAAAGTCCGGGCGCGCAGTCCGGGCGCTATTTCGCTGTTTTTTCGCTGTACAATTTTCTGTATCTCGCCGTGATGCTGGCGGCGGGACAGCTTCTGTTTCGTTGAAAGGAGTATCTCTATGAGCAACATCTGGCACGACATGGACCCATCCCGCATCCATCCGAACGACTTCATCGCTGTCATTGAGATTACGAAGGGCAGCAAAAAGAAGTACGAGCTGGATAAGGCGACCGGCTTTATCATCCTCGACCGCATTCTCTACACCTCGACCCACTATCCCGCAAACTACGGGCTCATTCCCCGCACCTACGCCGACGACGGCGACCCCCTCGACGTCCTCGTCCTCTGCTCGGAGGAGCTGGAGCCGCTGACGCTGGTTCGCTGCTACCCCATCGGCATGATTAAGATGATGGACAACGGCCGCGACGATGAGAAGATCATCGCCATTCCCTTCAATGACCCCACCTACAACGTCTATCACGACATCAGCGAGCTGCCGGGCCACATTTTTGACGAGATGGGCCACTTCTTCAAGGTGTACAAGGCGCTGGAGCACAAGGAGACGGCGGTGGATGAGGTATGCGGCGCCGACGAGGCGATCCGCGTTGTGTCCAAGTGCATCAAGATGTACGAGGAGGGCTTCTGCGGCAAAAACCGCCGGGAAGACGCGGAGTAAACCGGAATGAGGGCGATCCTTCTGGTGCATTACGGTGCGTCCCGGCCGAAGGCGCGCGCCGTGCTGGATGGGCTCGCGCGGGAGATGGCGGAAGCCTGCCCAGGCTGGACGGTTTCTGCCGCGTGGATCGGCGAGGCGCTTCTCCGGCGCGCCCGCGCCGCCGGAGAGGCGGTTTCGGATGTGGCCGGCGCCCTTGCTGCCCTGGCGGAGGCGGGGGCCGGGGAGGTGGCGGTTCAGCCGACTCTTCTCCATCGCGGCGCGGAATATGCGGCCCTTTGCGCGGCGCTCGCGCCGTTTCGGACGGTGTTTCC
>CALXIG010000153.1 GCA_944388305.1 uncultured Clostridia bacterium
CCTTTTACAAATTCGCCTCCTACGGCTTTTCGCCGGATGGGAAGCCGGTGCTGGAAGAATACTATCCGGACGCTTTTGCGGACACCTTCGCCGGGGTTTCCGGCTGGATTTACCGGGCGGAATCCGAAAACTGCGCCCCGCTGGCCGGCATCCCGGGCGCGTTTGTCAGCGAAACGCCGGTAAAAGTCACCGGCCGGGAATTTGTTCCCGACGCTTATGAGGCCATTTTGCAGGCGAGGCGGGAGGGGCTTCTTCTGCTTTGCCGGTACGCGGAGCATTCTGCGGAGAAGCGCCGCTGGATCGCGGATATGATAAGGAAAGAATATCAGGACGCGCAAAACCACCCGGAATACCGGGCGTTTTTGCAGGCAAAATTTTCTCTCTGAAGGAAGGCCCCCGCGCCGGAAATCCGGCGGTATATCCGGGAGCATTTTGAACTTTGACCGAAAAGGAGGTCCCCATGAAACGCGAAACAAGGCTTTACAACGTAATGTTTCCGCTCTGGTTCCTGCTCTTTTTCCCCGCTGCCTGGCTGGTGGTGCTTCCCGCGAACTTTCTCATTGACCTTCTGGTCCTTTTCCTCGTTTTCAAGCTCGGCAAAATGCCGGACATCGGAAAAAACCTCCGTTCCGCCATCCTCAAGACCTGGCTTCTGGGCTTTGCGGCCGACCTCGTCGGGGGCGGCGCGATGTTTTTGGGCGCCCTCGCGGGGGAATTCCTGCCCAGCCCCGTGCGGCAGTGGGTCTACCACAACGTCACCGAAGCGGTGATGCTAAACCCCTTTTCGAGTGTGGGCGGCTTCCTCTGGACGGCGGTCTGCACGGCGCTGGCGGGCTTTCTCATCTACCTCTTTAACCGGAAAATCGCCCTCAAAAAAGCCGCCCTCTCCGACGCGCAGAAAAAGAAGGCCGCCTGCTGGCTGGCGGTGCTCACCGCGCCCTACCTCTTCTTTCTGCCCACCTCCCTCTTATACTTTTAGAAAGGAGCCGCTATGGAAACGATCACCCTGCGGGCCGCCGCAAAGCTGAACCTCACCCTCGACATCACCGGTGTCCGCCCCGATGGTTATCACCTGTTGCAGATGGTCATGCAGACGGTCAGCCTGTACGACACGCTGACTCTCCGCAAGGCGGAACAGACCTCCCTCATCAGCGACCTTCTCCCGAATCCGGACAACCTCGCATGGAAGGCGGCGGATGCCTTTTTCGCCCGCACCGGTATCACCGGCGGGGTCAAGATTGTCCTCAGCAAACGGATTCCCGTTCAATCCGGCATGGCGGGCGGCAGCGCCGACGCGGCGGCTGTCTTAAAGGGACTCGACCTCCTGTACGGCACCCGCCTCGGTCTCCCCGCCCTGCGGGAAATCGGCCTTTCGCTGGGGGCGGACGTTCCCTACTGCCTGATGGGCGGCACCGCGCTGGTCGAGGGCATCGGGGAAACCGTCCTCCCCGTCCCGCAGATGCGCACAGGCGCCTTCGTGATTCTCAAACCGGAGTGGGGCGTGTCCACCGCCGCGGCATTCGCCGCCTATGACAGCGGCATCCCCGCCGACCGTCCCAACCCCTACCGCGTGATCGACGGCCTGATGAAGGGGAAGCTGCACACCGTCTCCCCCTATATGCGCAATGTGCTGGAGCAGTCCGCCGACCGGTACGGCGAGATTGCCGGGATCCGCCGCCGCCTCCTGCATGGCGGCGCGCTGGCGGCTCAGATGACCGGCAGCGGATCGGCGGTTTTCGGGCTGTTCCCCGACCTCACCGCGGCCGAAGCCTGCGCGGCCTCCGCCGGGCGGCCGGATGAGCAGGTTTTCACCGCTGTTCCGGTTCCCTCCGCCATCGAGGTGCTGCACGCGGAATAATCCGGCAAAAACGAGCCATACTCTCACCAGCAAAATGAAAAGGACGGCGAGCGTATGGACAAGACGGCAAAATTTCACCATTCGGTTTCCTTCTGGGTGCTGACTGTCACCCTGACCTTTCTGTTCGGCATCCTGCTGGACAGCTTTTCCGGGTTCCAGCGGGAGTGCCGGGCCCTGCAGGAGGATGTGTTGCGGCTGCACATCCTCGCGAACTCCGACTCGGAGGAGGATCAGGCGGTCAAGCTGCTGGTGCGGGACGAGCTCCTCTCCCGGACGGGAGAGCTGTTTCACCGCGCCGCCTCCCGCGACGGCGCGGAAGCGCTCGCCGAAGCCCGCCTCACAGAGGTAGAACGGATCGCCGAAGAAGTTCTGCGGGAACAGGGCTTTGACTACCCCGTCCGCGCGGAGGTCACCGAGCTCTTCTTCGACACCCGCGTCTACGACGGCTTCACCATGCCGGCAGGGCGGTACCATGCCCTCCAGATCACCCTGGGGGAGGGCGCGGGCCGAAACTGGTGGTGCGTCCTTTACCCGCCGCTCTGCGTGGGGGCGGCCAGCGAGATGGAGGAGGAGCTCTCCTCCTTCACCGCCGGCGAACGGGCGGTTCTGGAATCGGAACCGGAATACGAGATACGATTTTTTCTGGTAGAAGCGGCCGGGCGGATCGGGGAGTGGCTCGCCTCCCTCGGCACAGGAAAGGCGGAATGAACATGCTGCGCATCATCGAAGGCGGCGCGAAAGCGGGAAAATCCACCCGGGTGCGGGAGGAACTGCTGCAGGCCGCAGAGCTGGAAGAGGCGGAGGGCCGCCTCCTTCTTTTTGTGCCCGAACAGTTTTCCTTTGAGACCGAGCGGGAGTACCTCGACGCGCTCGGCCTTACCCGCTCCGGGCGGCTGCGGGTGGTGAGCTTCGCGCGCTTCGCCGCCGACCTGTTCCGCGAATTCGGCGGTTTGGCGGGAGAATACGCGGACGACGCTGCCCGCATCACCGCCATGAAGCTCGCCCTCCAGCAGTGCCGGGGGCAGCTCTCCGCCTATGCCTCCCTCGCCGGGCGGGCGGATTTCCCGGCGCAGATGGCCGGCCAGGTGGCCGAGTTCAAAAACGCCGGCCTCTCCTGTGCGGACCTCGAACAGGCAAAGGCGGGGGTGGAGGCGGGGGTGCTGCGGGACAAGCTGTCCGACCTCTCCCTTCTCTGGGCCCTGTATGAGGGCATCCTCGGGGAACACTACATAGATGGACTGGACACGCTGGGCCGGGCGGCCGCACTCTGCGCGGAGCATTGCTGGTTCGCCGGACGAAGGGTGTGGCTGGACGGGTTTAAGAGCTTCACCGCGGTGCAGGAGCGGCTCATCGGCCTGATGCTCTCCCAGAAGGCGGAGGTAACGATCACCCTGCCCATTGCAGGCGGAGAGGAGGACAGCCGCTTTTTTGTCCCCCGCAAGACGGCAAAGCGGCTGCGCGCCCTTGCCCGGGAGGCGGGAGAACCGGTCGCCAGTCCCGTCCGCCTGGGTCACAGCGGCTTTTGCGAGGAGGCGCTCGCCCACCTCTCCCGGGAAATTCTCCTCCCCAATCCCCGCCCCTTTGCGGGGGAAAACCACGCCGTCGCGTGCGCCGCCCTCTTTCACGAATTTGACGAGGCGGAATTCGCAGCGGCCCGCATCCTCGCCTATGCGCGGGAAGAGGGGTTCGCCTTTGAGGAGATCGCCGTCCTGGTCCGCGATCTGCCCAAATACGCCCCGCTGCTTGAGGCGGCCTTTGAGCGGTATGACATCCCCTTTTACATGGACCGGGTCGAAAGTGTGGACGCCCTCCCGCTCTTCCGCTTTGTGACCCACCTGACGCAGGCGGCGGCCCGGCGCTATTCCCGGGAGGAAGTGCTCGCCATGCTCAAATGCGGGCTTCTGGACGTTTCCCTTGAGGAGATCGCCGCCTTTGAAAGCTACACCTATGTCTGGAATCTCGACCATGGGCAGCTGCTTGAGCCGTTTCACCGCCATCCCGCCGGATACACCGCGCAGCCGATGACGGAGGCAGAGTCCGCCGAGCTCGCCGCCGCCGAGTCGGTGCGGCAGCGCGCGGTGGGGGGGATCGCCTTCTTTCTGGAGCAGCAGAAGGCGCTTTCCTCCTGGCCGCGCGCCCTCTACGCAGTCCTCGAACGGATGGACCTCCCCGCCCGGATCGGGGAGCAGGTCCTCGCCCTCGCGCGGGAGGGACGCCAACAGGATTCCGACGACCTTCGCCGGAGCTGGGAGGCGCTCGCCGAGCTGCTGACCGTCATGGACCGGGTCCTCGGCGGGCGGGAGATCGAGCTCAGAGATTTCTGCGCCGTTTTTTCGGCAGGAGCAGCCGGCTGCGAGCTGGGCCGTATCCCGCAGACCCTTGACAGCGTGCTGGTCGGCAGCGCCGAACGGGTGCGGCTGCGCGGAAAAAGAGCCGTCCTCATTCTGGGCGCCAACGAGCGGGAGTTCCCCCTGCTGCCCGCCTCCGGCGGCATCTTCACCGAGCAGGAGCGGGAGCTGCTGGCCGCGCACGGCTTCCTTCTCGCCGCGCATGGGGAGGAGGCGCTGCTTGAGGAACGGTTCATCGCCTGGCAGGCGCTTTCCAGTCCCTCCGAGCGGCTGACCGTCACCTTTTCCCTCGGCAGCCTCAAAGGGGAGGAGCGGCACCCTTCCGCCATCGTCTCCGGATTTCGGGCGATTTTCCCGCGGACGCCGGTGCAGTACCCGCAGGACCTCCCGCCGGAATTTTTCTGCCGCACTCCCCGCACCGTCTTTTTGCAGGCGGTGCGCCGGGGGAAAGACGGTTCCGCCTTTTCCGCCTCGGCGCGGGAGTATCTCCGGACTTCGGCCGAATACGCCGTCCGTCTCGCCGAGCTGGAACAGATACAGGCGGAGGAACGGCTCAAGATCCGCGATTCCGCCCTCAGCGCGCGGATGTTCGGAGGGGACCGCGCCCTTTCCCCCTCTCAGATCGAGCAGTTTTACAGCTGCCGCTTCCGCTACTTCTGCCGGTACGGGCTGAAGCTCCGCGCGCGGGGAAGAGCGGAGCTCGATCCCCTCTCCCGGGGCAACATCATCCACTATCTTCTGGAAGAGGTGCTCTCCCGCGGGGATTTTTTCACCATGGAGGAGGGCGCGCTGCGCCAGCTGGTTGAAGACCTGCTGGCCGGCTACCTCGGGCAGGTCATGGGCGGGGAAGAACAGAGCCGCCGTTTTCTCTACCTCTACCGCCGGATGAGCGAAAACGCGCTGCGGCTGCTGCTCGCCCTGCGGGCGGAATTTGCCCAGACCTCGTTCACCGTCGCGGGATTGGAGGAGCCGGTCGCCCCCGGCGGGCGGATCGCCCCCCTCACCATCCCGGTCACAGAGCCGGACGGCCGAACGCGGCGGCTCTCGGTCATCGGAAAAATCGACCGCGTCGACTGCTGGGAAAAGGACGGACAGGGCTACGTCCGGGTCATCGACTACAAAACCGGCAACCGGGAATTTTCCCTTGACGAGGTGGCGGAAGGGCTAAATCTCCAGATGCTGCTCTACCTCTTTTCCGTCTGGCGGGGCGGCAGGCAGGAACTTGCGGGACTTCGACCCGCCGGCATCCTCTATCTTCCCGCCGGCGTGCTGGAACCGCGGCTCGCCCGCGACGCCGGGGCGGCGGAACAGCAGGCCGCAAAGGAGGAGGGCTTTGCCATGAACGGGCTGCTGCTCAACGACATGACCGTCCTCTGCGCGATGGAGCGGGACCTCAAAGGCCGGTTTCTGCCGGTTTCCATGGGGAAAAACAGGCTGAAGGGCGAAAAATGGCTGGCCGCCCTTGAAGACTTCGAAAATCTCGAGTGGTATGCGGTAAAGCTCATTCAGGCGATGGCCGGGGAGCTGCTGGCCGGAGAGATCGCCCCCAATCCCATCCAGTGCGGGCAGCGGCTGCCCTGCCGCTACTGCGAATTCCGGGCGGTCTGCGGGCACGAACCGGCGGACGGGGTCCGCTCGCCGCGCAAATTCACACTGGAAGCTTTTGCAGACGTCCGGCAGGCTACAGAACAGGAGGAATCCAGATGAGCAGGGAATGGACAGCCGAACAGCAGGCCGCGATGAATCTCCGCGGCGGAGGAATTCTCGTCTCGGCCGCCGCGGGCAGCGGCAAAACCGCCGTTCTGGTCGAGCGGATCATCCGGCGCATCACCGGCCCGGAGGCAATTCCCGCCGACCGGCTGCTGGTCGTCACCTTCACCAACGCGGCCGCCGCCGAGATGCGCAGCCGTGTCGACGCCCGGCTGCGGGAGATGCTGGCGGAACATCACGGCGACCCGCTGCTGGAACGGCAGCTTCTCCGCCTGCAGCGGGCAAAGATCTGCACGATGGACGCCTTTTTCGGCGGGCTTGCGCGGGAACATTTTGAGCGGCTCGGCATCTCCCCAAACATCCGCATCGCCGAAGAGGCGGAGCTGGCCGACCTCCGCGCCGGTGCGATGGAACGGGCGCTCGAGGCGTCTTACGAGTCGAATGACCCCGATTTTCTCGCGGCCGTCGACTATTTCGGGGAACAGAGCGACCAGCGCCTGACCGAGGAGGTCTTTTCGTTGGCGGAAAAGGTCCGTTCGCTGCCCCATCCGGCGGCGTGGTTTCAGCAGCAGCTCGCCGCCTACCGGAATCCCGGCCCCCCCGAGGAGAGCGAATGGGGCCGCCATCTGCTCGCCCGCGCGCGCGCGCATCTCCTGAACGCAGCCCGCTTAAACCGCCGCATCTCCGAGATGCTGGCGGAGGATGCGCTGCTCCAGAAAGGCTACGGCGCCGCTATCGCCGCCGACGCCGCCCTCTTTGCCGAGGGGCTTGCCATCGCGGCGCGGGGGGAATGGGACGCGCTCTACCGCTTCCTGCGCGCCTCCTCCCCCGGCCCGATCGGCCGCGCGCCCAAGGGGGCGGACGCGGTCCGCAAGGAGGAGGTTTCCGCCCTGCGGGACCTCACGAAGGATTTTCTCGGCGCCGCGCGGGACTGCCTGCCCGGTTCGGCCGCCGACTTTGCCGCTGACTGCGAGAAGCTGCTGCCGGTCCTGCGGGGCATTTTCGGGCTGGTCAGACGCTTTTCAGAGGAATATTTCGCCGCCCGGCAGGAGGCAAACCTCGCCGATTTCCCGGACATGGCCGCCTTCGCCCTCCGCCTCTGTGCGGGCGAGGACGGAAGTCCGACCGGTTTTGCGCGGCAATATGCGGAAAACTTCGACGAGATCCTCCTCGACGAGTACCAGGACACCAACCGCCTCCAGGACGAGATTTTCCGCGCCGTCTCCCGAAACGGGGAAAACCTCTTCTACGTCGGCGACTTAAAGCAGAGCATCTACCGCTTCCGCAGCGCCGACCCGACCGTCTTTGCCGAAAAACAGGCCCGCTTTTCGGAGGACGGCTCCTTTCCCGCCCTGCTGCGCCTCTCCAGAAACTTCCGCAGCCGGGAGGGCGTCCTCGCAGCGGTCAACTGGGTCTTCTCCCAGATCATGAGCGAGGAAGCGGGCGGCGTTCGCTACGGCGATGAAGAGGCCGTTCATCCCGGCGCCGTTTACCCTGAGACGCCGGAGCCGTCCGTCCACATCCAGCTGCTGGATCTGAAGCAGAATCCCCAGCTGGACAGCGCCCGCCTTCTCACTGAGGCGGAACAGACCGCCCGCCGCATCGCGCAGATGCTCCGCGAGGGGTACCCCGTCACCGAAAACGGCACCCTCCGGCCCTGCCGTCCGGCCGACTTCGCCATTCTGCTGCGCAGCCTCAAAGGGACTGAGGCGGTCTTCTGCGAGGCGCTGCGCGCCGAAGGGGTGGAGGCCGCGGTAAGCTCCGCAGAGGGCTATTTCACCTCCCGGGAAGTGCTCTCGATGATCAGCCTCTTGCAGGTTCTCGACAACCCGATGCAGGACATCCCGATGGCGGCGGTCCTTCTCTCGCCGCTGGGGCTGTTTGACTGCGGGGAACTTTCCGCCCTCCGCCTCGATCACCCGGACGTCCGCCTCTACGCCGCTCTCCTGACCGAACGGCCGCACAATCCCAAGGCGGACAGGTTTCTCACCCTGCTGGAGCACCTGCGGGAAAAGGCGGCCGTCAGGCGGGTGCGCGCCCTGATTCAGTACATCTACGATACGACCGACTTTCTCGAGATCATGGGGACTTCCGCCGGACGGGAGGCCAACCTCAAGCTGCTGCTTCAGTACGCCGGGGACTACGAACGGTCGGGCCGCAGCGAGCTGTCCGGTTTTGTCGCCTACATCCGCCGGATGATGGAACGCGGCGAGGATTTCAAGGTCGCCAATCCCCTTTCCTCCGAAAACGGAACGGTGCGGATCATGAGCGTCCACAAATCCAAGGGGCTGGAGTTCCCCATCGTCGTCCTTGCGAACTGCGCCAAAGCGTTTAATCTCACCGATCTGAACCGTCCCGCCGTCTACCACCCCGCCCTCGGCTACGGGATGCAGGTGGTCGACCGCCGCACCCTTCAGCGCTACCACACCGTCCCTTCGGCAGCCGTCCGCCAGCGGGAACGGGAGGACGCGGTCTCGGAGGAGATCCGCCTGCTCTACGTCGCCATGACCCGCGCAAGGGAGACGCTCATCTTAAACATCACCGAAAAAAATCTCGACAAGCGGCTGCGGGAGACGGCGGCGCTGCTGACCGGCCGGGAACCGCTCGATCCCAGCCTGGTACTGCGGATGTCGAGCTGGAACGACTGGCTGCTGGCCGCCTTTCTGCGCCACCCCGCTCTGGAGCCGGTCCGGCAGCAGTACGGCCTCTCCCTTTCCGTGATGGAGGGGGCATTCCCGCTGCGGCTTTGCTGGTCCCCCATCCGGGAAGCCGGAACCGCCGCGGAAGCCGGGGCGCAGCCGGAAGTCCCGGCCGATCCGGCCCTCACCGCCCGCATCGCGGAGCAGGCGGACTGGCGTTATCCCTGGCGGGAACGGACGAAAATTCCCGCCAAGCTCGCCGTCACCGACATCGTCCGGCGGGAGGAGGAGACGCAGGGAAACATTCTTCTGCCGCTTCCCGCTTTTACGCGGGAGCAGGGCTTTACCCCGGCGGAGCGGGGGAGCATTTTTCACCGCGCCCTGCAATTTGCCGACTACGCGGCGGCCCGCGAAGACCCTGCCGCCGAACTGAGACGGCTCGAGGAAGCGCGCTACCTCACGCCGGAAGAGGCGGCCGCTGTCCCGCTGACCGCGTTTTCCGCCTTTTTCCGCTCTGAAACGATGGCCCGCATCCTGGCGGCGGACCGGGTCTGGCGGGAATACCGCTTTTTCGACACCATCCCCGCCTTCCGTGCGGGGTACCCGGGGAAAGAGCAGATCCTGATTCAGGGTGTCGCCGACTGCCTCTTTGAGGAGGACGGCGCAGGGGTGCTGCTCGACTACAAAACCGACCGCCTCCCGCCGGAGGAGCTCACCGCCCGCTACGCCTCCCAGCTAGCTCTCTACCGCAGGGCGCTCGCCCCGCTCTTCCCGAAAGGGATCAAAGAGTGCGTCCTGTATTCCCTGTACGCGGGCCGCCCTGTCCCGCTGCGATTGGAGGAACTTGAATGAATCGGAACATCATGGAACAAATCGCGGAGCGCTTTTCCCGCATTCCGGCCGTCTGTGCCGTCGTGCTGGGCGGCTCCCGCGCGACCGGAACTGCGGATGTGTCATCCGACCTGGACATCGGCATCTACTACGACCGCAGCCTTCTCGACTACGGGGAGCTCAACGCCGCCGCCGCGGAAATCGACGACCTCCGCCGCCCGAATCTCATCTGCGGGGAAGGCGGGTGGGGAAAATGGGTCAACTTCGGGGGCTGGCTGACTGCCGGCGGGACGCCCACCGACCTCATTTTCCGGGACATCGAAAGAGTCCGGCAGACAATTTCCGAGACGGACACCGGCCGCGTCGGCGCTCACTACCAGACCGGCCACCCGCACGCCTTCCTGAACGTCATCTACCGCGGAGAGCTGGCGCTCTGCCGCCCGCTTTTTGTACGCGATGCGGACTTTTCCGCCCTCAAATCCCACGCGGAGGAATACCCGGAGGCAATGCGGCGGGCGCTGATGGACTTTTTTGGATTTGAAGCGGGCTTTTCCGCCGGTTTTGTGCAAAAATACGCGGAGAGCGGCGATCTCTACTACCTGTCCGGCCATCTTTTTCGATCCGTTTCCGCCATGAACCAGCTGCTGTTCGCCCTCAACCGCGCCTACTGTCTGAACGAGAAAAAAGCGGTCTCCCGCGCGGGGAATCTCCCCCTCGCCCCGGCGGACTACGCCAAACAGGTGCAGCAGCTGTTCCGGACCGCGCCGCAGAATCCCGCAAAGGCAGCTGACGCCTTACAGGCTCTCCTAAAGGAAACAGACGCCCTGTGCGGCCGAACCTGATGCCCCGTCTCTCACAAAAAAATTTCCCGGCGCCCTCGCGAAGAGAGCGCCGGGATTTTTCGCCGGTAAAAGCTTTACTTTCTCTGTTGCCGCAGGTTTTCTTTCCGGCAAATGGCATCATGCACAAAAAAGTCCCCACGCCGGGGCGTGGGGACCGCTGTAAGGCAGATTAATACTTCGGCCGGGCCACATAGGAGGTGTGGAGCACCTCGTGGGCAACGTGGCTGCCGGGCTTCTCCAGGAACTCGGCGTAGAGCTTCTGGATGGCCGGATTGTCGTGGGACTTGCGCAGCGCCATCTTTTCATCGGTGCTGTACAGCGCCTTGGCCCGGAGGCCCTTGAGGTCCACAAAGTTGCGGACCGCTGCGGGCTGAATGGGCTGGCCGCCGCCGTTGACGCAGCCGCCGGGACAGGCCATAACCTCGATGAACTGGTAGTCAGCTTTGCCTTCCTTGACGGCGCGCAGCACCTTCTTGGCGTTGGCGAGGCCGGAGCAGACCGCCACCTTCAGAGTCAGATCGCCGATCTGGTAGGAAGCCTCCTTGATGCCCTCAGTGCCACGGACGTCGCTGTAAACCAGCGCCTCGCCGGAAGCGCTGCCGCCGGTCAACCAGTCGGCCGCTGTGCGGAGAGCCGCCTCCATCACGCCGCCGGTCGCGCCGAAGATGAGGCCGGCTCCGGTGTCGATGCCGAGCGGAGCGTCGTAATCCTCATCGGGAAGAGCGGTGAAATTGAGGCCGGCGGTCTCGATCATGCGGGCCAGCTCGCGGGTGGTCAGGGCGATATCCACGTCGGGCACGCCTGCCGCAGATTCGTTATCGCGGCCCACCTCGAATTTCTTGGCGGTGCAGGGCATGATGGAAACCATCACGATGTTTCTGGGATCGACCCCGATCTGTTTGGCGTACCAGGTCTTGGCGACCGCGCCGAACATCTGCTGGGGCGACTTGCAGGTGGAGAGATTCGGGATAAATTCGGGGAAATAGTGCTCGCAGTACTTGATCCAGCCGGGCGAGCAGGAGGTGATCATCGGCAGCGCGCCGCCGTTCTGGATGCGCTCGACCAGCTCGTTGGCCTCCTCCATGATGGTGAGGTCAGCGGCAAAGTTGGTGTCGAAGACCTTGTCAAAGCCGAGACGCCGCAGCGCCGCGACCATCTTGCCCTCCGCGTTGGTGCCGATGGGCATTCCGAACGCCTCGCCGATGGTGACGCGGGTGGCGGGAGCAGTCTGAACCAGCACGACCTTCTCGGGGTCGCCCAGAGCCGCCCAGACCTCTTTCGTCTGATCCTTTTCGGTGAGGGCGCCGGTCGGGCAGGCGACGATGCACTGTCCGCAGGAGACGCAGGAGGTCTCGCCCAGCGGGGTCTCAAAGGCACAGGAGATGTTGGTGGCAAAGCCGCGCTCGTTGGCGCCGATGACGCCGACGTCCTGCCACTTGCGGCAGACGGCCACGCAGCGGCGGCAGAGGACGCACTTGTTGTTGTCGCGGATCATGTGCGGAGCGGAGGTGTCGAGCTCATACTCGTTGCGGGCACCCTTAAAGGCGTCGACGTCCTCGTAGCCGTAATCCTTACGGAGCTTCTGGAACTCGCAGTTGCCGCTGCGGACGCAGGCCAGACAGTTCTTATCGTGGCAGGAGAGCAGCAGCTCGAGATTCTGGCGGCGGGAATCCCGCACCTTCTGGGTATTGGTGAAGACTTCCATTCCCTCGCTGACCGGGTAGACGCAGGCGGTCACAAGGCCGCGGGCGCCTTTGACCTCAACCATGCAGATGCGGCAGGCGCCGATCTCGTTGATGTCCTTGAGGTAGCAAAGGGTGGGAATCTGGATGCCGGCCTGGTGGGCTGCTTCGAGAATGGTGCTGCCGGGAGCAACCGAGACCGGAATATTGTTAATTTTCAGGTTGACCATTTCCATGACTTGAGCCACACTCCTTTATTTCTTGACGATCGCGCCGAATTTGCACTTCTCAATGCAGGCGCCGCACTTGATGCACTTGGCCTGGTTGACCACATGAGGCACCTTGACCTTGCCTTCGATCGCGCCGACCGGGCAGGTGCGGGCGCAGAGGGTGCAGCCTTTGCACTTGTCGGTCAGGATGGTGACCTGCATCAGGTGCTTGCAGACGCCGGCGGGGCACTTCTTGTCCACGATGTGGGCGATGTATTCGTCGCGGAAATAGCGGAGGGTGGACAGAACGGGGTTGGGCGCAGTCTGGCCCAGGCCGCAGAGGGAGTTGGCCTTGATGTAATAGCAGAGCTGCTCCATCTTGTCCAGATCCTCGAGGGTCGCTTCGCCGCGGGTGATCTTGTCGAGCATTTCATAGAGCCGCCTGGTGCCGACCCGGCAGGGGGTGCACTTGCCGCAGGACTCGTCGACGGTGAATTCGAGGAAGAACTTCGCAATATCCACCATGCAGGTGTCCTCATCCATGACGATAAGTCCGCCGGAGCCCATCATCGAACCGATGGCGATGAGGTTGTCGTAGTCAATCGGCACGTCGAGGTGTTCGGCCGGGATGCAGCCGCCGGAGGGGCCGCCGGTCTGAGCCGCTTTGAACTTCTTGCCGTTCGGAATGCCGCCGCCGATTTCCTCGACAATCTCGCGCAGGGTGGTACCCATCGGGACCTCGACGAGGCCGGTATTCTTAATCTTGCCGCCGAGGGCGAAAACCTTGGTGCCCTTCGACTTCTCGGTGCCCATCGACTTGAACCAGTCGGCGCCCTTCAGAATAATCTGCGGGACGTTGGCGTAAGTCTCGACGTTATTGAGGATGGTGGGTTTCTGGAACAGACCCTTGACAGCCGGGAAAGGCGGACGGGGACGGGGTTCGCCGCGGTGGCCCTCGATGGAGGTCATCAGCGCGGTTTCCTCGCCGCAGACGAATGCGCCAGCGCCCAGGCGGAGGTCGATGTCGAAGTCAAAGCCGGTGCCGAAGATATCCTTGCCGAGCAGGCCGTACTCCCGCGCCTGCTTGATGGCTACCTGGAGGCGGTGCACCGCAATGGGGTACTCTGCGCGGACGTAAATGTAGCCCTGGGAAGCGCCGATGGCGTAGCCCGCGATGGCCATCGCCTCAATGACGACGTGGGGGTCGCCCTCCAGGACGGAGCGGTCCATGAAGGCGCCGGGATCGCCCTCGTCGGCGTTGCAGCAGACGTACTTCTGATCCGCCTGATTGGCGGCCGCGAAGGACCACTTGCGCCCGGTCGGGAAGCCCGCGCCGCCGCGGCCGCGGAGCCCGGAATCGAGGATGACGTCGATGACCTGCTGGGGAGTCATCTCGGTGAGGGCCTTGCCCAGTGCCTCGTAGCCGTCGACAGCAATATATTCGTCGATGTTTTCAGGGTTGATGACGCCGCAGTTTCTGAGCGCCACGCGATGCTGCTTGGCATAGAAGTTGGTTTCGTTTAAGGATTTGGTGTTATTTTCCTGCACAGTCTCCTTATAAAGCAGGCGCTTGACAATACGGCCCTTGAGCAGGTGCTCCTGCACGATTTCCGGAACGTCGGAGGGCTTCACCTCGGAGTAGAAGGACCCCTCCGGGTAGACGATCATAATGGGGCCGAGGGCGCACAGGCCGAAACAGCCGGTTTTGACGACTTTGACCTCGTCGGCAAGGCCGGCCGCGGCGATTTCGGTTTCCAGGGCATCAATGATCTGCTGGCTGTTGGACGAGGTGCATCCGGTGCCGCCGCAAACCAGGACGTGAGAACGATACATGTAGCTGCCTCCTTATTTCAAATTGCTGATGCTGCCAATGGTGTACTCTTCCACGACTTTGCCATTGACCAGATGCTCGGTCACGACACGGGCAGCTTTGTCCGCAGTCATTTTCACATAGGTGGTCTTTTTGCCATCCGGTTCGAACACCTCGACGACAGGCTCATACTGGCAGATGCCGATGCAGCCGGTCTGGGTAACCATCACATTCTGAAGGTCGCGCTTGGCGACTTCTTCGGTGAAGGCGGCCAGCACCGGGCGGGCGCCCGCCGCGATACCGCAGGTCGCCATGCCGACGACAACGCGGATATTATCGGGGGAATCTTCCTTGCGCAGATGCACGTTGCCTCTCACACGTTCACGGATTGCCTTGAGTTCTTCCAGGCTTTTCATTTCTTATCATCCTTTCCTTCCATTACGGGGCAGCGGGGCCGCCGAGCAGCTCGGCCTCCCCTTCTTCCAGAGACGAGCGGATAAAATCCGCGACCTCCGGCGCGTTCAGCGGGACATCCTCGAGCACTTCCTTCAATTCCCGGGTGTCCAGCGTGTAAATTCGTTCATCCAGTGACCGCCGGTAGACAAAGTCCCGGTCGGGGTTCATGGTAATCAGGATCAGAATCGTCGCGTTCATATCTCCCAGGGGGAGCATGTCGATATGGTCGGTGCGGTAGCTCGCCGTCGTCCGGGTTCCCTTTCCAAGCTCCGAAACGATGGAAAAGCTGCCGCCGGTGGCCTCCGCCGACATTTTAAAGAAGGGCACTCCCAGGCCGACCTTGCGGGTTGTGCGGGTAGTGAAAAACGGGTCCATCACATGGGCGACCTGCTCCTCGCTCATGCCGCAGCCGTTGTCCGCGATGGAGATCTCAAGGAAGCTGTCCGCTGTCCGCTGCTCCACCGTGATGGTGATGAGCGACGCCTCCGCGCGGATGGAGTTCTGCGCGATGTCCAGCACATTGAGCGAAAGCTCCTGCATGGCGTTTCCTCCTTCCCTGTTTTCCAGCGGTCAGACGCCGTACTTGGCGAGAATGTCATCAATATCGTCGGGGAGCAGCTTGCCGTACACCTCGTCGTTGATGGTCATGACCGGGGCCAGGCCGCAGGCGCCGACGCAGCGGCAGGCATCCAGCGAAAATTTCCCGTCCGGGGTGCATTCGCCGCCCTTGATGCCGAGCTTCTGCTGAAGCCGGTCGTAGATGTCGCCCGAACCCTTGACGTAGCAGGCAGTACCCAGGCAGACCGAAATTTTGTACTGTCCTTTCGGATAGAGGGAGAACTGCGCGTAGAAGGTGACAACACCGTACACCTCTTCGAGCGGGATGTCAAGTCCCTCCGCGATGGAGATCTGCACCTCGATGGGCAGGTAGCCATAAACCTCCTGCGCCTGCTGGAGCACCGGCATCAGAGCGCCCGGCTGATCTTTATGAGAAGCGATGATCTGTTCGAGCTTCTCTCTCTGCTCCGGCGTATCCTGAAACAGGACTCCCGCTTTTTTACTGGACATAAGCATAAACCTCCTTGATGATGCGGCTGCTCCCGGCTCGCGGTGCGCCGCTTTTTTGTGCGACAAAAAAATAACAAACACTTGTAATGATTATACCATATTTCCACAAAAAATGCTAGGAGAGGCACTGCAAAACCTTCTTTCTCTTTTTTAGATGATTATCACAAAAAATATTTTGACAAGTTTGCACTCTTGCATACGATGGCAAAACCATATATAATAGAGGGAAAGATAGCGGATAAAAATTGTCTGTTTCAGACCAAATAAAACCGGTAGTTTTCAAACATATCAGCAGGAGGGATTTTCATGAATGTACAGGACATTATGCGGGTGCTGGACGCCGAACTGATCTGCGGAGAGGACAATCTCGACGTCGAAGTTCACAACGCCTGCGGCTCGGACATGATGAGCGACGTGCTGGCCTATGTCAAGGACCAGGCCGTCCTCCTCACCGGCCTGGTCAACATCCAGGTGGTGCGCACCGCCGACATGATGGATATGGTCTGCATTGTTTTCGTCCGTGGAAAGGAGCCGGACGCGGATATGATCGCCCTCGCCGAGCGCCGGGGCATGGTGATGCTGAAAACCCAGCACCGGATGTTTACGGCGTGCGGCCTGCTGTGGGAAAACGGGCTGCGGGGAGGAGGAAAAGCAAATGAACACCTTAAAATGGACCTATGAGGTCGATGGAAGCGACTTCACCCGTGCAGGCGAGGCTTCCTCGGCAGTCAAGAAAAACCTGCGCAAGCTCGGCGTCCCCCCCGAGGCCATCCGCAAGGTCTCCATCGCCCTGTATGAGGGGGAGATCAACATGGTCATCCACGCAAACGGCGGAGTCATCACCGTCGAAATGACGCCAGAAAAAATTGACATGGTGCTGGCGGACACCGGAAAGGGAATCCCCGACATCGAGCAGGCGATGAAGGAGGGCTGGTCGACCGCCCCCGACGAGGTCCGCTCGCTGGGCTTCGGCGCCGGGATGGGCCTGCCCAACATGAAAAAATACTCCGATGAAATGAAGATCGACTCCACCGTCGGGGTGGGGACGACCGTGTACATGACGGTGTATCTGCAATAAATCAGACGGGCGCTGCACCGCTTTCCGACTTTGACCGGCGTCCATCTGCCCGCGTTTTTCCTGATTTTACACGCATATCGGACGGGAGGTTTTCCTTATGCAGGAATTTTTTCACTCGGTGACGCTTGACCGGGAGAAGTGCATGGGGTGCATCAACTGCATCAAGCGCTGCCCGACCGAGGCCATCCGGGTGCGCAATAAAAAAGCGCACATCATCCCGGAGCGCTGCATCGACTGCGGCGAGTGCATCCGGGTCTGTCCCCATCACGCCAAGCGGGCCACCTACGACCCGCTGGACATCATTGAGCAGTACGAATACACCATCGCCCTGCCTGCGCCCTCCTTCATGGCGCAGTTCAACAACCTCGAGGACGTCGACATCGTCCTCAACGCCCTGCGGGACTTCGGCTTCGACGAGGTGTACGAGGTGGCCAAAGCGGCCGAGATTGTCTCCGCCGCTACCCGCATTCTGATGAAGGAGGGCAATCTGCCCCGCCCGGTGATCAGCTCGGCCTGTCCGGCCGTGACGCGGCTCATCCGGGTGCGTTTCCCGGGCCTCATCGACCATATTCTGCCCCTTCACGCCCCTATCGAGGTGGCGGCGCGGCTCTCCAAAAAGGCGGCGGCAGAAAAAACCGGCCTTCCGCCCGAAAAGATCGGGGCCATTTTCATCTCCCCCTGCCCCGCCAAGGTGACGGCGACCAAAATGCCGCTGGGCACGTCGAAAAGCCAGGTGGACGGGGTGATCGCCGTCAGTGAAATTTATCCGAAGCTCGTCTCGGTCATGAAGGAGACGGCCTCGCACCCGATGGAGCCGCTCACCGAAGCGGGCAAAATCGGCCTCTCCTGGGGGAGCAGCAGCGGCGAATGTTCGGGGCTTTTAAACGACAACTATCTCGCCGCCGACGGCATCGAAAACGTCATCCGGGTGCTCGAGGATCTGGAGGACGAAAAGTTCCGCGACGTCGATTTTATTGAGCTCAACGCCTGCTCCGGCGGCTGCGTCGGCGGAGTGCTCAACGTGGAAAATCCCTATGTCGCCAAAACCAAGCTCTACCGCATCCGCAAGCACCTGCCGGTGAGCTTAAACCACATCGACTCGGTCGGCAAGGGTCTTCTCTGGGACACCCCGCTCGAATTTGTCCCGGTTTTGAAGCTTGACGACGACGTCTGGGCCGCGATGGAGAAGATGGCGCGGGTCGAGGAAATCTGCGCCTCGCTGGAGGGGCTGGACTGCGGCTCCTGCGGCGCGCCCTCCTGCCGGGCGCTGGCAGAGGACATCGTCCGGGGGATGGCGTCGGAGGACGACTGCATCTTCCGGTACAAGAACAACATCTCCACCCTCTTAAACGACCTGCACAAGCTGGAAAACTACATTCCGGCCCCCTTCCGGGCGGAACCGGAACAGAAAAATGGAAACGACAAGGAGGACGCGACATGACACCTGTGGAATTCGCCGGAAAATACGGACTGACAGTGGTGACGGAGGGCGGCGGCTCCTGCCGGGAAATCGAAGGGGCCTACTGCTGCGACCTTTTGAGCATGGTGATGGGCCGCGCACAGGAAAACGACGCCTTCGTGACGGTCATGGCCAATGTGAACACCATCGCGGTCGCCGTCCTGGCTGATGTCGCCTGCGTCATCCTCTGCGAGGGCATCCACTTTGACGAAGCATGCATCCTCCGGGCAAAACAGCAGGAGGTGTGCGTGCTGGAGAGCGAGAAATCCGCCTTCGCCGTGGCGCTGCTGCTCGGAAAGGAGCTGGGGCTTTGCTAGCGCCTTACGACCTGCACATTCACTCCTGCCTTTCCCCCTGCGGGGAGGAGGAGATGACTCCCAACAACATCGTGGGCATGGCACAGATTCTGGAGCTCTCCGTCATCGCGGTGGCCGACCACAATACCGCCCGCAATCTCCCCGCCGTCCAAAAGCTCGCGCAGGAGGCGGGGCTTTTGCTCATCCCGGCCATCGAGATCACCACTGCCGAGGAGGCGCACATTCTCTCCCTTTTCCCCAGCGTGGATGCCGCCCTCGCGATGGGGGAGGAGCTTTACGCCGCGCTGCCGCCTATCCGCAATAAGCCGGACGTCTTCGGGCGGCAGATCATTCTGGATGAAAATGACGAGCCGGCAGGAGAGCTCGAAAAGCTTCTCATCAACGCCGTCTCCTTCCCCATCGGGACGGTGTTTGAGAAGGTGCGCGGATACGGCGGCGTGCCCATCCCCGCGCACATCGACAAAAGCGCCTACTCGGTCCTGTCGAGCCTCGGCGTCATTCCCCCGGAGCTGGAGGCGAAGGCGGTGGAGGTGAGTCCCCGCGGCGCAGACCGGGGCTTTGTCCCGCCGGACGGGGAGGCGTATTTTGTCATCACCGATTCCGACGCCCACGATCTCGAGACCCTGTCCGGCCATGAGGCGCGGACGCTGGAGCTGCGGGAACTGACGGCAGAGGAAATTTTGCGCGTTTTACGGGAGGGAAATTTATGACTCGACTGTTTTTTGTCCGCCATGCCCAGCCGGAGCACGGCTGGACAGACGACCGCACCCGCCCGCTGACTCCGGAGGGGATGGCGGATACGGCGCAGGTGCTGGAATTTTTCCGGAATACTCCGCCGGATACCGTATACAGCAGCCCCTACCGGCGGAGTGTGGACACCATAAAACCTGCGGCGGAATATTGGAAAAAGGTGATTTTCACCGACGAACGGCTGCGGGAGCGGAAAAGCGGCCCCGGCGGGGGCGGCCGCTCCATGATCGAAAAGCGCTGGGCGGACTTTGACTTTTACGAACCCGGCGGCGAGTCGATTCACATGCTGCAGGCGCGCAATGTTGCCGCCGTGATGGAAATTTTGGAGCAGAACCCGGAAAAGATCGTAATGATCGGGACTCACGGCGCCGCCCTGAGCAGCATTCTGAATTATTGGGAACCGGATTTTGACTGCGCGGACTTCTTCCGCTTTATCGACTGGATGCCCTACATTCTGGAGATGGACTTTGAAGGAGACCGGTATCTTGGCAGAAAGGACTGTTTCTACATCCACAAACTGTCTGAAAAACGGGATCCGTGACCGGAAAAGGAGTGTTTTCATGGAAAAAATGGAAAAAGACTTATACGAGGCGGCGAAAGCGGTCGTAAATCCCCGCAAACTCACCGAATACGCCGAAGCGGGCGGGGTGGGCGCCGCAATTCTGGCGGAGAGCGGCCGCATCTACACCGGCGTCTGCATCGACACGGCCTGCTCGATGGGCTTCTGCGCCGAACACGCCGCGGCCGCCGCCATGATTACCGCCGGGGAGTCGAAAATCCTCGCCGTCGCAGCGGCCGGTTCGGACGGCGCGGTCATGCCGCCCTGCGGGCGGTGCCGGGAATTTCTCACCTGCCTGCACCCGGACAACCGGAAAGCAAAGGTCCTGCTCCCCGGCGGGGAAAGCTGCACGCTCGGCGACCTTCTGCCCTTTGACTGGAAGAATTCTGAGGAGGGATCCGCATGAAAAAAGCATGGTATTTCCTGACGGCGCTTGCCCTGACCCTCTCCCTGTCAGCCTGCCAGGGACAATCGGCGGACAGCAGCCTTCCGGCGGAAAGCAGTTCGTCTGAAGGATCCGCCTCTCTGCCCGCCGCGGAACCCTCCGAGCCGGAGGAAACGGAATCCTCTGCACAGGAAACCTCGGACCCTGAAGAGATTGCCTGTTGGGAACACAACCCCATCTATCACAGCATCGATAATTCACTGATCCAGTATGTGGGGCAGGAAGAATTCGATGCATGGCTGGACATCATGCAGAAGGAGCCTGAATCGGAGCTCAACATCGTCAATTTTGTAAATTATTTTCAAATTCCGCAGGAGGCGTTCCGCTCCATAACGCGAGACGGTATCAGCGCGGAATATCTGGCGGAAAACGGCCCCCTCTACAGCGATGAAATGATCGACGCCATCTATTCCGAAGATCAGCGGACGATAAACCGGGTCTTCTGCGGCCCCCTGGCCTTTTATCACGAAACGGATGGGGCGCTTTATTCCATCGACTGGCTGGCGGCGCACACGGCAGAGGACTACCTCGCGGCGGATCTCCCCCTGATCGAGGTGGAAGAGGTTGTCCGCGCAGCGGAGACAGAAAGCATCCCATCCGTTTTGGAGATGGCCCAGAAGGCCCGCGCCGCCCTGGAGGACGCCTGGGTGAAAAACGGCTCCGCCCAGGAAACCTCGCCCGGCGGGCTGGACGCCTGCACGGCCCACACCCCTTCCTATCATTCCATCAGCGCGGAACTGATGAACTATGTCGGGCAGGAAGGCGCTGTTGCCTGGGCGGAAAGCATCGCCCGCTCCAATCCCGAACAGATGACCATCCTGGCGTTCATCGAGGAATATGACATTCCGAAAGAGCAGTTCATCGCCCTGACGCAGGGCACCGTGACCGACGATTATC
>CALXIG010000154.1 GCA_944388305.1 uncultured Clostridia bacterium
CAGGGTCATGGAGGCGGCGTAATTCTGCCCGTGCGGCTCTGCAAAGTGGGCGGTGAGCTCCCGCCCGTGCTGCTCGGGGACGCCCTCCGTCTCCTGGAGCCAGGGCTGGCGGACCATCTGCCCGCCCTGATAAACCCAGCTCGCGTACCAGGCTGCGGTTTCCCGGATGGATTTCCCGTCCTCCTCCACGTAGAAGCGGAGGTAGAGGGAGAAGCTGTCCCCCTCCTGCCGGGGGACGAAGTCGGCGGAGAGGGCGCCGGGCTGCGCGGCCGTTTCATCCAGGTCGGAGCCCCGGTTTCCGCCGCCGTTTATCCGGGCGCTGCCCGATACGCTCAGCGTGTGCTCCTGCGGCATCCCTTCGGGGAAGGGGATTTCCACCCCGTTTTCTGTAAATTTTACAGAATTTAATACCTGCTGTAAATATTCTTCCTCCAGCAGGCCGGTGGAGGCGCTGCCGGTCAGGGTTTCGGCCCAGTAAACTTCGTAAATCTTCCATCCGCCGTCCCCCTCCCCGCAGAGGAAGAGTCGGGTGTACCAGCCGTCCCCGAGCTGCGGGCCTTTGGCGGCCGCTTCCGGCGACCAGGTCATCTCGATGTCGGCGCGGACGGCGGCGTAGGAGGTGAGCCCGAACCGCCCCACATCCGCAAGGACCTGTTCCGGGATGGTCTCCATTGTCTCGAGGGCGTAGACGATATACTGCTGGACATAGTCTCCCGCGGCGGCGTTTTCCGCCTGCGACCGGGCCGAATTTACGAGGGACTCGTTCCCGCTGCAAAGCGCCTCCAGCGCCGCATAGTCCCCGGCGATGTCATAGGCGTAGTAATGGGCCGCCGCTTCCTCGGCGGGATTTTCCGGTGTGTCCTCCAGATAGAAGCTGCGGCCCCCGGCGATCACCTCCATCTCGCCGGTGTAGGCGTAGCCCTCCCACTCGGGGTGGGACTGGGCGGCCGATTCGCTGCTGACAATGCCGTTTAAGAAGGAGAGGAGGGAGGAAAATTCCCCGGCTGACTCCGCCCGGACGTCTGCAAGCCCCGTCCACTCTTCCGCCCAGGCGCGGGTGTAGGAGACCGTCTCGGACGGGAAGGAGAACTGCACGGCGTCCAGATTGCCGACGAGGGAGAGGAGGAGGACGGCGTTTTTCTCATAGGGCAGCAGGTCACCGGCTTCGCGCTCGAAGTTCACCGTCAGGCCGTAGGGCTCCGCCTCGGTCCGGAGGGAGAAGCTGCCCCGTTCCTGGGGGAAGGAGAGGGCGTCGAGGATGGCCCCCACAGCGGGCGCGCTGCCCGCATAGTCGGTCCGCAGGGCAAAGATCGCTTCCGCCCCTTCCGCCAAAACAGGCGACAGCCGGAAGACCCAGCGGATGTTGGCGTATTGCAGGCTGCCTTCCAAGTAGCCGTAGGTGAGATAATACTCTCCGTTATTTTGCTGTAAAATATAATAGAGGACGGTGTTGTCCGCGCCTTCCCGGACAACCTGCCACGCCGACCGGTTCCCCTCCCGGAGGGTCTGGGCGGAGAGGCCGTCCCACAGGGCGTCAGCGGGGATGGTAAACAGGGCGTCGAAATTCTCTTCGGTGAGCGAAACCGGTTCCGCCGTCCCGCAGTCCGTCCAGCCGCCGTCCTGCGCCCCCAAAATCCAGCCGCCGGATTCGAGCAGCTCCATCTCCCCGGTCAGCCGGTAGCGGGGCGCGTCTTCGAGGGAAATATCGAGCGAGTATTCCGGCGCGCGGTAGGGGATGGCCGCCACCGCGTATTCCTGCCCAAAGGGGGATTCGCCGGCGGAATTGTCAAAGGAAAAGTCCTCCGGCAGGGGGGAGTCGGCCCGACTGGCGTATTCGTCAAGGCCGGAGAGCCACTCGTAGTCCGCCTCAAAGGAATCCCCGTCGACAACGAGGTAGACGTTTGCGTTGTTGGCGACATGGTGGCGGGAGCCGTCCTCCATGGTGAGGTAGAAGGAGAGGCCGCCACCTGCTATGGATTCCGGCTCCGCGACATACCGCCCGCTCCCTTCCCGCAGCGCGGCGACGAGGTTTGCAATCTCCTCTCCGTCGGTGATGCTGGCGTAGCGCTCGTTCTCGCTGCTGGGCATGACAACCAGCTCGATTTTTGCCACCTCCTCCGCCTGAAGAGACTGGAGCCACTTTATTGAATCACGTTTGGAGAGAGGGTTGGCTGCCAGCAGGACAATTGCGGCTGTCACCGCGGCGATCGCGGCGATCAGCGCCCAGAAGGCGGGCCTGCGGTAGGAGAGGACGTTTTTGATGCGGGTTTTGGTGTCCCCCTCGCCGAAGGCAATCGGCGCGCCGGGGAACCTCCGGCCGGAAGCCAGCGAGAGCAGGGAGGCCGAATACTCCTTTTTCACCTCGCTGCCCAGTTTTTTGAGGACCGCCTCGTCGCAGGACATCTCCATATCCCGGCCGCTCAGATAGAAGGCGAGCCAGACCAGGGGGTTGAACCAGTGCAGGCAGAGGGCGGCAAAGCTCACCAGCCGGACAATGTGGTCGCCGCGGCGGATGTGGGTCCGTTCATGCAGGAGGATGCAGGTCCGCTCCCGCTCGGAAAGTCCCGCCGGAAGATAAATGCGCGGCCGGAAAAGGCCGAACACAAAGGCGGTTTCCAGCCCGGCCAGCAGGTACACCCGTTTTTCCGCGGGGTCGGGAACAGCGGCGCGCAGCTGCCGCCACAGCCGCAGGCAGGAAACGGCGCTCCAGCAGAGCAGCAGCACCATGCCAATGAGCCAGATCACGCCGCAGACGGTCATCAACCGCTCCATTGTCCCCGCGGGGACGGTGACGCCCTCGTAGTAGTGGCTGCCCAGGTAGTCGTTGACCGGGACGTCGACCGCGGGGATGCTCGTCTCAACGCGGAAAGTGTTCTGCGCCGGCGCGCTGGGCGGAATGGGCGTGGTGCTGGGCACGACGCTCGCCGGGCTTTCAAAGGAAAAGGGGCAGAGCAGCCGGAACAGTGCCACCGACCAGAGCAGGTAGGAAAAAATCTTGGGCGCCTTTCTCAGACAGAGCCGCACCGGCAGAATCAGCAGGATAATCAGCCCGGCGGTCATACTCATGTTCAGCAGGGAGAGAAAAACTGTATAAAGTCTCATGAATATCACTCCTTGTATTCGTCAATGAGCTTTTGCAGCGCCTCCACCTCTTCCCGGCTCAGCCGGTTGCGCCGGGTGAAGGCCGCGAGGAAGCGGGGCAGCGAGCCGCCGAAGCTTTTGTCAATCAGCTCCTCCCCCTGCATGGCGTGGAACTCCTCCCGCTTGAGCAGGGCGGTCACCGTCCCGCCGCAGTTGGCGAAGATTCCCCGCGCACAGAGCCGCTTGAGCATGGTGTAGGTGGTCGACTTCTTCCAGCCGAACCGCTCCGCGCAGAGCGCCACCAGCTCGCCCGAGCCGACGGGCTGCCGCTCCCAGATCAGGTCTGCAAATTTTCCTTCCATTTCTCCCAGGGTCAGGTTATCCATCTGTCATCCCTCCGTTTGGTCTAATTGCATTCGTCCTACGATTTTAGTCTAACACAATTAGACCAGCTTGTCAAGAAAAAAATTCCGCGCGCAAAAACGCCCCTGTCCCGAATGGGACAGGGGCGCCGCAGTCAGTTTTTTTACTCCGCCTTGTCGCGGAACACTTTGGTCAGCAGGACCATGACGGCAATCAGCACCGCGACCACGATGAAGATGCCCAGCATTCCCAGGCCCATAATGCTCAGGGAATCGAGAAACGCTGCGAAATTCAGACTCATACCGTAACCTTCCTTTCCGGGCTTAGCCGACGAGGGTCAGAATCAGGCCGCCGGCGATGACCGAGGCGATCTGACCGGAAACATTGGCGCCGACCGCGTGCATGAGGAGGAAGTTCTCCGGGTCCTCCTGAAGGCCCAGCTTGTTGACGACGCGGGCGGACATCGGGAAGGCCGAAATACCGGCCGCACCGATCATGGGGTTGACCTTGTTGTGAGGGGTGAACAGGTTCATGAGCTTGGCGAACAGGACGCCGCCGACGGTGTCAAAGACAAAGGCGACCAGGCCGAGGCACATGATGAGGATGGTCTCCCAGGCGAGGAAGTACTCCGCCTGCATCCGGGTGGCAATGGTGAAGCCGAGCAGGATGGTGACGAGGTTGGCCAGCGCGTTCTGAGCGGTCTCAGAGAGGTTGTCCAGCACGCCGCACTCGCGGATGAGGTTGCCGAACATCAGGAAGCCGACCAGCGCGACAGACTTGGGGGCGACCAGACCGGCGATCATGGTGATGACGATGGGGAAGAGGATCTTGGCCGTCTTGCTCACGGGGCGCTGGCGGTAGGGCATCCGGATCAGGCGCTCCTTTTTGGTGGTGATGAGCTTGATGACCGGCGGCTGGACAATCGGAACGAGCGCCATGTAGGAGTAAGCCGCCACGACGATGGCGCCGACGTACTTGGACTGGAAGAAGTTGGCGACAAAGATGGAGGTGGGGCCGTCCGCTGCGCCGATGATGGCGATGGAGGCGGCGTCTTTGATCTCAAATCCGAACAGGCAGGCCATGCTCAGGGTAAAGAAGATACCGAACTGGGCCGCGCCGCCGAAGAGCATCATCTTCGGGTTGGAAAGCAGCGGCGCAAAGTCGATCATCGCGCCGATACCAATGAAGAGGAGGAGCGGAAAGAGCTCGTTGGCAATGCCCGCGTTGAACAAAACGTCGATGGGACCGACCTCGCTGCCCTGGGTGACCGCGCCGGAGTTCGGGAGGTTGACCAGGATTGCGCCGAAGCCCATCGGGATGAGCAGGGTGGGCTCCATCTTTTTGCGGATGCCCAGATAGATCAGCAGGGCGCCGATGACCCACATCACGGCCTGCTGCCAGGTGACCTGGGTGACATTCTCAAAAAGTTCCAGGATTTGCTGCATGGTGTTCATTCCTTTCAAAAAAATCCGGGGAGACAGGCAGAAAAAAAGACTCCTACCATGGCGCGCGCCACAATAAAAGTCTTGCCGTCGGTTGCCCTTAAACCGGATGCGGATAGAACTTATCGAGGTGACGCGCCCGGTCGCAGCGCCGCGGCTGCCAGCTACTCCCTTTTGTTGCACTTACAATCATAAGGGATTTTTCACAAATTGTCAATAGGATTTGCGAAATCTCCCGAAATATCTGCGCGCGGCGGGGGCGCGGTCAATCCCGTAGCATACCTGCGTAAATTTCGCTCTTTTTATAGCCCGTCTCAGCGGCGGTGACGCGGGCGGCCTCGGTCGGCTTCATCCCGCCGGCGGCCAGCTCCCGGGCGGCGGCGACGGCCTCCTCAAGGCTGGGCTGCTCCTGCCCGGCGTCCTCGGGCGCGCCCTCCACGATGAGGACGAACTCCCCGCGGGGCGGGGAAGCGGTGAAATGGGCGAGCGCCCCCTCGAGGTCGGTGCGGAGAACCTCCTCGTGGACCTTGGTCAGCTCCCGCGCCAGCGCGATGCGGCGGTTGCCGAAGGCGCGCAGCAGGTCGTGCAGGGTGTTCAGCAGCTTGTGCGGCGCCTCATAGAAAATCAGCGTGTGCGGGTCGTTTTTGAGCGATTCGAGGTGCAGCTGCCGGTTGCGGCGGTTTGTGGAAAGAAAGCCCTCAAAACAGAAGCGGGAGGTGGGAAGGCCGCTCAGGCAGAGGGCCGACACCGCGGCGCTCGGGCCGGGCACAACGGCGGTGGGAATCCCCGCTTCCGCCGCCATGCGGACCAGATCCTCCCCGGGGTCGGAGATGCAGGGCATCCCGGCGTCGGTCACGATGGCGCAGCTCTCGCCGTCCAGAATGCGGCGGATAATCGCCGCGCCCCGCTCCCGCAGATTGTGGTCGTGGTAGCTGACCAGCGGTTTTTTGATGGAAAAGTGGTTGAGGAGCTTCAGCGTCACCCGCGTATCCTCAGCCGCGATAAAATCGACAGCCCCCAGCGTCTCCACTGCGCGCGGAGAGAGGTCGGAGAGGTTGCCAATCGGGGTGCCGACGACGTACAATATCCCGCTCATGTTGTTTCATCCCTTTCCAAATTGCTTACAGATTGTATATTTCCATAGATATTCAACATTTCGTTTGTAAAACTGCCGTCCAGATTCATTGAAAAGAGGGGCGGCTCAACCTGCAGGAAGGGGCGGGCGCCCAATTTTGCCTCGATCAGCACCAGCCAGGGAAGGCTGACGCTGTCCTTTGCCGCCAGGCGCAGCCGTTTTGGCTCCAGCCGGTGGGCGCGGAGTGTGCAGATCACATCGGCGAGCCGCTCCGGGCGCTGGCAGAGACAGAGGCGTCCGCCGAATCTGAGCAGCCGCGCCGCGCTGCGGCAGAGGCTGTCCAGAGTGCAGGTCAGTTCGTGGCGGGCCATCCGGCGGCCGGGGATTTCGCTCAGCAGGCCGGTTCCCGGGTCCTGAAAGGGGGGATTGCAGGTGACGAGGTCGAGGCTGCCGGGCGGAATCAGCCCGCCCAGATCCCGCAGGTCGGCCTCCAGCGGAAAGATCGTTTTCTCCGCGCCGGAGGCCTCCACCGTCTCCCGGCAGAGGGCGGCGGCGTCCGGCTGAAGTTCCACCGCGTATATTTTATTTGGAAAATACTTTTTGTAAAGTACCATTGGGATAATCCCGCAGCCGGTTCCCAGGTCTGCGCAGAGGTCCCTGTGACGCGCGCGGGCAAAATCCGCGAGCAGAAAGGCGTCGGTGCCGAATTTGTGCAGGCGGCTGACGCTGACCAGCAGTTCCCGCCCCAGCGGGCCGGTCCCCAGCGATTCAAATTGATGCTCCATTGTCTCCTCCCTTCGCGGGCAACAGGAAAAGAGCCCGGAGCGCGTTTCGTTCCAGGCCCAGCCTGGGTTTACGCTGCAAAATAGATACCTTTTTTGGCATACGACGATGGGTGTAAAGTATAACGTGTGATGCTTGCCGACGCTATTTTCATATGAAAATAGCTTTTGAAACTTCTTACTTTTTTCCGATATAATAGAACGCATCTTCTTGGCCTCTAAATTCATGTACGCCCAGATATGTCATACCTATTTTTTGAAGCACGCTCCTTGATGCTGCATTTTCAGGGGAAGCTATTCCGTAAATACCGATAATATCAGTAGTTTCAAATGTTTTTGAAATAACTTCTTTTCCAATTTCAGTTGCATATCCTTTATTCCAATATGATACACCGAGTTTCCATTCAATTTCCGGTTCCCGTTCCTTATATGGATTTAACCCAGTTAATCCTATCAATTTACCACTTGCTTTTTCAATAACAGCACCATGGAAGCAATCTAAAGTTGTGAAATTTTTATCAATAAAAAATCGAATATAACGCTCTGTTTGGAGTCTGTCCCAAGGATGATTTTTGTCTTTTGTATACTGATGGACTTTAGGATTTGACATAATCTCAAATAATTCGCTAACATCATTTAGCGTATACTGGCGTATTAAGAGGTGCGGTGTTTCCATATAAACAAAAGTACTCATTGATGGTTTTGTCCTCCGCTATTAGAAAAATGTCCGGAGCGGTTTTGCTCCGGATTGTATATTTCTTGTCGAAAATATCTTTGTTTCAGCGCAGGATACTCACGCCGATATGAGAAAAAAAGGCCTGGAGCGCGTTTTGCTCCAGGCCCAGCCTGGTGCCGGTAGTCGGGGTCGAACCGACACGGTATCGCTACCAACGGATTTTGAGTCCGTCACGTCTGCCAATTCCATCATACCGGCGTTACCCTACTATGATACACCATGAGGCGGGAAAAAGTCAAGTGCTTTGGGGTAAATTTTCCGTTCCGCGATGAAAAAAAGGCAGCGCCGCTTCAAAAAAAGCAGGCGCCGCCTTTCTTCCTATTTTATTTGGTGTAGAGAACATACTGGGCCGAGCCCATCCAGGATTCCTTTTCGAAATCCCGCCCGCGGATGCGGACATATTCGTCGTAAATCTCCACCAGGCATCCCTCGCTGCCGACATAGGGGCCTTCGTCGTTCCAGAGGTTGCTGACGCTTCCCGCATGGACGGTGTCCGGCTTTCCCTCGCTCGCCGCCAGCACGACGTCATCCTCGTTCATGGTGTAATGCGTGTGGCCCGAGAAGTAGATGACCTGCGGGTACCCGCACAGAATCTCCGCCAGCTCATCGTTTTGAACGATCACCGCGTAAGAGGTGCCGGGGCCGGTATCCTGCAGGGGCTGGTGCATGAAAACAAAGATGGGCTGATCCGGAGCGCGCTCCGCCGCAGCCGCCAGCTCCTCTCTGAGCCAGTCAAGCTGCCCGTCCGACAGCCAGGCTTCGTCGGTGGCCAGCTCGCCGCGGGTCCGGCTGCCCTCCGAGCCGAGGACGATGAAGCTGTACCCCTCCCTGACAAAACTGTAGTAGACGTTGGGCATCCCGGTCGCCTCTTCCCACATGCGGATCTGGGTTGCGGGGTTGTCCTGCTGGTTGAGCATCATGTCGTGGTTGCCCATCAGGAAATACTGCTCCGGAACCTCGTCGCGGTATTCCGCAATGTAGTCCTGCAGGACCTGATATTCCGCGTACCGCCCGTTGTTGACGACATCTCCGAGCGTGATGTTAAAAACGGCCTCCGGCATGGTGTCCGCGACGCCCTCCATGGCCTGCCGGTACCGCCGGTTGTAGATAAAGGCCTCCGACTGGCCCACATGAATGTCCGACATCACGACAAAGGAGGTCCTCATCTCTTCCCGGCTGCCGCTGATATCCTCCGGCAGCATCACTGTGACCGGCACCGAACGCTCCGCCTTTCCGCCTGCGGTCCCCTCGTAGAGATACAGCCGGGTCGAGCCGTAGGGCGCCTCCTGATTGGGGTGGAGGACAAAGACGTTCCCCTCTTCCGCCTGAATGGAGCCGGCGGGCAGGTAGTCCTCAAACGCGCCGTTCTCATCTCCCCAATAGATCCAGTACCAGCCGGAAAGCTCTCCGCCCAGCAGCGCAACCTCTCCCTCGGCCGTATTCGGCAGCGCGCCGTCCGGCCGCTGATAGACCGCGTACAGGCCCTCCGGGTCGGCGACCGCAAAGCGGAAGGTCTGATACGGCTCCCCATACTCGCTCCGGTACAGCACCGCCTGATAGCTGCCCGCCGGCAGGGAGGAGAAGCGCGTCTCATTGCCGTTCAGGCTGCCGGTGTAAATCTGGGACGACCCCTCCGGAAGGTACCCCCAGAGGAGGCTCGGCACCTCCGCCGGATCCTCGCCGGCGTCATAGATGCCGATCCAGGCGCCTTCCTGCGCGTCCGACGCATCGTAGTAGAAATAGCCGTCGCTGCCCGGAGCGTAGCTTTCGCGGTCCGCGCAGAAGTCCTGCTCAATGACCGAAAAATCCTGCCGGGCGATCTCGGAGGACTCCCCCCGGTAGAGCACCGCCGTGTACTCCCCGGGAAGCAGTTCGTTCGAAATGGTCGGAATCGAGACGCTGCCCTCCCGTTCCTCCAGCCGGCGGGTGGCGACCGGTTTCCGCTCTTTTCCCGCCTGGTAGATGGCGATCCAGCCGCTGGTGCCCGCGTTGTAGTAACGCATGGAGACGCTCTCGCTGTAGGGCACCGCCTCCCGGTTCAGCTGCAGGGCCGAGGGCTCCGGCTTCGAGGCGGCGCAGGCTGGCAGCGGGTAGGAAAAGGCGATCATGACCGCCGACAGAAAAAAGGCCATCTGGCACACCAGTCTGGACAGCCTTTCCGCACATTTCAATTTTTCACGCAAAACGATCTCCCCCATATTTTCCGTGATTTGTGTATCACATCGTTTAGTATCTCATATCGTCCAGTATACCACACTTTCCAGTCGGAGGCAAGAGATTTCCGGCTTTTTTCAGATTTCCATCACATTCGCCGCGCGCCTTTTTTCCGAAATGAATCAAGCGGGCGGCAGCTGCCGCCCGCTTCCGCGCCGGAGGGAAGATGTCAGCTCCAGAGCTCCTTCATCAGGCGGGGATAGAGCTCGTCCACAATTCCCACCATCCGCACCAGCAGCTCGTAGCAGACCGCCCCGGCGGTTTCCGGAGTGATGACCGCGTCGATGGCGGCGGTGACCTCGTTGTCGCTGTCCAGATAGAGGCGAACCCAGCGGTATTCCTCCATCAGGCTGTTGAGCAGGGTGCGCATTCCGGCGGCCTTTTCCTGCGGGACCCGCGCGATTGAGAAGGCGCGCAGCGCGGCGTTGTCCTCGTCCGCATCGAAGAAAAACTGCACCGCGATGGAGGGAATGTTATCCCCGGAGAACCGGGCGTAGACCCAGTCCGCCTTGTCCTGGCGCTCCTGAAAGTCGTATCTGACCCCCTCGGCCTCGAGACGGGCGGTAAAATTTTTTGCGGTTTCTTTCATCATGATCTCCTCCTGCTTGTCAATTTGGCATTCCGCCGCGGCGGAACCCTTGCACCTTGATAAAAACGCTTCGGAGAAAATTCTGACAGATTCCTTTAAAATATATTGATTTAACAAATAAACACAGGACTGCCCTGTTCAGTCAGAGCAGCCCTGTGCGCAGTCTGGCGGGGGTGCGGCGTTATTCCGGGCTCCCGCGGTATTCAAATTCGCACAAAAAGCAGTCATGATCCCCAACCACGCCTTTTATGCCTACGGTGTTGTCGTTCAAAACCTCGCGATAGAGCTGGATGGTCTCGCCCTCCAGCGCCTGATGGACAAAATTGATCTGAAAGCGGGACAGCTCCCGTTCCCGCCACTCCTTTGGAAGGGCGTCGAGGGCGATGTCGGAATAGACGGCGTTGTAGACGTGTCCGTTCGCGTCCAGGTCGGAGTAGCGGACCTGCCGCTCCGCCGCCTTTTCTCCGCCGGGCATTTTGAGCCGCCGGCAGGGCGGACAGTAGGCCGCGATGCCGGTGGGATGCGCGTTGGGGAACTGGGAGGGCCGCAGCACCTGCCAGCTCGACGGATCGACGAGCATCCAGGCGGTGGAGGCGGTCATGACCGTCCCGCCGTCCGCATCTTTTGCCTCAAAATCCCGCAGGAAGGAGGCACCTTTGATCTCGCGCTCCCAGGTTGCGGCCGACAGAATCTCCCGCGGGCGGGGGAGGCGCGCAAACTGCACGCTCACCCGGGAGACGAGAAAGACAAAGCCGTTGTCCCAAAGCCATTTGTGGTCCATGCCGCGGGCGGCATAATGGGCGTCGGCCATATCGGCGAGCAGCCGCAGCGCCGCCGAGGTCTTCATCCGGCTCTGCGGGTCGCAGTCATAGAAGTGGACTTCCGCTTCCCGGCGGAAGATGTCGTCCATTGGAATTCACCTCCGAAAATGTCAGCCCGTCCCCTTATTTTACCGGGATGAGCTTTTCTTTTCCGCCCATGTAGGGCCGCAGGGCAACGGGGACGTTCACGCTGCCGTCGGCATTCAGGTTGTTTTCCAGGAAGGCGATGAGCATCCGGGGCGGCGCGACGACGGTGTTGTTGAGGGTGTGGGGGAGGTAGCGGCCGTTCTCTCCGTTGACCCGGATCTTCAGGCGGCGGGCCTGGGCGTCGCCGAGGTTGGAGCAGCTGCCCACCTCGAAGTACTTCTTCTGGCGGGGGGACCAGGCCTCGACGTCGACCGACTTGACCTTTAAGTCGGCGAGGTCGCCGGAGCAGCACTCGAGGGTGCGCACCGGGATGTCGAGGGAGCGGAAGAGGTCGACGGTGTTCTGCCAGAGCTTATCGAACCACATCATGCTGTCCTCCGGCTTGCAGACGACGATCATCTCCTGCTTTTCAAACTGGTGGATGCGGTAGACGCCGCGCTCCTCGAGGCCGTGGGCGCCTTTTTCCTTGCGGAAGCAGGGGGAGTAGCTGGTCAGGGTCTGGGGGAGGGTCTTCTCGTCGAGGATGGTGTCGATGAACTTGCCGATCATCGAGTGCTCGCTGGTGCCGATGAGGTAGAGGTCCTCGCCCTCGATCTTGTACATCATGGCGTCCATCTCGTCAAAGCTCATGACGCCGGTGACGACGTTGCTGCGGATCATGA
>CALXIG010000155.1 GCA_944388305.1 uncultured Clostridia bacterium
AATATTCTGCTCACCCCGCACGTCTCGGGCGGCTACCACCTGCCCTACACCCTCGACCGCATCGTCGAAATCAGCGCGAAAAACCTTCAGAAATGGATCGCCGGTGAGCCGCTCACCCACGTTGTCAACCGAAAAGAGGGATATTGAGCCGCCTTCGCGCCGGAAGTCAACTGACTTGACCAACTATTTTTGCCCTTCTTTTAAAAAATGCGCGGAAATTCGTCTTTTTCACAAAAAATGCGGCTTTTTACAAATTTTATTCACTTTTTTCTTTACTTTTCCGCCGAAAAATGCTATAATAACCATAAATTCAATATATTGACAGTCTGAAAGAAGGAGCAATCCGCCATGGAGCACTATTATCAACCCGAAATTGAATGCGCCAGCCGCGAACAGATTCGCGCCTGGCAGGATGAACGGCTTGTGAAGCAGGTCCGGCACGTCTACGAGCATGTCCCCTATTACCGCAGCCTGATGCAGCAGAAGGGGGTCACGCCGGACGATATCCGTTCGGTCGACGATTTGCACAAGCTGCCGTTCCTCACCAAGGACGATCTGCGGGACGCCTATCCCTACGGCCTTCTCGCCGTTCCGAAGAGCGACGTCGTGCGAATTCAGTCGACAAGCGGCACAACCGGCCGCCGGGTGGTCGCCTTTTACACCCAGCACGACATCGATCTCTGGGATGAGTGCTGCGCCCGTGCCCTTGTGGCGGCCGGCGGCACCAAGGACGACATTGTCCATGTCTCCTACGGCTACGGCCTCTTCACCGGCGGCCCCGGCCTCAACGGCGGCTCCCACAAGCTGGGCTCCATGACCCTGCCGATGTCTTCCGGCAACACCGAGCGCCAGATCCAGTTCATGTGCGACCTCGGCTCAACCATTCTCTGCTGCACGCCCTCCTACGCCGCCTATCTGGGCGAGTCCATCCGGGAGCGCGGACTTCAGGACAAAATTCATCTGAAAGCCGGCATTTTCGGCGCAGAGGCCTGAAGCGAGGAGATGCGCCGGGATATTGAAAAGCTCCTGAACATCAAGGCTTACGACATTTACGGCCTGACCGAGATCTCCGGCCCCGGCGTGTCCTTTGAGTGCAGCGCCCAGACCGGGATGCACATCAACGAGGACCATTTCATCGCCGAGATCATCGACCCGAAAACCGGCGAGGTGCTCCCGGAAGGGGAAAAAGGTGAGCTGGTCTTTACCTCTATCACCAAGGAGGCGTTCCCCCTGCTGCGCTACCGCACCCGCGATATCTGCGTCCTCAGCCGGGAAAAATGTCCCTGCGGCCGCACCCATGTCAAAATGAGCAAGCCGATGGGACGCAGCGATGACATGCTGATCGTCAAGGGCGTCAACGTCTTCCCGTCTCAGATTGAAACGGTGCTGCTCAACAAGGGCTACCCCGCGAACTACCAGATCCTGGTCAGCCGCGAAAACAACTCCGACCGCCTGGAGGTCCAGGTGGAGATGACTCCGGAAATGTTCTCCGACGCCGTCAGCGAAATCACCAAACGGGAGAAAGAGCTGATCGAAGCGCTGAAGGCCATGCTCGGCATCTATGCCGCCGTCAAGCTGGTTGCGCCCAAGACCATTGCGCGCAGCGAGGGCAAGGCGGTCCGGATTATCGACAACCGCAAGCTGTATTAAGGAGGAATTTTTGTGACCGTCAAGCAGATTTCCGTTTTTCTGGAAAACAAGCCCGGCAAGCTGCTGGACTTTACCAAGCTCCTGCGGGAGCACAATATTGACATGCAGGCGATGGCCCTCGCCGATACCTCGGATTTCGGCATTGTGCGGGTCATTGTCGACGATTCCTACAAGACCGCCTGTGTTCTGAAGGACGCGGGATACATCTATTCGATCACGCCGGTGCTGGCAGCCGCAATCCCCGATCAGGCGGGCAGCCTCTGTGATATTCTCGAGCTGCTCAGCGCCGAGAACATCAATCTCGACTACACCTATGCCTTCACCGGACGTCAGGCCAATTCCGCCTACATTATTCTGCGGGTGGATCAGCCTGAAAAAGCCGCCGCTCTGCTGGCAAACGCCGGCATTCACCTGATCAGCCAGGAGGAAATGAGCGAGCTGTAAATTGCCTTTCTGCATGGCCCTCGCCGGAATTGCGCCCGGTGGGGGCTTTTTTCTGATATTTTTGTGAATTTTCCTTAAAGGTTTTGATTTTCCTTCTCTCATGTGCTACAATAAAATATGGATGAATTCTTTTGAAGGGAGATTTGAGTATGGAGTATGAGAAGTCCTGCGGGGCTGTCGTCTTTCGCAAATATCATGGAAACACCGAGCTGCTGCTGATTAAGAGCGTGGCGGGCGGACACTGGTCCTTTCCCAAAGGGCATGTGGAGCCGGGAGAGACAGAAGCGGAAACGGCCATTCGGGAAATTAAGGAGGAGACCGGCATCGACGTGGAGCTGAACACTGCCTTCCGGGAGGTCGTCTCCTATTCGCCCAAGCGGGATACTACCAAGGACGTCATTTACTTTCTGGCAAAGGCCAAAAACTTCAATTATGTGCCGCAGGAGGAGGAGATCGCGCAGATCAAGTGGGTGGAGATCAACCTCGCTCAGTCCTTCCTGACCTACGACAACGACAAGCAGCTGCTGAATAAAGCCCGGCCGCTCATCCGGGATTTATACTGAAAGAGCCGGGACGGGCGCGCATCCGTCCCGGTTTTTGCGGAATTTGCGGGACCGGGCTTGACCGGCCGCGAAAAATGGAGTACAATAATAAAAAACGCAAGGTATCCAGAAAGGAAGAAACAGTATGACCTTTTCCTATCGTCCCCGGGGCGTCTGCTCTCAGAAAATCGACCTCACCATTGAAGACGGCGTGATCCGCAATGTCCGCTTTACCGGCGGATGCAGCGGCAACACCCAGGGCGTCGCCGCCCTCTGCGTCGGCCGCCGGCCGGAGGAAGTGATCCCCATTCTCCGCGGCATTCGCTGCGGCTTCAAGCCCACCTCCTGCCCCGATCAGCTCTCTCTCGCCCTCGAGGCGGCGATGGCGCAGGCGCAATAACTCCGCGCGCTGAAAAAGGAAGCACCGGAACGGTCAAAAACCGTGTCCGGTGCTTTTTCGTTCTGCAAGGGCGTCCGCCGGGGACGGCCGGCTCAGAACAGCTCCGCTGCCTTGCGGAGGATCTCCTGACTGGCGGAGGGGATGCGCCCCAGCCCATCGGGGCCGACGTTCAAAAGGTAGTTGATGCCCATGCCGTTCAGCTTGCGGCGGTTGCCGGCCACCGTTTCCGGGGATTTCCAGTTCTGGTCCCAGGCGCAGTAACCCCAGCTGTCGTTTAAGGTGGCGGCGGTCTCATAGAGGCCGTAGGGGGAGGGCTTGAATCCGCCGATGTCGTTCATGTCCACCAGTGCGGCGGTGAGGTCCGCGTCCTTCGGCAGGGAGGCGGGAATCTCGTTGTCGCCCAGGGAGACATAGTCGTAGGCGCCGTTGCCGAGCCGGGAGTTGATGAGGCAGTTTGGCTGATATTTTTTGACCAGCTCGAAGAGTTTGCGGCTGTGCTCCTCCCGAAGGGTCATCGGGACGTCGAACCAGATGAGGCAGAGTTCGCCGTAGTTTCTCAAAATCTCTTCCACCTGAGGGTAGATCTTATTCCGGAAACAGATGTCGTAGTCCTTCTGATCGTTGTGGGGGAAGTCCCAGTCGTTGCACCAGGCGGTGCCGGAACAGGGAATGTGTCCGGAGAGATAACCGCCGCCGTGCTCCTCGTGCCAGTCGAGGTCCTGAGAGTAGTAGAGGCCGAGCTTTAAGCCATGCTTGTAGCAGGCTTCGGCGAGTTCGCCCACCACATCGCGGCCGAAGGGCGTGGCGTCGGCAATGTTAAAGCGGTCCACTCTGGAGCGGTACATGGCGAAGCCCTCGTGGTGCTTGCTGGTGACAACCAGATAGTTCATGCCGCACGCTTTGGCGAATCTGACCCACTCCTCCGCGTCGAAATAGATGGGGTTGAAGGCGGTGGCCAGCCGGTCATAGTCGGCCTGCGGGATGCGGAGCTTGGTTTGAATCCACTCCGCGTAGCTGTTGCTGCGCTGGCCGCGCCACTCGCCGGCCAGAAGGGAGTACAGGCCCCAGTGGACCATCATGCCGTACTGGGCTTCCCTGAACCAGGTTCTCATATCCATTTGAAATCTTCCTTTCTCAACAGAGGGTCACAGCCCCAGAAAATCGCGCATGATGTTGGTGACTTCCACCGCCCGGCTGTAGGTTTCCATCTCGCAGAAAATGCGGATGAGCGGCTCGGTGCCGGAGAAGCGGCAGATGATCCAGCCGCCGTTTTTGAAATAGACCTTGCAGCCGTCCAGGTAGGAGACCTTCTCCACCTCCACCGGGAAGACGGGGAGCTTTTTCTCCACAAAGAGCAGCTCGTTGAGCTCCGCCTTCTTTTCATGGGAGAAGCGGCAGTCGTATTCGCTCATCTCGCAGCGGCCGTACTCGTCCTTGATTTCCTTCAGAATGGTGTTGAGGGGCTTGCCGATGACCGAGACCATCTCCACCAGCAGGGCGGCGGCGTAGATGCCGTCCTTGCCGGAAATATGCCCCTTGACGGTGAGGCCGCCCGAGCTTTCCCCGCCGATGATGGCGCCGGTCTCGTCCATTTTGGCGGAAATCCACTTGAATCCGACCGGAACCTCCCAGCAGGTGCAGCCGAAGGACTCCGCCAGCCGGTCCAAAAGGTGGGTGGTGGCGATGTTGCGGACACAGTCGCCCTTCCAGCCCTTGTACTTGACCAGGTAGTAGTAAAGGAGGACCAGAATGTCGTTCGGGTGGATGAAATGGCCCTTGGAATCGATGAGGCCGATGCGGTCGGCGTCGCCGTCGGTCGCGATGCCCAGGTCGTAACCGCCTTCCACCACCAGGTTGGAAAGACGGGTCAGCGTTTTTGCCGAGGGGGAGGGCAGCCGTCCGCCGAAGAGGGCGTCGTGGCGGTCGTTGATGACGTCGACGTCGCAGCGGCAGGTCAGCAGAATGGTTTGCAGGGAGGTTTTGGAGACGCCGAACATCGGGTCGAGAAGGATGCGCATCTTTCTGGCCTTGATTTTGTCGACGTCGACGAAGCGCAGGATACTGTCGATGTAGTCGTTCATCGGATTGATGATCTCAATCAGCCCGGCTTTCACCCCATCCTCAAAGGGCATGGAGGAGACGTCGGCCGCAGTCAGGGAGTTGATATAGCCCTCGAGGTCGTTGGTGACCTCCTTGGAGGCGTCCCGGCCGCCCCTGGTGAAGACCTTGACGCCGTTGTATTCGGCAGGGTTGTGGGAGGCGGTGATCGCCATGCCGTAGGCGGCGCCGGTGTTTTTGACGGTAAACATGATGAGCGGGGTGGGGGATTCGCCGCGGATAAACTGGACGTGGATGCCGTTGGCAGCGAAAACGCCGGAGATCCATTTGGCCGCGATGTCCGAGAGAAAACGCCGGTCATAGCCGATAACGAGGGGGGAATTCTCCACCCCTTCGGCTTTCATTTTGTTGATAAGGCCCTGGGCGAGAAGTTCGACGTTCGCCCTGGTGAAATCGTCTCCGATGACGGCCCGGAAGCCGCCGGTTCCAAACTGGATCATGAAAAACTGCTCCTTTCCAATCGCCGAAACATGGCTTTTCGGTAAAATACTGTGACGGAACCGCGGGCGCGCACTGCGCACAGCGGAAATTTACTTGCTGCGGAGGATCTCCTCGCAGAGGGCGAGCTCCTCGGGGGTGTTGACGCCCAGGATCTCGGTGTCGTCGCGGGTGGTGTAGGTGCCGATCTGCCAGCCTTTGCTCATCATGATGGAGGGGACGTCGGTCAGGTAGTATTCGCCCTGCGCGTTGGCGTTTTTGAGCTCGCCCAGGCAGGAGAAGAGTTTTTTGCTGTCAAAGACATAGATACCGACGTTCAGCTCGTTGATCCGTTTCTGTTCGGGGGTGCAGTCGCGGTCCTCCACCACGCCGGTGAAATGACCGTCCTCGTCCCGGATGATCCGGCCGTAGGCCAGACCCCGGTTGGAGATGCCGGTGAGAATGGTGCAGTCGTTGCCTTCATCGGCGTGGACGCGCACGAGGTTCTGGTAGGTCTCCTTTTTAAAGAGCGGCATGTCGCCGTAGCAGACCAGAACGGGGCCGTCGTAATCGCCGACAGCCTCGCGGGCGCAGTTGACGGCATGTCCGGTGCCGAGCTGCTCCTCCTGGACGGCGAAGGTGTAGCCTTCCGGGAAAGCTTCCATCACCATTTCCTTGCGGTAACCCACGACGATGACGATGTCCTTTTTGTCGGAAATGAAGGAGAGGTTGTCGGCGACATAGGCGAGCAGCGGACGGCCGTTTGCCTCCCGCAGCACTTTGGGGGCGGTAAACTGTTCAGAGTGGAGGCGTTTGCCCTTGCCTGCGGCGAGAATAATTGCTTTCATAATCAGGTTCCTTTCTCTGTCAAAATCAGTCGGTGATGGTGAGACCCCTGTCGGTGTGCAGGACCATGGCCGGGTAGCCCAGCGCGTTGACGGCTGCGGTGATCGCGTCCGCCTTGTCCAGCGGGGCATAGCAGTAGAGGCATCCGCCGCCGCCGGAGCCGTTGAACTTTCCGCCGTAGGCGCCGTTTTGAATGGCGGTTTCGAGAATGCGGTCGATGGCCGGGGTGGAGATCTCGAGGCCGTCGCGGAGGTTTTTCTGATGGCGGTTTAAGAGTTCGCCGAGCTTTTCGCTGGTCATTTTGCCGTCCTGGATGAGGGAGAGCGCCTCCCGCTGAATGCGGTAGTTGTCGATGTTGGCGCGAACTTTGCGCTGGTGGAATTCATCCAGAGTGTCCACATATTTTTCCAGCGAAGGGTCGTTGTAGAAGTCCCGGATGGAGGTGATGCCGTACTGGCCAAGCTGCTTTAACGCCTCCTGAGTGGGATATTTCGAGTCGCCCAGCACCTTGATGGTGTCTTTATCCTGGAGGGAATCGAAGAGGATGAAGCAGCCGTCCAGATCGAGCTTCAGGGGGGTGGGGACCGCGGTGCCGGTCGAAAAATCGAGGTGAACCAGGCCGCCCAGCGCGGAGGCGTAGTGGTCCATCATGCCGCCCGGTTCGCGGAATTCCTCCACCTCGGCTTTCCAGGCGAGAAGGGCCATCTCCATTGCGTCCTCCGCTCGTTTCCGGTCAGCGAGGGCCGCGAGCGCGGTGGTCAGCACCAGCACCATCGTGGTGGACGAACACATTCCCTTGCCGATGGGAATCTCGGAATCCAGCGTCACATCCGCCCCGCCGACCGCGAAACCGGCCTTTTTGAGGACGTTGACGATGGATTTGAAGTAATCCCGCTTGTTTTCGTACACCAGTTCGGACGCGGTGTCGATGACGGATTCCTCATACCGTCCTTCGGTGTTCTGCGCGCCGAGCTCGCAGATGGATTTGTCGCGGATGCGGATGTGGAGCAGGGAATCGGCGCGCGGCGCAGCTTTGGCGGAAAAGCGCAGGTTGATGGCGGAGGCGATGACCTCCAGACCCAGGTAATCCTGGTGTTCGCCGAACAGGCAGATGCGGCTGGGCGTTGATACGTGAAGCATGGAAAAGACCTCCGTTCGATTGCATGGCGGCGGCAGGGAAATACAGCTGCCGGAATAAGTTGCCGCGGATGAATTTACGTGATCATTATACAATATTTTTCTCCCTTTGTGTTTAGTTTTTATGAGTTACAATTCAGCTTTGACGCGAATTCTGCCCATGCACAGGAAATGTAAAAAAAATCGGGCAGAATTCGCAAAAAAGTCTTGCGCTCCGGAGAAAATTATAGTAATATAGAGACGAACGACCCCGTGCCTTTGGAGGAATGACAATGTGCAAGCCCTATACCGTAATGGAGAAACTTTCCCGCCGCTTCCGGGAGACCCCGAAAAGCTGCGCGCTCCGCGCAGATACGCCGGAGGAGTATGCCGCCTGGAAGGAGGAGACCCGCCGCAGGCTGGCCGAGTTGACCGGTCTGTCCCGGCTGGAAAAATGTCCGCTCTGTCCGGAGCTGCTTTCGACCGAGGCGCTGCCCGGCGAACCATTTGTCCGCCACAAGTACCGGATTCAGACCGAGGAAGGGGTCTGGATGCCCTTTTACCTGCTGGAGCCGCAGGGCGGCCCCGTCTGCAAGCCGGTGATGATCTGCCCGCACGGCCATTCCAGCGGCGGTAAGGAGGCGACCGGCGGCCGGACCGACATCCCTGCGGTCGCCGAAGCGATTGAGATTTACAACTACTGGTATGCGTTCGAGTTTGCGCGGCGGGGTTTTCTGGTCTTCTGCCCGGACGCCCGCGGCTTTGGCGAGCGGCGCGAAATTTTCGAGCAGGATGATCTTCTCAAGAGCTCCTGCAAGACCATCAACCAGATGGCGATTCCGTTGGGGCTGACGGTCACCGGCATGTGGGTCTTCGACCTGATGCGGCTGATCGACTACATCGAAACCCGCCCGGACTGCGACCTCTCCCGCCTGGGAGCGGCGGGACTCTCCGGCGGCGGGCAGCAGACGCTCTGGCTGACCGCGCTGGATGACCGGGTGCAGGCTGCCGCGGTGAGCGGGTATTTTTACGGATATCACGACGCGCTTCTGCTGCTGAGCGACAATTGCTCCTGCAACTATGTCCCGCACCTCTGGGAAACGGTGGACATGGGCGATATCGGCGCGCTGGCGGCGCCGCGCCCCCTGCTGATCGAGACGGGGGATCAGGACCCCCTGAATGGCGCGGGCGGGCTGGAGAATGTCCGCGCCCAGCTCGCGGTCACCCGGCGCGCCTACCGGCTTTTCGGCGCGGAGGAGCGGCTGTTCCACTCGGTGAACCATGGCGTCCACCGCTGGTATGGGACGGATGCCTATGACTTTATCTGCAAGGCGCTTGCGCCGCGGGAGTGAGGAGGAATTCCGGTGAAACTGTTTCAAAAGGCCACGGCCGTCTATTTTTCCGCCACCGGAACCTCCAGGCGCGGGGCGGAGGCCATAGCTGCCGCTCTCTGCGGCGCCTGGGAGAGCATTGACCTGACCCGGTTTGACGCGGTTCCCGCCCGCACCTGTTTTGGCGCGGACGAGGTGGTGGTCTTCGGTGCGCCGGTCTACGGCGGCCGGATCTACCGCGGCGCGGCGGAGCGGTTCCGGCGCCTGAAAGGGGACGGCACCCCCTGTATCGTCACCGTCACGTACGGCAACCGCGATTTTGACGACGCGCTGCTCGAGCTGGCCGATCTTGTGCGGGAACAGGGCTTCTGCCCCGTCGCCGCCGCGGCTCTGGTCGGCGAGCACACCTACGGCGAGATCCAGAAGGGCCGCCCCAACGCCGCCGACCTCGCGGAGGACGCCGCCTTTGCGGAAAAAGCGGCGCAAAAGCTCGCCGCCGGCGGCCATTCGGCGCCCGATATCCCGGGGAACCGGCCTTACAGGGAGGGCGGAAACGGCGGAAAATTCTTTCCCCGCACGGCGGAGAGCTGCACCGGCTGCGGACTGTGCGCCCGGGAATGCCCCGAGGGTGCGATCCGCCCGGAAAACGGCTTCGCGGTGAACCCGCAGCGCTGTATCTCCTGCCTGCGCTGTGTCCGGCGCTGTCCGGCAGGAGCAAAGCGCATGGACGATCCCGCCTACCTGGAATTTGCCGCCGCGTTCACCAGACGGCTCGCAGCGCGGCGGGAAAACCGGTATTTTCTGTAAGGAGGGAATTTCATGAAAAAGCTGCTGCAGGTGCTCTTTCAGCTCGGCTGTCTGGCGCTGTGCTGCCTGCTGCTGCGCGAAATTGTGCGGATGGTGCTCGATTCCGGGCAGCAGGCGGATTCGGAGAAAACTTCCATTTGAAAGGGGAGAGGCAGATGGACCTGGCAGGCTGCCGCGTTCTGCCCATGACTGCCGGTCAGGCCGCCGGATATCTCAGCTGGGAATATCCCGCGCCCTATACCCTTTACAATATTCCGACGGAATACCGGGAGAGGGAGCTTGCGGTGATGGAGGCGAATCTCGGAAGCTGGTTTGCGGTTCTGGACCGCGAGGAGCGGATGATCGGCTTCTTCGAGTACAGCTTTGACGCCGCGGGCCGGATGGAGATCGGTCTGGGCCTGCGCCCGGACTGCACGGGGCAGGGCTGCGGCGCGGACTTCACCCGCCTCTGCGTCCGTTTCGGGCGGGAGCACTACCAGTATCGCGGCCCCGTCCTGCTGCGGGTGATTCAGGGAAATGACCGCGCTTTCCGCGCCTACCGAAAGGCCGGCTTCCGCGTGCTGCGGGAGGAGCGTGCGGAGGCCTACGGCAATCCCATTACCTTCCTCTGGATGCGGCTGGACGGAGAAGAAACGCCGGATGACGCCGGTGAAAGGTCGCCGGCGTTGTAAAGTTTTGAAATCATACATGCAAAGGAGACGAGAATGATGATGCAGATTGGATGCTGTACCCCTGTCCCGGTGGACGAAAAATCCCGCGAAAAGGTTTTGCAGATTCGGGAGGCCGGTTTCGACTTTGTGGAATACGGCGTGCAGGCCTGCGCCGCGCTTTCCCCCGAGCAGTTGGAGGAAGCGGTCCGCTTTACCCGGGAGGAGGGCCTGCCCTGCCTCGCGATGAACCTCTTTATTCCCGGCAATATCCCCCTCGTCGGCCCGGCGGCTGATCTGGGCAGGGCGCGCCGTTTTCTGGATAAGGCCTTCCCGGCGGCCAGCGCGTTCGGGGCGAAAACCATCGTCTTCGGCAGCGGCGGCGCGCGGCGCACTCCGCCCGGCTTCCCGCGGGAGATGGCCTGGATTCAGCTGGTCGGTTTTCTGCGGCTGGTCGAGACCTACTGCGAGGATTTTGACATCAATATCGCCATTGAGCCGCTCAGCGTGGTGGAATGCAACACCCTGAACACGGCGATGGAAGGCTTCTGGCTGGCAGGGGAGACGGAGCGTCCCCACATCCGGCTGCTGGTCGACTACTATCACTTTCTGCGCAATCACGAGGACCCGCTGGATATCGTTTCGGTCAAACGGATGCTCCAGCATGTTCACACCGCAAACTGCATCGACCGCTGTCTCCCGCGTGAGGAAACCCGCGAGGAACAGCGCGGCCTCTTTGATATGCTCAAGGCTGCCGGGTACGAAGGAACGGTCAGCATCGAGGGGAGCGCGCAGAGCTGCTTTGAAACCGAGATCCGGGAATCCGGCAGAATTCTGCGGGAACTTCGCGGAGCATAACCCCGATTCCGACAGATTTTTTACAGGGATTGTGGTAGGATATGGGTGGCAGCTCCTTTCCTTTTCCCTGATTTTGGCCGGAATGGCCGCCTGGCTGTATGCGTTTGGCAGCATACAGCCTTTTTCTTTCCAATTTCCCTGAAAGGATGAACGATATGAAACAGGAACTCTGGTACAAAACGCCCGCCCGGGTCTGGGAGGAGGCCCTCCCGGTTGGTAACGGCCGCATCGGGGCGATGGCCTTCGGCGGCGTCTGGAAGGAACGGCTGGCTCTCAATGAGGACAGCCTGTGGTCCGGCTATCCAAAAGATAAGAACAACCCTGGAGCGTCCGCCTATCTGGGGCAGGTACGCAGCCTCCTTGCGGCAGGCCGCACCGGCGAGGCCGAGGAAATCGCCAACCGGCACCTGCTCGGCGAGTGGACGGAGGGGTATCTGCCTTTGGGCGATCTCTTTCTCACCATGCCGGAGGCGGGAGAGCCCGCCGCCTACCGTCGGTCGCTGGACATCCGCACCGGCATTCAGACCACCCGCTTCACTGCGGGAGAGGTGACCTATACCCGCACGGTGTTCGCCTCCTATCCTGCCCGCGCGCTGATTGTGCGGGTGGAGGCGGACCGGCCGGGCAGCGTTTCGGTTGAGGCGGCGCTGCAATGCCCGCTGCGGAGCCGGGTGTACATCCGGGACGGGATGCTGCGGCTGGACGGCGACTGCCCCCGCGAGGCGAGACCGCCCTACTACGACTGCGCAGACCCCATTGTTTACGACCCGCCGGAGGTTTCCAAAACCGTCCGGTTTGCGGCCGCCCTCTGCGCCGCCGCCGAAGGCGGAAAGGTGATTGCGGAGGAGGGACGCCTGCGAGTGGAAGGCGCCGACGCGGTAACATTCCGATTCTGCGTTGCCACCAGCTTTAACGGATTCGGAAAAATGCCGGACGGCGATGAATCCGCCCGCCTTTCCAAGGCGCTCGCCGCTTCAAACGGGCGGTACCGGCAGCTTTACTTCGCCCACATCACCGATGTCTCCGCCCTGTTTGACCGCGTGGAACTGGACCTCGGGCACAATCCGGCGCTGGAGGAGCTGTCTACTGTCGAGCGCCTCCGCGCGGTGCAGGAGGGAGCGGACGACCCGGGGCTGTACGCCCTGCTTTTCCAGTACGGGCGGTACCTTCTCATCAGCAGCTCCCGTCCGGGCAGCGCGCCGGCAAACCTCCAGGGGATCTGGAATCCGCACATGCGCGCGCCATGGAGTTCCAACTACACCATCAATATCAACACCGAGATGAACTACTGGCTGGCCGAGACCTGCGCGCTCCCGGAATGCGTTGAGCCGCTTGTGGAATGGATGCAGGCACTTGCTGTGCGCGGTGAAGAGACAGCCAGGACCCATTATGGAGCGAAAGGATGGACCGCTCACCACAATTCCGATATCTGGGCGCACACCGCGCCGGTCGGCGACCCGGAGCGCAGGACCTACAGCATGACCTACGCGCCCTGGCCGCTGGGCGGAGCCTGGCTCTGTGAGCCGCTCTGGGAGCACTACCGCTTTGGCGGAGATCTCTCCTACCTGCGGGAGAAAGCCTACCCCGTCATGGCTGGCGCAGCCGCCTTTTTCCTCGATTTTCTGGTGGAGAATGAGGCGGGCGAGCTGGTGACCATGTACTCCATTTCCCCGGAAAACCGCTACAAAAAGGGCGGCGAGGCCTTTTCCCTCGACCAGTCTCCAGCGATGGACACCGCCATCATCCGCGAGCTGTTTGAAAACTGCCTGTCCGCTCAGAAGGCGCTCGGCATCACCGACGCGCTGACCGGGCCGCTTCAGGCGGCGCTTCCGAAACTCCCGCCCTTCCGGATCGGGGAGGACGGGCGGCTGCTGGAATGGCACGCGCCATTTGAGGAAGAAGACCCGCATCACCGCCATCTCTCTCACCTCTACGGCCTCTATCCGGCGGCGCTCATCACCCCGGAGGACACGCCGGAGCTGGCGGAAGCCTGCCGGAAGTCGCTGCTCGGCCGCGGGTTTGATGGAACCGGCTGGAGCCTTGCCTGGAAAATCTGTCTCTGGGCGCGGCTTGGGGAAGGGGAAAACTGCCTGCGGCTGATCCGGCGGCAGCTCACTCCCATCGAGACGACCGAAACCTCATTCGGGGGCGGCAGCTACCCGAATCTCCTCGACGCTCACCCGCCTTTCCAGATCGACGGCAACTTCGGCGCGGCCGCCGGCATCGCCGAAATGCTGGTCCAGAGCCACCGCGCCCAGCCTGTCCCGCTGCCTGCTCTCCCCGCCTCCTGGCAGAACGGCCATCTGCGCGGCCTGCGGCTGAGCGGCGGCCACAGCGTCGAGATCCGCTGGCGGGGCGGCTGCCTGGAAAGCTGGGAGATTACCACGGCGGAGGAACAGGCGTAAGGAAGGGCACCAGCCTCCCGGATGCGCCGCTTGACAGCGCCTGCCTGCCTGCTTTATACTGGGAACAGAGGGGAAACGCCTCTCTGCCGC
>CALXIG010000156.1 GCA_944388305.1 uncultured Clostridia bacterium
GGCTGACCCGGCGCGGAGGGGAGGACACCCATTGGAAAAAACAGTGCGCGTCATCGACGGGCAGGGGAACCTGCTGGAAGCGACCTATCCCAAACGGGCCAAAGGCCTGGTGAAACACGGCAGGGCACGCTTCGTGGATGAACAGACCATTTGCTTGACGTGTCCGCCAAATAGAAGTTTGGAGGAAACGAAAATGAGCGAAGAATATCAGGAAGCTTCTGCGGTAAATCCGGCGGAAATTCTCAAGCGGATTGAGGAGATCCAGCGCGACAGCGGCCATATCTATCAGGCGCTTGCCACGCTGGAAAAGATCCCGTCCAATTATTCGCAGACTCCCGGTGCGCCGGAGGATGTAGCGGGTGCAGGCAGGGCGCAGGCAATCGCCGAAATCGTCCGCTGCCGGGAAGAGACCAACCAGAAGCTGCTGGATTTTTACCTGACACTCTACCAGAACGCCGTGCGGGCATAAGCGCATTTTCTTAAAAAGAGGCTCCTCTGTCAAGGGCAGAGGAGCCTTTTATGCGGAAAGCGCGGACTCTTGCAAAAGCCTGCAAAATCCAGTATACTAAAAGAAAGCGCAATTTCTCCCACACTTTTATCAGGAGGTCATTTCCCATGAAACTGGAAACCAAATGCCTGCACGCGGGCTATGAGCCGAAAAACGGTGAACCCCGCCAGATTCCCATCATCCAGAGCACGACCTACAAGTACGACACCAGTGAGGATATGGGCAAACTCTTTGATCTGGAGGCCGAAGGCTACTTCTACTCCCGCCTCCAGAACCCGACCAACGACGCCGTCGCAGCCAAAATCGCGGCCCTCGAAGGCGGCACCGCGGCGATGCTCACCTCCTCCGGACAGGCGGCATCCTTTTACGCAGTCTTCAATATCTGCTCCTGCGGCGATCACGTCGTCTCCTCCTCCACCATCTACGGCGGAACCTTCAACCTCTTCGCCGTCACCATGAAGCGGATGGGCATCGACTTCACCTTTGTCGAGCCGGACTGCTCCGACGAGGAGCTGGAAGCTGCTTTCCGGCCCAACACCAGGGCGGTATTCGGCGAAACCATCGCCAACCCCGCCCTGACGGTGCTGGACATCGAGCGCTTCGCCAAAGCGGCCCACGCCCACGGCGTGCCGCTGATTGTCGACAACACCTTTGCCACACCGGTTCTCTGCCGGCCCTTTGAATGGGGCGCCGACATTGTCACCCACTCCACCACCAAATACATGGACGGCCATGCGGCAGCGCTGGGCGGCTGCATCGTGGACAGCGGAAAGTTTGACTGGACCGCTCACGCGGACAAGTTTCCCGGCCTGACCACCCCCGACGACAGCTACCACGGCGTCACCTACACCGAGCGTTTCGGACTGGCAGGCGCCTACATCACCAAGGCGACCGCCCAGCTGATGCGGGACTTCGGCTCGATTCAGTCCCCGCAGAACGCCTTCCTGCTCAATCTCGGCTTGGAGAGCCTTCCCCTGCGGATGGCGCGCCATTGCGAAAACGCGCAGGCGGTCGCGGAATACCTCGAAAAACACCCGAAGGTCTCCTGGGTCAACTATGCGGGACTTCCCTCCAGCAAGTACCACGCGCTGGCCCGGAAGTATCTCCCGGACGGCTGCTGCGGCGTCGTCTCCTTCGGCATTCAGGGCGGCCGCAAGGGCGCGGAGAACTTCATGAAGCACCTGAAGCTCGCCTCCATCGTCACCCATGTGGCGGACGCCAAGACCTGCGTCCTCCACCCGGCCAGCAGCACCCACCGCCAGATGAACGACGAGGAGCTGGCCGCCGCCGGCGTCGGCGCGGACCTCATCCGCTTCTCTGTCGGCCTGGAGAATATTGAGGACATTCTCGCCGACGTGGAGCAGGCGCTGGAAAACGTCTGAGCCTGCGCGCCGGAAAATCATACAGAAAAGCCTTTCCCCCGCGGGGGAAAGGCTTTTTTTGCGGAGTGCGCCGGACCTTACAGGTCGATGCTGTCCAGCACGACCCGGACTGCGCCGTTGTCCGGAAAAACATAGACACCGAAGTCGGTATCGTCTCCGTTGCGAACGCGTCTGACATGCCAGACGCAGTTTTCATCCAGGAAACCCTCTTCAACAGTCAGGTAGTTGACGAAATGCTCCAGCTGATCGTCCTGCTGCGGAGCCTTCGGACAGCTGAGCGGGGGATTGGAGCGGAAAGCCGCGGAGAATCCGGCGCCGCAGAGAATAAACTCCCTTTCACCCGTCCGAATGACCAGACCGCGGCCCCGCTGGGGCGCAGTGCGGAAGTGATAGCGGTAATCCCCGCTCCGGGGAAACGGACCGAACCGGACGAGGATCCGCACGCCGTCGAAAAAGAGCCGCTGCTCGGTGGCGAATTCTTCCTCCTCCACCGCCTGAATGCGGCCGCTCCCCCGCTCCCTGAGCAGCAGAGGCCAGACCGCCGACAGGCACTGGAAATCTTCCTTCATGGGAAGGGCCTCCGGCGCCAGCGAGCCGTCCGGCGCCACCACGCTCTCTGCGCCGAAGAAATGCACGCCGGTCAGGCCGTACCTGGCGATCGCCGGAAACAGATGCAGCGCCGAGGGAAGGCCGCACCCGGTCTCCGGGAGATACAGCGGGTTGTCCGGGCGAAAGTACGGCCGGATGTGTTCGTGGTAATCCCGGTGGGACTGGTTGTAGACATCCGGGCAGATCATGTCGAGGGACGGCGCGAACGCCTTCCAGAAAAACAGGTTCTTGATGGCGGGCCCGCCGGAGGGATATCCGATTCCCGGGATATCCATTCCCTGCTTGTCCAGCCACACGTTGGTGTAAGCGGGAATGGGGTGGACCGCCTTGCCGGCGGCGGCGATTTCCTCCACGTAGCAGGCCATGCTGTAAGCCTGTAATGCCTCGTCGCCGTAGCGGCCGAACAGCTCCCGCCAGCTGCCGCTTTCCTTCGCGCCGCACTCCTTCCAGGCGAGAACGGCGTCCTCCTGGATGGCA
>CALXIG010000157.1 GCA_944388305.1 uncultured Clostridia bacterium
TGCTGATTGCGGCGGCCCTCCTTCTTACCGGGTATAACCTCTGGGACGAGCAGCGGGCCGGGGAAACAGCCAGCCGGGTGCTGGAACAGATGCCGGTCACAACGGAAAAGCCGGAGCCGTCCCCCGATGCGGACGGGAACATGTTCGCCTACGATGTGGCCGAGATCCAGGTGCTGCGGTCCACTGCCATCGGGGACATGGTTTCCGGGGAATGGGACCTCTCCCTTTTCACCTGCACCCTGAGCGGCCAGACCCGCCTGACAGTGCGCTGTGAGAAAATCGAAAACAACGGTTAACCATAGAGATCAAGGCTGCTGGAAAGGACCGCCTATGAGCTGCTACCCCTTTCGACTGGCCTCCCGGAACAGGAGGTAAAACCGAACGAATATCACCGCCTGCTTATGGGGCGCGGACAGATGCTGGACTGTCTGCGCCCCTATTTCATTCGACGGCATTCCCCTGTATTTGCTGGAAGTTCTTAGCAAGTATAGAGAAATGCTGTCGAGTTTTCTGCGGGAATTTCCCCGCAAAAGCCAGATGGATACCTAATTTTGAAAAATCCAGCGATTTTCACAGAGAATTCGCTGGATTTTGTTCCGGCTGCCGTTCTCCTCCCCCTCCGTCTCGATCCGGTTTTACACGCAAACAGATTGAAACGGAGGTACATCATGAGTTTTCATTATGGGCGCGAAAAGCGCAAATTCGATAAAGCCGCCCATTCTGCCTGCCGCCTCCTCTCCACCCCTGTATGGACAAAGTATAGCGGAAAACGATGAGACTGTCCGCACTGCCTTCCAAATGCCTGCGCCAGGGCGGATTTTCAACCCCGGCTGAGGCGGAAAGAGGAGTTGCCGGGCTTTTGCTTGACAGGCGGGAACAGATGTTGTAACATGATAGTAGCACAAGCGGAAAGGAGCTTTTGTATGTACCAATGTCCCCTGTTTCACACCCACCACGCCCCTGTGGGCGCCTGGTCGAGCCTCACCTTCGGCGCGCCCGGTACGGCCGTCAGCGTCGACTTTCAGGAGCCGAACGTGAAAAAGTCCGGCGCGCTGCTGGCGGGCGCGGCCGGTCCGGACGGCCTGCGCACCATCGCCTTTGCCGATCAACCGAAACCGTCGAAGGCGGAGCTGACCGCCGAAGGGGATAAGGAATCCGCTCCCCGGCGGCGCGGCCCGCTCGACGCCTTCGGCGTCTGCGGAGAGGAGGAGATTTCCCGCACCCTCACCCCTTCCCGCGACAGCTTTTCCGCCGGCAATATCACCCTGACTGCATACACCCCCTGCACCGCCCTCCCGGACGGCGAGGCGGGTGAGATCCCGGCCGTTTGCTGCCTGCCCGGCATTCTGCTGGAGGTGACGGTGGACAACACCGCCGGAACCGCCCCCTGCACCGCCTTTCTGGGGTTTCTCTTCCATGACATGAAGCGGATCTACGCCCTGGAAGATGAAAATCTCTGCATGATCCGCTACCGCGACGACTGGATGTTTTCCGCCGCAAAGGAAAGCGGCGCCTACCTCGCACGCGGGTTGGACGCCGCCCGGCTCCTGACGGAGGGGGCGCATTTTGTCCACCAGAACGGCCCCGCCTTCCTCTGCCTGCCCGTCCCGGCCGGCGAAACCCGCACCCTCGCGGTGAGCTGGAGCGTCTACGCCGAAGCGGGCAGCAACGGCGCGCTGCGCACCCGCTATTACTACAACCGCTACTTCCATTCCCTCGAGGAGGGGGCCTCCGCCGTCCTCCGGAACGCCGGGGAGCTGAAGCGGATGGCCCACGAGGCGGATGCGGAACTTTCCCGGCCCGGCCAGGACCCGGCCCGCAAGGCGCTCTTCTGCCAGGCGGTCCGCGCCTACTACGCCTCCTCCCAGCTGCTGGAGGATGAAACCGGCCGGGTGCGCTGGAATATCGGCGAAGGGGCCTACATCTGGCGCAATACCATGGACCTCTGCGCCGACCACATCGCCTGGGAGCTGCGCCGCAACCCCTGGATTGTCCGCAGCCTGATGGACGAGTTCCTCGAGGACTACTCCTACGAGGACCGGGTCACCTTCCCCGGCAGGCCCGGCGATTACCCCGGGGGACTCAGCTTCACCCACGATATGGGCTGTTACTTCACCTACTCCCCGCGCGGAAACAGCGGCTACGAGCGGGCTAACGACTCCGACAGGGGCTTTTACTTCTATATGACCACCGAGGAGCTGTTAAACGGCATCTACTGCATGGCGGGCTATGCCCTGCATGAAAAGGACGCGGACTGGCTCCGGTCCCACGGCGGCCTCCTCGCAAAATTGATGGAGAGCCTCGAAAACCGCGACGCCCCCGTTCCGGAGGAGCGCAACGGCATCCTCAAGGCGTCCTCCGCCCGGGGCGGCACCTGCGGGCTGGAGAGCACGACCTACGACGCCCTCGACCACTCGCTGCTCGAGGCCGCCGGCAACCTCTACGTCTTTATCAAGACCTGGTGCGCTCTGGTGCTTCTCCGCCGCTGCTGCGCACTCGCCGGAGACGCCGGGACAGACGCCCGCGCGAAGGCCATGCTGGAAAAATGCCGCGCCTCCGCCGCCCTGTACCGGCAGCCGGACAGCCCTCTGCTCAAGGCCAACGCCTACCGGGAGATCCCCGGCGCCGTCATAGCCGCTGCCGAGGCCCTCGCCATCCCCTACAGCCTGGGCGCCCTGACCGAAGCGGAGGAGCCGGAGCTTTTCTCCCTGCTGCGCGCCCACTGCGCGGCCTGCCTCGAGAAGGGGGTCTGCCTCGATGCGGTTTCGGGCGGACTGCGGCTGAGCAGCACCAGCCGCAACACCTGGCCGTCCAAGTCGGCGCTCACCATCTACGCGATGGAGGAGGCGCTCGGCCTGACCATGCCGGCGGGAATGGTGGAGGAAGTCATCGGCTGGGCGCAGGTGAGCGCCCGCGAGCTGACCATTGCCGACCAGATTCTCTGCGATACCCGGGAGGTCATCGGCGCGCCGTACTATCCGCGCATCGTCACCGCCGCGCTCTGGCTGTGACGCCTTGACGCGCCGGGATGCCTGTGATATAATGGAGCTGAATTTGATGGAGTCAAGGAGGAACCGGCCATGAAACTGGCGGAAGCCCTGATCCTGCGGGCAGATTTGCAGAAACGGCTCGAGCAGCTGCGGCAGCGCCTCATCCTCAACGCCCAGGTGCAGGAGGGTGAGCAGCCCGCGGAGGATCCGGAAAGCCTGCTTTGCGAGCTGGACGAAGTGACCGCGGAACTCGAATCCCTCATCCGGCAGATCAACCTCACCAACGCCCGGCCGCTGTCCGGCGGCGAGACGCTGACCGCCCTTCTGGCGCGGCGCGACTGCCTGACCGGGAAAATCTCGATCCTGCGGAACTTTTTAAATACGGCAAGTAATATTTCCGGGAGAAGCTCCCGGATGGAAATCAAGATCTACAGCACCGTCCCGGTGGCGGCGCTGCAAAAGCAGGTGGATAGCCTGTCGAAACAGCTGCGGGAGCTGGATGTTCAGATCCAGTCCGCCAACTGGACGACGGAGCTCATCCCCTGACCGCCCGGTGTGTGCCGGAACGGGCGGGCGCCAAACCCCATAAGCGGCGGGGAAAGGCCGCTGCAGTCATGGTACGCGGCGGGACCCGCGGAGGTTCGATCCCTCCTTACTGTTCGTCCAGCACAGATACAGGCGCACCATAACCGCGCATTTTTACAACCGGGCGCCGGCGTTTCTGGCAAGGGTGGGATGGGGGATTTTTTTACGATACGGCAAATTGCAGCGCGCGGCCGCGTCCGCTCCCGCCGGGAGAGGATGGGCCGCGCCTGTTTTCTGCAATCACGAAAGGAGGACCGCCATGCTCCCATACCGCGAACATCTGGAAGACCGCCTGCATGGGACGGTTCCCTTTGTGACGGTCAACTACCGCCGCACCGCCGGGCTGATGGTGGCCGGACACTGGCACCCCTGCTGCGAGCTGCTTTTTGTCTTCGGAGGCGCGGCGGAACAGGAGGTGGACGGGCAGCATTTTCCCCTCTGCGCGGGGGACACCCTCCTCATCGCCTCCGGGGCGGTCCACGCCACCCGCTCGGTCGAGGAGGACTGCTACATCGGCGTGATGGCCTTCCTCCATCCCCGCCCGCTGCCCACCATTCACCTCGCCTCCGGGGAGTGCCCCGGCATGGAGCGGATTTTTTCCCGGATCCAGGAGGAATTCACCCTCCGCCGCCCGGCCTATGAGACGGTCACCCAGGGGCTTCTCCTTCAGGCGCTCGGCCTGCTGGAGCGCCATGGCGCCCCGCTGCATCCCGCCTCCGTCCAGAACGGCGAGGGCCGCCGGATCGAGGAGTACATCCGCGTCAACCTCACCAGCTCCCTCTCCCTCCGGTCGGTCGCGGATTTCGCGGGCTATTCCCCCGCCTACCTTTCCCGCCGCTTTCCGGCGCTGATGGGGATGCCGTTCAAGCAGTATGTCGACCGGATGAAGCTCCAGGCCGCCCGCGGCCTCCTCGCCGACGGGCTCACCGCCGGGGAGACTGCCTTCGCCCTGGGCTACGACACCCCCTCCTCCTTCTGCCGCGCCTTCAAGCGGATGAGCGGCCAGACCCCCTCCGCCTACCAGGCAGCGCAAAAAATGGACACAACCGGATAAAAATTGCCCTTTCTTTTCTCCGCGTTTCTGACTATAATGGAGAAAAGGAGGGATCCAGATGACCAATCAGCTTCACCGCAAACCGAATTTTGAGAATATCCGCAAGGTGCTCCGCTGCGAAAAGCCGGACCGCCCCACCCTGTTCGAATTCTTTATGAATGAGAACGTCTATGAGGCGGCGGCCGGCCCCGCCCCCGCCGATCCTGACCCCGTCGCGCAGATGGCCTATATGGCCCGGGCGTTCGCCGCCTGCGGGTACGACTACGTGAACTTCCCCGGCTGCAACTTCGGCTTCCCCACCGGCGAGACCACCCGTAAGAACACCATCTCCCTGAACGAGCACGCCCTCATCAAAAACTGGGACGATTTTGAAGCCTACCCCTGGCCCGACGCCAGGGCGGCCGACTATTCCCGGCTGGAAAAGATCGCCCCGCTGCTTCCCGGCAACATGAAGGTGATGACCGCCGGTCCCAACGGCCTGCTCGAGAACGTCATCGGCATTGTCGGCTACGAAAACCTCTGCCTCATGCTTTACGACGCCCCTGACCTTGTCCGGGCGATTTTTGACCGGGTGGGCGGCATCCTGCTCGACTACTACGAGAACTGCGCCCAGTACGATACCGTCGGCATCCTCATGATCAACGACGACTGGGGCTTCAACACCCAGACCATGCTCTCGGTCGCCGACATGCGGCGCTATGTCTTTCCCTGGCACAAAAAGATGGTCGCGGCCGCCCACCGGTACGGCAAGCCTGCGGTCCTCCACTCCTGCGGCTACATGGTCGACATCATGGAGGACATCATCGAGGACATGCAGTTCGACGGCCGGCATTCCTATGAGGACAACATCGTCCCCGTCGAGGAGGCATACCGCCGCTGGGGCGGCCGGATTGCCATTCTGGGCGGACTGGACGTCGATTTCCTTATCCGCTCGAGCGAGGAGGAGATTGCCGCCCGCGCGAAAGCCATGCTCGCCCTCGCGGAGGAGAAAGGCGGCTACGCTCTCGGCTCCGGCAACAGCATCCCGGCCTATATTCCCAATGACAAGTACTTCGCCATGACCAGCGCGGCGAATGCGTGACCCTTTCCCGCGGAAACAAAAAACAGGATTGCGCCCCTCCTGGAAGGCTGCAATCCTGTTTTTGTTCCGGAAAGGTGCCGGAAGCCCCTTTTGCGGTGTGCGTTTCCCGAACGTGCCTCTATCTACCTTTCCATGGCCGCGGGGCTTCGACACCTGACCGGAAACAGCAAAAGACGGCATGTGAAACCATCCACATGCCGGTTACTCTGAAGAGCAAGGAGACTGTTCAAGCAGTCGGACTCACAGTTTCCGCAGCGCTCTTCTTGCAAAACACTGGGAAATGTTGTACAATAAGAGAGCGGTGCAGCTTGCTGTTGCATGTAGTGGGCGTTCACTGTATGTAGTCCGGCCAAATCTGGTCCATTTGGCTGGACACCGCTATTTGCCGTTTCCGAGTGGGCCGGCGGTGTTGTGCGCGGCGGCTCCTCAACTGTATGATAGCACATCTGTTTCCCTTTTTCAAGTGATTTGAGCAAAAAACGGGAAAAATGGAAAGAGATGGTTTGAAAAAGCTTTTTGCGCGCGTCCTGGGCGGCAGGCGCCGCCTTCTTTTCCCGCAGGCTTTTGTTTCTGCGGGATTTTTTTGCGGTTTTTCCGCCGAAGATGGCAGTTTTTGCCGGAAATCCGCCGTTTTTTGCCGCGCATTTTTCTTCCCCGCATCTTGACAAAATCTGCCTTTCCGAGTATCATGATACTGCTTTGATTTTGACAGGCAGAAAGGGTGACGCGGCCATGGTCCGGGATATGACCGAGGGAAAGCCGCTGAGGCTGATCCTTTCTTTTTCCCTCCCGATTCTTCTGGGAAATTTGTTTCAGCAGTTTTACAATATGGCGGACACCATCATCGTCGGCAAGTGCATCGGGGTGCAGGCGCTGGCGGCGGTCGGCTCGACGGGGTCGCTCAACTTTCTCATCATGGGGTTCGCGACCGGTACCTGTTCGGGCCTCACCATTCCGATGGCCCAGTATTTTGGCGCGCGGGACGAGGCGAACGTCCGGCGCTGCGCGGCCAACGCCCTGTATGTCGCGGGCGCTGTGGCGGTGGCGCTGACCGCCCTCACCATGCTGTTCACCCGCCAGATTCTGGAAATCATGCAGACCCCCGCGGATATTTTTCAGGGGGCCTACGACTACATCATTGTCATTTTCGGCGGCATGGGCGTGACGCTGCTCTACAATCTGATGTCCGGCATCCTGCGGGCGCTGGGGGACAGCCGCAGCCCGCTTTATTTCCTCATTCTCTCCTCCCTGCTCAACGTCGGGCTTGACCTGCTGTTTATTATGCGTTTCGGCATGGGCGTGGAGGGCGCGGCCTACGCGACGGTGCTCTCCCAGGCGATCGCCGCGCTGCTGTGCGTCGTTTACGCGGTCTGGCGCTTTCCCATTCTCCGGTTGCGGCGGGAGGACTGGCGCCCGAGCCTGCCCCACATCCGGCGGATGACCGGCATCGGCCTGCCGATGGGCCTGCAGTTCTCCATCACGGCGGTCGGCAGCATTATCCTGCAAAGCGCCGTCAACATGCTCGGCTCTCAGGCGGTGGCGGCGGTCACTGCGGGGAGCAAGGTGCAGATGATCCTCACCCAGCCGCTTGAGACGCTGGGCGTGACAATGGCGACCTACTGCGGCCAGAATCTGGGCGCTCTCAAGCTGGGGCGGATCCGGACGGGGGTGCGGCAGACCCTCGTGGTCAGTCTGGCCTGCGCCGCGGTGAGCTTCCTCATCGGACAGTTTGCGGGGCAGCAGATTGCCCTGCTCTTCCTCGATGCGGGCGAGACGGTCATCCTCGGTCAGGTGGGGCTGTTCCTCCTTTTGAACGGGGTGGGTTATCCCCTTCTGGGGACGCTGCTTGTCCTGCGCAATGCCCTGCAGGGCCTCGGATACGCGGTGCCGGCGATGGCGGCAGGTCTGTTCGAGCTGGCCGGACGGGCGGCGGTTGCCTTCTGCCTGGTGGGTGTCTTCGGCTTCCCGGCGGTCTGCCTGGCCAATATGTCCGCCTGGATCATGGCAAACGTCCTGCTGATTCCGGTTTTTCTGCTCTCCATGCGCCGCCTCCGGCACACCTATCCCTCGAAAGACTGAGAGGCGTTTCCCCTCCCTGCCCGCGGTGCTCCGGCGCCGCGGGCTTTGCCGTGCCATGGCACCTGTCATGGCAAAAGTTAATCTGAGAAACAATTAAATTTTGTTCGGAAAGTGCGGGAGAAGTTCTTGACAGAATCCCGTTCTGGGAATAAAATAATATAGAATGGAGTATTCTTCTTGAAAATCACGGCATGGACGGCCGGTACGCTGCGGCCAGTCTTTTTTGATGCCTGTTCTCATACAATTTGACTGTGTTCTGAGGAATCGGCTTGAAAACGCTGGACGCGCTGCGCAGGCGTTTCAAGGAGGGCTTGCTCTGTCCCCGGCCCCTAGCCGGGCGAAATGCAGGTGAAGAAGCTGGCGCCGGATGTTCCGCGCCGGGCGGATCTGTTTTTCACAAAATATCCTGAGAATAGAAGAAAGAGAGAAGGAGGGATTGATTCCGCATGGACACAAAAATTTTGCTGTACTGCATCATTACTTTTGCCGTCACGCTGATCGCGGCTGGCGCCGCGGACTTTTTTATCGGCATTGCCTACCGCAAGAAGGTCGCGGAGCGCGAAATCGGCAGCGCCGAGGATCAGGCCAAGCGCATTATCAACGAGGCATATAAGTCGGCTGAAGCAAAAAAGAAAGAGCTTCTGATCGAAGCCAAGGAAGAGGTCCACAAGCTGCGGTCGGAGGCCGACCGCGACATCAAGGACCGGCGCGCCGAGGTTTCCCGCCAGGAACGCCGCATCCAGCAGAAGGAAGAGTCGCTCGACCGCAAGCTGGACAACATGGAGAAAAAGGAAGAGGCCATCCAGGAAAAACACCGGCAGGCGGAGGAACAGCTCGCCGAGGCGGAAACTATCAAAAAGAGCCAGATCGATCAGCTGGAGCGCATCTCCGGCCTGACCGCCGGCCAGGCGAAGGAGCAGCTGCTCGCCAGCCTGGAGGGCGAACTGGTCCACGAAAAGGCGCTCAAAATCGCAAGCTACGAACAGCAGCTTAAAGATGAGGCGGAAGAAAAAGCGCGGGAGGTGCTCTCGCTGGCTATCGCGCGCTGCGCCGCGGACCACGTGAGCGAGGCGGCCGTTTCGGTCGTCACCCTGCCCAATGACGAGATGAAGGGCCGGATCATCGGCCGTGAGGGCCGCAACATCCGGGCGCTGGAAACCCTGACCGGCGTCGACCTGATTATCGACGATACCCCCGAGGCCATCACTCTCTCGAGCTTTGACCCGGTGCGGCGGGAAATCGCCCGGCTGTCGCTGGAAAAGCTCATCACCGACGGACGCATCCACCCGGCCCGCATCGAGGAGACGGTCGAAAAGGCCACCCGCGAGGTCGAGGCCCGCATCAAGGCCGAGGGCGAGCGCGCGATGATGGAGACCAATGTCCACGGCCTGCATCACGAGCTGGTCCGGCTGCTGGGACGGCTGCGCTACCGCACCTCCTACGGCCAGAACGTCCTCAACCACTCCATCGAGGTCGCCCACCTGGCCGGCATCATGGCCTCCGAGCTGGGCGTCGACGTCACCCTGGCCAAGCGCGCCGGCCTGCTCCATGACATCGGCAAGGCCCTCAGCCACGAAATCGAAGGCTCCCACGTTCAGATCGGCATGGAGATCTGCCGCAAGTACAAGGAGAACGCCCAGGTCCTGCACGCGATTGAGGCCCATCACGGCGACGTCGAAACCAGAACGGTGATCGCCGCGCTGGTACAGGCCGCCGACGCGATTTCAGCCGCACGGCCCGGCGCCCGGCGCGAAAACCTCGAGAACTACATCAAACGGGTGGAAAAACTCGAGGAAATCGCCAAATCCTTCGACGGCGTCGAGAAATGCTACGCCATCCAGGCCGGACGCGAGATCCGCATCCTGGTCAAGCCGGAATCCATCCGGGACGACGAGATGGTCATCGCGGCCCGCGAGATTGCCAAGCGCATCGAGAGCGAGCTGGAATACCCCGGCCAGATCAAGGTCCACATGATCCGCGAAAGCCGCGCGATCGACTACGCCAAATGAACCGGATATGCGAAAATCCCGCCCCCTCTGCCGGGGACGGGATTTTTTGCGTCCAAAAGTATTTCAATAAATTTTGAAGTACCTCTTGACTTCGAGCTGCCGCGGGTGTATTATCTATTTAAAGAAATCCTGAAACAGGAGGACGGAGAATGGGATTTGCCGAAACCTTTCAGGCGCTCTCTGACCCGGCGCGGCGTGAGATTCTCGTTTTTCTGCGGGAAAGGCCCCGCACAGCCGGGGAAATCGCCGCCCATTTGGGCATGGCGCCTGCGGCAGCTTCCTACCACCTGGCCAGGCTCAAAAAAGCGGGGCTTGTGGAGGAAACGCGCCGGAAAAATTTCATCGACTACCAGCTGAACACTTCGGTTTTTGAGGAAGTGCTGGTGTGGCTGCGTCAGTTTGCAAAGGAGGAGACGAAATGAAGCGCAGAATTGCCGCGGCGGTGTGGTATTGGATTCTGGCGGTGCTGCCGCTGCTGGCGTCTGCCGCCGCCTACCCCTTTTTCCCGGACATCATCCCCGCGCATTATAACCTCGCGGGGGAGGTGGACCGCTACGGCAGCAAGGCGGAGCTGTTTATCCTGCCGGCGATGGTGCTGGTCCTGGCACCGGTGTTCTGGGGGCTGACCGGACTGGCACGCCGGTCGGTGGGGGCGGAAACGCTGCCGCCGGAGGAGCGGAAATCCCGCAACGAAAAAGTCATTGCCGTCACCCGGATCGCGCTGCTGGCGGTATTCAACGCCCTGAATTTTGTCATGCTGGCGAGCACCTGGACAGACGCCCGGGCGGGCACCGGAGAGATGAGCTGGGACATCTACCGCATTTTGGCGGCTGTGCTGGCGGTCATGGACATTGTGCTGGGAAATTTTCTGCCCAAATGCCGCCCCAACTCGGTGATGGGGGTGCGGACCCCCTGGACGCTGGAGAGCGCGGAGGTCTGGTACAGGACCCACCGGATGGGCGGCTTCTGGATGGTGGGCAGCGGCGTCCTCAGCCTGATTCTGTGCCTGTTTCTCCCCGGAATTTGGGCGCTGGGAATCTATCTGGCCGCTACCGCGCTGGCGGCGGCTGCGATGACCGTCTATTCCTGGCGCATTTCCCGCCGGAAGAGGTGATCTCCCGTCTGCCTCACAGCTCGATGCCGAGCAGCCCGCCCAGCAGCTGCGGCAGCTCGCTCTCAATGCCTGCGGGGCTGTAAAGATTTTTGGTGAACGCCACCGCCAACCCATGCCGCAAGTCGGCGAAGCCGAAGCTCCCTCCGTAGCCGCCCGCGCCGAAAACATCCGGCCGCACGGCGGAATGCGGGACCCCCAGCGCGTAACCCAGAACCCGGGGCGAGCTGCTGCCGCCCGGAATTTCCAGCGGACAGAGGGCCTCCCGGACCCGTTCGGGCGGGAGCAGAGTGACGCCCTCCGCCCCGTCGGGCAGCAGGGCGGCGTAGTGGCGCGCCAGCGCCCGGGCGGACATGATGCCGCTGCTGGCCGGGACGCAGGAACGGCGGCCTTCCGGGGTGTTCATCCAGCGGTGAAGGGGAAGGATCCAGAGCGGAATGGACGGGGAGGCGTAGGGTGCGAGGTCACAGTTTTCCAGCGCCGGCTCCTCGAGCACCGCGACCCGGCTGTCCTCCGACGCGGGGAGTCCGACGAACATCTCGTCCTCCACCCCGAGCGGGGCGGCAATTTCTTCCCGAAGAAGCTGGGGGAAGGACTTTCCGGCGGCGCGCACCGCCGGTTCCCCGGCCAGCCAGCTGTAGGTGATGGCGTGGTACTCCATGCGGCTGCCCGGCTCCCACTCCGGGGTCAGCTGCGCGATGGCGCGGCAGGCGGTGTCCCAGTCTGTGAGGCCCTCGATGCCGACCGGCGGCATGGACGGCAGGCCGCTGGTGTGGGTGAGAGCCTGACGGAGGGTGATGTGCTCCTTGCCGTTGCAGGCGAATTCCGGCCAGAGGCTGGCGATGGTCTGGTCATAGCGGAGCAGTCCCCGCTCCGCGAGCCGGTGGACGATGGTCCCCGCGATTCCTTTGGTGCTGGAAAAGACCGGGAACAGGGTCGATTCGGTCACAGGGCGGCCGGTTTTTGCGCCGGCGGTGCCTGCCCAGGCGCTGGCAATCAGCTCTCCATGCAGGTAGACGGCGGCCTGCACCCCGCGCTCCCGCCCGTCCCGGACGGCCTGCTCCAGAAATTGCTGGAGCCCGTTTTGTACGGTTTTGTTCATCAAAATCCCTCCTGTTTTCGCTGCGCGGAAAATCAGGCGGCGCCGGAAAAGGAAGGCGGCCGCCTCTGATTTTTATTCTAGCACAGCCTGCCCCGCGAGGCAAGCGTTTCTTCCGGCGGCACCGATGGGTCAGTCCTCTGTTTTTGCGTTGGGCAGATAGGCGCCCAGCTCCAGCAGGACTTTTTGCAGTGTTTGCACATTCAACCCGGCAGGTGCCTGCGCGTTTCCGGCGCACAGCGCTGCCGCGGCGCCCGCCGCCTGCCCGGTGATGTAGCAGCCCGGCATGACGCGAATGGAGCCTTCCATCAGCTTGTCCGTCCCGATACATCTTCCGGCAACCAGCAGATTTTCCGTATTCTGCGGCACCAGAGCGCCGTAGGGGATACCGTAGCTCTGTCCCTTTGCGAGGTGGCGCGCGCTGAAATTTCCGGATGTTTTCAGGTGTTCCTCCAGCGAGGGGTTGCTCGGATGAATGTCGACGCTGTAGTTGTAGCGTCCGATCTCGTTTCTGAAGACCGCCAGCGTCCGGAACGCCTCGAAGGTGAGGGTTTCCACGCAGCGGATCCGGCGGGATTCCCGGATGCCCAGCAGCGAGGCGGTGGCGATCAGCTCCATATTTTCGTAGCCGGTCAGGTACTTTTTGTAGTAGGTTTCGTATTCCCGCATGTACTGCCGTCCGCGGATCAGCCCCTTTGTCAGCGAGTGCTCATCTGTGGCGTCCAGCCCGAACACGTGCCCGATATTTCCGCCGCCGACCGAATCGGAGATTTTCCACATGCCGGGGAGGCTGTGGTCCGGAACGGCAAAGACGCCATCCTCGATCGCGCGGGCAATTTCCCGGTCATCCGGTTTCTGCACCCGCTTCCAGTCGATTCCCGACCACAGGGAGCAGAGGCTCCCGGCCATGGTGTGCCCCTCCTCGTCGCCCATATCGAAGGGCGCGCCGGCCATGACGCTCAGATCTCCGTCTCCGGTGCAGTCGACAAACTGCCTGGCGCGCACGGCGAACAGTCCGCTTTTGGCCGCAAAAACTGCGGTGTCGATTTTGCGGCCCTCCATGGTGACGCCGATGAGCTGGGAGTGGAAGTAGAACTCCACGCCTGCCTCGGTCAGAAGTTCATCGTAGATGCGCTTGAGCTCCTCCGCGCGGATGCTCAGTCCGGCTCCGGTCTCCCCTGTTTTCAGATGTACAGCGCCTTGGTAGAGGCGCTCCAGCAGTGCGCTCGCGAAGCCCGCGCACAGCAGGTGATAGCCGTCGCTGATGTGCATGAAGGTCGGCACCATCCCGGCGGTGCCCAGACCGCCCAGACAGGAATGTCCCTCCAGCAGCAGAACTTTTCGCCCCATTTTGGCGGCAGCCCACGCCGCGGCGCAGCCGGCGGGCCCTCCGCCCGCCACCAGAACATCCACCTGATGGCGGACCGGAATGGAGCGCTCAAAGGAAATGGTTTCCATTCAGATCTTTCTCTCCTTCCGCGGCGCGCCGGTTATTTGCCGAACACGCTCTTATAGGCGGGCTCGGAAGCCAACGCCAGCTCGATGATTTCCGGGTTGCTGTCGTACCACTCCTGCGCGCCGGCCTCGTACTCCAGACCGCCTGCCTGCTCCCAGCTTTCCAGAAAGCTGTCGTAGCTGTCGATGGACTCTGTGCCGGCAATGACCTGCATAAAGTAGTCGTTGGCCTTCTGCGAGAGGGAGGCGTTGTACTTCTCATATTCTTCAAAGTTGCTGAAGAAGAACGGATCGTAGATGTAATCGTAGTCCAGCGATTTCAGATTCATGTCGTACCAGGCGTCGTAGAGCAATTCGTCCTTGGCGACCCGGCTCATCCAGGTAATGGGATGCTCGAAGTAGTTGACAGAGGTCTGGAAGTAGTTTCCGTTGGTCATGTCCTCGGCGTATTTGGGCTGAATCGGCACCGGGACGCCGTCCTCCAGATTGTAATGCACGCCTTCAGTGCCCGCATTGAACTGCCAGTAGACGTCCTTTTCGAGGCGCTTTTCGATCATGTCCATCACGTAGGGGGCGTTTTCCTCCGCGCCTTTCGGAATGCACATGACGCTGCCGATGGCGGTGCCGGAGTTGGGGTTGATGTGCTTGACGCCATTGGAGTCGGTCAGCGGCAGAATGCTTTCAAACGATGCCTCCGGCACGGTTTCCTGTAAGGCCCGGGTCCAGTTGGGGGTGCTGGACCACGACATGTTGGTCATGACCGCGTCTCCGGTCGACATCTTCTGATCGACGTTTTCGCCCTTGTTGACCGGCCAGTCCGGGTCGATCAGCCCTTCGTTGTAGAGTTTGTTCATGAAGGTCAGGTATTCCCTGACGCCGGGATTGCGCAGGTAGCTCTGCACCTTGCCGTCATTGATTTCAAATGCATAGGTGTCGAGCCCGAATCCGGAGAAAACGGTCGGCTGGATCGCCTGGTTGCCGGTCAGCGGGATCTTTCCGGTCTCTGTCTTGATGTCCACCAGCAGCTGGTAGAATTCATCCACCGTATTCGGCAGTTCCCAGCCGTACTGGTCAAAAAGGTCCTTGCGGAATCCCAGGGCGTTGAAAAGCTGGACAAGCCCCACCTCCGGGACACCGAGGATATCTCCGCTCTGCTGGGTTACGGTGTACCAGCCTTTGGGGTCGGTGTTGGCCTGAATGCCGGGGTTCTCATCCAGATAACTGTTCAGCGGGAGCAGCGCGCCCTGCCCTGCCAGCATGGCGTACTGCGTGTAGGTCAGCTTCATTACGTCGTAGTGGTTCCCCGAGCTGATCTCGAGGCTCAGGCGCTGTTCGGCATTTTCCGATGGGAGGAGGTGATACTCCACCTTGTATCCGGTCAGCTCCTCAAGCAGCCCTGCCGCGTATTCGCTGTTGGGATCAAAGGAAGCGTAATAGCTCAGCCACTTCAGTGTCGGAGCATCGGCGGGGTTCACCTCCGTAGATTCCGCGGAGCTGCCGGAAGCCTGCGAGACCTGCGAAGACTGCGTTTCTCCGGCGGAGCTTAGGGAGCTTTCTCCGGACTCCCCGCTGCATCCGGCCATCATCAGCATCCCCGCGAGCAGCATGGCCATGAGTCTTTTCATTTTGCGCATGACGTATTCCTCCTTCAGATTTTAAAGAAAATGATTTATGAAATGCTCAGCCTTTCACTGAACCTATCACCAGGCCCTTGACAAAATATTTTTGCAGGAACGGGTAAACCAGCATAATCGGCACGCTGGACAGCATGATGGTTGCCGCGCGGATGGCGTCCGGAGTCGCGTTCATGCTGTCGCGGTCCATGTTGTAGTCACCGGTAATCATCCCCTCCTGAATCCGCTGGGATTCTGTGACCAGCTCGTACAGATACTGCTGGAGGGGTTTGTACTGCGGATCGGTGATGTAGAGAACGCCGCCCATGTAGTTGTTCCAGTATCCCACCGCGTAAAACAGCCCGATTGTGGCGATGGCGGGCAGGGACATCGGCAGGATGATTTTCAGCAGGATCGTCATGTTGCCGGCTCCGTCCAGGCGGGCGGATTCCTCGACGCTTTCCGGCAGCTCTTCAAAGAAATTTTTGAGGAGGATCATGTTGTAGACGGAAAATGCGGACGGCAGAATCAGCGCCCAGTAGGTGTTGAGCATGTGCATCCCGTTGATTAGCAGGTAGGTGGGGACCATTCCGCCGTTAAACAGCATCACGAAGACAAAGAGCAGAATCAAGAGTCTGCGCCCTCTCAGCCAACCGCGGGAGAGCGGATAGGCCACCATGCAGGTGAGTACCATCGCCAGCGCCGTGCCGCAGAGCGTCACCAGAATCGAGTTTACAAACGACTGCCGGAACTGCGGCTCGGTCAGGACATACTGATAGGTCCCGAGCTGAAATCCTTCGGGCCACAGCCCGACCCGGCCGGCAAGTACGGCGCTTTCGGAGGAAAAGGACTTTGCCAGCAGGTTGACAAACGGCAGCAGCGTTGTCAGGCCCAGTGCCAGAAAGACCAGCGCGTTGACGGTCTGGAAGACCCGCTCCTGATACGAGATCTTTTGTTTCATCAGCCTCTCCCCCTTACCAGATGCTGCGGCCAAACATCTTCCGGCAGAACAGATTGGATGAAATGACCAGCACAAAACTGACGATCGAATTGAACAGGCCGACAGCCGTTCCCATGCTGAAATTGAGCTGCCCGAGCCCGATCCGGTAGACATAGGTGTCTATGATATCCCCCGTAGAGTAGACGGTGGGGTTGTACATGACCAGCACTTGGTCAAATCCCGCCGCCATGATGCTGCCTAACCGGAGAATCAGCATCATCATGATGGTGGACGCGATGGAAGGCAGCGTCACATAGTACATCTTCTGCATCCGGGTTGCGCCATCCACCGTAGCCGCTTCGTAAAGCTCCGGAGAGACACCGGTGATGGCCGCCAGATATACGATGGTGTTCCAGCCGCTCTCCTTCCACAGCGCGGAAACCAGCAGCACCCATGGGAAAACCCGTTCGTTCATAAAAAATTTGACGCCTTCAAATCCGAGCGATTGGAGCCAGGCGTTGATGGGGCCCGTTGTGCCCAGAATGGAGAGAAACAGCGCACCGACGACGGCCCACGACATGAAGTGCGGGAGATACAGGACGGTTTGAATGATGCGTTTGTAGCCGGTCAGGCGGATCTCGTTGATGAGCAGCGCCAGTACGATCGGGACGGGAAAGCCGATCACAATTTTCATCAGGCTGATGACCAGTGTGTTGCAAAACGCCCGGCGGAATTCCGCCTGGACCCACAGCTGCTCCCAGTATTTCAGACCGACCCACTCGCTTTCGAAAATTGCGTTGATGGGGTCGCTCCCCGCGAAGATGTTGTAGTCCTTAAACGCGATGACGGCGCCATACATCGGCAGATAGTGAAACACCAGAATAAAAATGAGGCCGGGTATGAGCAGTAGGTACATGGAGAGCGACCGGTTTGTTGTCAGACCTCCCGTCCGTTTTTTTGAAAGATGCATAAGATTTCCCTCCTAAAGTGCTTTAATCTTATTATAAACGAGGAAACCGCCGGACATGTAGAAAAAAATCAACGCATTTATTGCGAAAATAAATGCGTTGATTTTTTACTTTTGTTAAACATTGCTCGATTCTTACAACTTGCTGAGATTTTACAATATTCCTTTCCTGTCCCGCGGCTCCTCTGTGCCGGATCCGGTCAGGAGCGGGAGGTGAAATTCCGCCAGCGTTCCTCCTCTTTCCGGGACAGAGTACCAGAGCCCATATTCCCGCCCGTACAGCAGCCGGATGCGGGAGATGACATTGTAGACGCCGTAGCTCTCTCTGTCCGTCCGACTGACTGTCAGGGCGGACAGCTGGCTGACGTTCAGGCAGTTAAAGTGGTTGAGCCTGCTGCGGATCTCCTCCTGAATGGCCGGACCGTTGTTCCAGACATACAGAAAGAGCTTTTCGCCCTTTACAAGGGCTTTCAGCTCAATGCGGCATTCCTCTGCCGGACGGCTGTACAGGATGGCGTTTTCCACGATCGGCTGCAGCAGAAATTTCAGGATAAAATACTGTCCGGCGCCCGGCGGGATCCGGCAGTCGAAGCACAGCGTCCGTGAATAGGTGTAGGATTGCAGGCGGACATATTCCCGCAGGGTCTCCACCTCCATCTGGAGCGGCACCACATCTCTCCCCCGGCTCAGCACGCCGCGGTAAAAGGCGACCAGGTGGTCCACCGCGTCGACCGCCTCCTCCTTGTCGTCTTCCAGGATGCTCCACCGGATGACAGAAAGGGTGTTGTACAGAAAGTGCGGGTTGATTTTGGACATCAGCATCTGATATTCCATGATCTGGCAGGCTTTTTCCAGCTGGAGGCAGGCGTTGGCGTTGTCCTGATATTTTTGATACAGCTCCGTCAGCACCCGGTCGAGGCTGGCGGCTTCGTCCTTTCCCTCCAGGACGGCGAGACTCGCCAGATGTCCCTCTTCGTCGAAGGCGGCGAATTTTTCGGTGACCATATGCAGCCTTTTGAGGGCAAGGCGGGATACCGCCGAAATCATCAGAAACGCGGCGATTACCATGCACAGCGACAGCACGAACAGGGCGGTGTGCTGCTGCCGGGACTGCTGTTCGATCCAGTCGGTCGAATACCCTGTAACCAGAGTGGAGCTGTTGCATTGGAGCGTCCCCTGCGCCGTCCAGTATCCTTCCTGCGAAAATTCGCCGCTTTGAAAAATCGTCTGGCCGTCTGCCGTCTGCCAGAGGTAGACGCCGCCGGCATCCTTCGGAACGGCCTGCGCGATGACCGGCTCCAGCGCGTCCAGGTAAATTTCCGTATTGAGCAGGGCAACCGGCTTTCCGGACGAAGTGGTAATCACCCGGACGTAGCAGAGCAGCCTCCCGGAATCGGAGTTCTGTTTGGAGGAAAAGGCGGTCTTTTCTGTGGCGAGATACCATTTTGGAATGTTCGGAGCGGCGGTGATCTCCGAAACCGGGATCTCCTCCGGAAGCTGGTCACAGTAGCGGATAAAGCTGCGGTCCGCGTGGAGGGATTCCTCCAGCAGGTACACCCGGTTGACATACCAGACCGGATTGTTCAGGGCGGTAAAAAGGGGGTCGAACACCTCGTTGTACATCTGCATGGTCTGCTGAATGGAGATGCTGTCCCCCAGCGCGTCCGCTTCCTCCAGCGCCGCCTGGAACTGCTGGCTGGAGTAGATGTAGTACGACTGCCGCATTGCCTCGGAGAGAAAGTTGTCCAGATACGTCACCGAGCTGTCGGTGAGGGACTGAAGGTCGTTGCGGATGTAACCGGAGATCACGTTCCGGTAGATCTGGACGCTGATTTCTCCAAAAATCAGCATGACGCCCAGCAAAATGGGGAGAATCAGGCACATCAGCGTGCTGGCGACGGATCTTTCCTTCAGAAAGCGGTTCAGCGGATGAATCATTTCTGCGCCGCCTCCTCTTCTCTTTGCTTGTACTGCGAGGGCGTACAGCCAAAGGTCTTTTTGAACACATTGATAAAGTATGCGACGTCCGGGTAGCCGACCTGTGCGGCGACGTCGTAAATTTTGAGTTCAGGCTTTTCCCGCAGCAGCCGGACGGCGGCGTTCATGTGTTCATAGACGATGTACTGGTGGATGGTCAGCCCGGTTTCGTTTTTGAAGAGGATATTCGCATACCCGGGGCTGAGGTAAAACGCCTTCGCGAGGCTCTGAATCTGGATGTTTTCCGCCAGATGCTGCTGAATGTAGGCTTTCATCTGCATGACGGTGCGCCGGTTCCCCTCGTTTTCGCCGCCGGCACTTTCGAACAGGCGCTGAAATGCCTTTTGAAACAGGCCGGCCGCCTGTTCCTTCCGGTAAAGCTGCGGGATCTGCCCGTACAGCATCTCGAGGGTGCGGTTGGATTCCCACTTGTACTCCTCCGCCGTCAGCAGCCACAGGCAGAGCGACGCCTTCCGCAGCTCCCGGACCGGGCTGTCAGGGAGGATCCGGTTCAGCAGGCCCTCCACCCTGCTCCAGTCCCGATGGACCAGAAACTCCTTCCAGCTGGCGCGCATTTGGGCGGTCAGCTGAAATTCCGGCTGGGGGGACTCCGGGATGCGGCCGATTCCGTCCGGCGCCGCGGCCGCGTACTGCATCGCCTCCTGTGCCTCACCGGCAGCCTGAAAGAGCAGGGCAGCGCGCACCCTTCCGCTGATTCCGGCCAGCACCCGGCACTCCGCGTCCGGCGTGAGCGCCTGAATCGCCTGCGCAATTTCGCTGCGGACCTTCTGTTCTTCCTCCGGGGAGGCCGCGGGGAACAGGCAGATGGCGGTCGCCTCCGGCCATTCGGCGCAGGCTGCCGCCCCGGCAAAATGGGCCGGGAACGACTGCCGCGGTCCGATGTTCCCCAGGCAGGCCACGACAAACTGATCCTCCCAGCCTGCGGCCCGCAGCAGCAGCGCGATCTCCTTCTGCGACAGTCCGCCCCGCAGCAGGCGCAGGCCAAACGCCTCCTTCAGCAGGCAGGGCTTCGCCTCAAAGCCCTGAAACTGTGACAAAAACTGCTGCTGGCGTTTTTTCATGCGGATATCTTCCGCGACCCGGGAGACCACCTCCTGCAATTCCCGGGCCAGCACCGGCTTGAGCACATAGCCGCTGGCGCCGTAATTCACCGCCATGCTGACGAATTTGAAATCGTCGAAGCAGCTGATGCAGATCACCCGGACGTCGGGAAACCGCTCCCGCAGCGCCTGCACCAGGGACAGCCCGTCCATGTCCGGCATGATGACATCGGTCAGCACCAGGTCGGGCAGCAGCTCTTCCGCGAGCTGCAATCCCTCCTTCCCGTTGCCTGCTGTCCCGACAATGCGCAGCCCCATCTCCTCCCAGTTGAGGATTTTCTGAATTCCGGCCAATTCTCTCGGCTGATCGTCGATTAAAAGTACCCGCAGCATGGCGTTCTCGCTCCTCCAATTCCCGCATAGCGCAATGACAATTTTGTGTTACGTGATAATTTCCATATTTTCTGCATTTTTTGTTTTTATTCTATCATATTTTTGTTGCAAATACAACTT